>NZ_JARVST010000041.1:0-1313 GCF_030209055.1 Pseudomonas sp. lyk4-TYG-107
TGTCGCGTCCTGAATAAGGTTTACACCTTCTGACCAATCTTCAGGAGGATTCAATGGATACCGGAAAAAGGCGGAGCCAGCGCGATTACACGCTAGCTTTTAAATTGTCAGTCGTAGATCAAGTCGAAAAAGGCGAGTTGAGTTATAAAGAGGCTCAACGGCGCTTTGGCATTCAAGGCCGGTCCACGGTACTGGTTTGGTTACGCAAGCATGGCCGACAGGACTGGAGCCAAGGCGCCTCAATCCGAGCGCTGCGGAGCAGGCCGATGACCGACCCCAACCTACCGCTGACACCCGAACAGCGGATCAAAGAGCTTGAAGAACAGTTGGCGCTGAGCAATCAGAAGGCCCAGTTCTTTGAAGCTGTCGTGAACGTCTTGAAAAATGATTACGGTGTGTCCATCGTAAAAAAGCGACCCGGCAAGTCCTCTCGCAAGGGCAAATCCAAGACCTGAGCATTACCAGGGCTTGCCTGTTTATGGGCATTTCGCGCCAAGCGTATTACAAGCGCAACCGAGCCTTTGACGCGAGAGTTTGCCAAGACCAGCAGGTAGTGGAATTCGTTCTGGAAAAGCGTCGGCGCCAGCCGAGGCTTGGGACGCGCAAACTGCACCACCTGATGCTAATTGAAGCCGCAACAGCGCTACGTGTCGGTCGAGACCGCCTGTTTTCCATCTTGCGAGAGGCGCGAGAGCTGGTTCCTCGCAAACGTGCTTATCATAAAACCACGCATAGCCATCATCGCTTCCGCCGTCACCCCAACCTACTCAAAGCTGGCCCGGAACAAGTTGTAGCCAGCAGACCTGAGCAGGTTTGGGTCGCAGACATTACCTATCTCCCAACGCGGGAAAGTGTCGCTTACGTTAGCCTGATAACAGACGCGTACTCACGCAAAATCGTGGGTCATCATGTGCACAGCAGCCTGCATACGGAGTCGGTGGTCAGGGCGCTGCAGAAGGCTGTTAGTCAGCGAAAATCCAATCAACCGCTCATTCATCATTCAGATCGCGGAGCCCAGTATTGCTCTGATTTATACCAACGGATGCATACCCGGCATGGAATCAGGTGCTCAATGACTGACGGTTATGATTGCTATCAGAACGCTATGGCGGAGAGGGTAAATGGGATTTTGAAGACTGAGTTTTTGCTACATCGCCCCAAAGACCTGGCGGATGCAGTGAAAATGGTGGATGAATCGGTGCAAATCTACAACCGGGAGCGGCCGCACTTATCCCTGAAATACAAAACGCCCGATGCGGTGCATCGGGCATTTTGAGACTGAAACAGGTGTAAACCTATTTCAGGACTAGACA
>NZ_JARVST010000012.1:0-324729 GCF_030209055.1 Pseudomonas sp. lyk4-TYG-107
CCGAGCCTGACCGCGAACCTGTGGGAGCGGGCTTGCTCGCGAAGACGCCAGCCCAAACGACACCGTGCTGCATCCATAAACACGATCATCCAGGCACCCAATCACTCAAACCTCCTCACCCCTAAGCTGACGACTCATCAGATCACAACTCGCCGACCACGACGTCAGCCACTCCGGCATCTCCGGCGACTGTTCAGGCAACCCCAACTCCCTGACGAACTCACCCGGCGCAATCGTGCCTTTCGCCGACCGAAACAGCCCGCGCATGACCACCACCCCGATCACCCGGCCCTTGCTCACGAAGCGATGCTCCATGAAGCTCCATTTGTCGTCCCAGCCAAGCATCCGGCTGTGAATTTCAAACGCTTCAAACAGCTTCAGTTCACGCCGAAATTTGCCCCAGGTATCGCCAACGATCGGCAACGCTTTAGCGCGCAACGCCACCCGAAACGCGCCACTGCGCAACACAAAATCCATGCGCCCGACATCAGCCATGGTGAAGTAGCGACCATTGGTGACGTGCCGATTCAAATCGAGATCCAGCGGCCACACGCGCATGCGGATAACGGTGGATTCCAGCGCATTGACCGGCTTGCGCCACGGTCGGCGGAAAAGCATGCAGAGCAATCGAAACCACAGATTCATCAGTACGTCAGCCAGTTGAAAAGAGCGCTGCACTCTAGCGAGCCGGGCGATGGCGAGGTAGGTGCGTAAATGACTTTTTTGGACTGAACAGTGCATTCCGATCATTGCGGGGTGGGTGCTGGATCGGTAGCCCGTTCAACCGGCGGATAAACAGGAAATAATCGGGATGTTTATATGAAGCCTGCCGTTACCACCGAAGCCCTACAACGCCTTGCGCCATCGCCTACGAGTAAGCCAGAATCCGCCGGCTTGTGCGTCTAGAGCGCGGGTTCTATCGTCTGTCGGTCGCTGAAAAACAGTGATCGGGTTTGGTAGCCCGCCATAACTAGTCGCATCGCGCACCGTTCGCAGACCTCATCAGGTCGCTGCTCAATGGTGGCCATGCGCAGGACACCTTCGGGTGTGCCGGGTCCTAGTTACCGGTCTACCAACCCGCGTGTGGCCGCCACCCTTCGTTTGGTAGCGAAGGTGAAGGCTCCTCTTCAATAACTAGGAGTTTCACCGTGATCAAACCAACACCCAACCCGCCAGAAACCGACCTCGCATCCCCTTACGAATCCCTCGATTCCAAAAAGCTCCACGAAGCCGCCGAACGCGCCCTCGACCACTACCTCACCCCGGCCACCCAAATCATGGCCAGCCCCCACAAACCCGAACCCATGTACCTCGCCAACCCGAAGTGCGACACCGAATCCCTGCTCGCCAACGCCAGCGAAACCCTCGGCTCCGCCAGCGAAATGCTCAACAACTTCGCCGCCATGCTCGACACCTCCCACCGCAAAACCGCACTGGGCATCGCCCAAGTCGTCATGCTCGGCGAACTCGCCGTAAACCAGGCCCTCGACAACGTCGAAATCGCCCACTAACCACCCCGTGCGACGAGCCATACCCTCGTCGCACCCAGCAATTTCAATCGAGCTGGCACAGAGCCACGCCTTGCGCCCCCAAGCCTCGGCTGTCACCCTTCGGCCCGTTCTTCAAGGATCAGAACAAGGAATCAAGGATTGAGTGGCTACGTTCCCAACCCCCCGAAAAACTACCGCTACGAAGAAGCCAAACCCGTCGATATTCATGCCCAGCGTTGGGCTGAGTATGAGAAGCACGGAAAAGAACCTGCGCGCGAGCCTGAGAAAATCGGGATTGCGTTGAGGATTGGGGTTTTCTTTGATGGTACTGGTAACAACGCAAACAACTCCGCTGCGGGGTTGCTCTGCGGTGCTCATCATCCCATTGCGCCGCAGGATATCGATGCCAGTTGCAAGCCGTACATGAGTGATCCGGATAGCAGCTACGGTAACGACGTCAGTAATGTTAAAAAATTGAGTGACCTGTACTTCGCACCTCAACAGGCCGAAGGAGACAGTTCTCAAAAGCAAGCGTTTCGTATGGTCTATGTCGAAGGGATCGGAACTCGATCAGGAGAAGAGGACAGCACGTTTGGTGCGGGGACTGGTCGAGGAGAAACTGGCGTTGCTGGTCGGGTTCAGCTTTCGTTTACCGATATCAAGCTGCGTATCAAGGACGTCTTGGATAGCCATCCCAATAGCGAAATTACCTCTCTGACGTTTGACACCTTTGGTTTTAGCCGTGGCGCCGCTGCCGCTCGACACTTTGCCAACGAAATCGTACGCGGAAAACAAGGTCCTCTAGGGGACGTTCTACGCAGTAATGCCCGTGCTTTCAGCCGAACCTTTGTCGAGCAATACAACGGTAGTATCAGGATGGGCTTCATCGGTCTTTTCGACACTGTGCCGTCAGTTGCAGGTTGGTCAAATCTGGGCAATGTGAAAAGTCCCATCGCCACGGGTATTAAGCTGTACCTCGATCGACGTTTTTTCACAGATGTCATTCAACTCTCTGCGCGCGACGAGTGCCGAGCGAACTTCGCCTTGAGTCGGGTCAAAGCTGATCATTTGGAGATCACGCTGCCAGGCGCCCATTCTGATATCGGCGGCGGCTACCGCGATGAGGTTGAGGAGTGCGTACTTGTCAGTCCCATGCAAACGCTTGAGGTCTCGCAATTTACCGACGTCTCTACCACTTCGATCTACCTTGATGCGATGGCTATAAAAGATCAGTGGCTAGCTAAAGGTTGGCCTACGGAAATGTTGGAAGTCGTTACCCCTGATCCCCTTCTTCTGCCAATCGATAGGCAGGATCGACTTAGTCCTCGCAAGAAGCGCGTTTATGCGGCCTTGCAACTCAAGCGTCCAGTGAGCGGCATGCTGTCCAGGGTATATCTGCGAGTGATGCTCCAGCTTGCAAAAGAGAAGGGTGTTAAGTTCAACGACATTCCTGATACCCCAGAATTGGCAGTTCCCACTGAGCTTCGTGCGCTGTGTGATCGATTTCTGGCAGGTGATTACAACATCACCCCGCAAGAGGAAAAACAACTGAAGCTCAAGTACATTCATATGTCTGCAAATTGGAATCATCCTCTCGGGCGAAGAGATGGCAGTGGTATCCGTGCCGTTTACATCAATGCCCCTACGACCGATTCGATTCGCGTGCAACATCCACACGTACCTGACTGGGCACTCTGGTAATGAAAATACTTTTAGCCTTGCTATGCGCGCTGGTAATTACCGGCTGCCAGTCTGCTGATCCACTCTCAGCCAAAAATGATCCGAAGTCCGAATGGTGGGAGCTGGCGTTTATTGAGCCGGACTACATGAAGGTCTGGGTTGAAAACAGTTCTGTTCAAGACATTAACGGCAGGATTTTCTACAAAACCGGCGGCGGCACCGCTGCTGGGGGAGAACCTGAAGATGGTACAGAGTCAGCCCGGGGATGGACAGGTGGGGTTGGCGGTAGCGGGAGGAGGGTGGTGGGAGCAGACCTGCCCGTTCGCATCTGGGTCCGTTGGCAATCAATCGTCGAACAGAAAACCTGGCAAGCATGGGTAGATATTCCAGAGGAGGCACGAAAGTTGATGGTGACGTCCGTCAATCAGCGCTGCCCGCAGACTCCCGATCAGGAGGCAAGATTTATGGCGTCGGTCTATCTAGGTCTAGCTCCCGGTGGCGTCGTGCAGGTTTGGGTAAGAGACTCATGTCATCACCCGGTCAAAGTAGCGCGAGCACAGGCCGAAATTGAGCCACTGGGGCCGAGCCAAGGCAAGAACGAAGGGCGTTACGCCTATCCGGTGAGTGAAAAGGCCAAGCGGTATATCGATAAATATGGCATTCCATACGGGAGTTGGTAGTCGTGGCAATTGAATAGTTGGGTGCTTTGGCAATGAGAATGCTCGTAACCTTGTTGGGCGGCTTGATCGTCACTGGTTGTCATGTCACAAGCACCAACTCTGGTGAAAACGATCCCAAGTATCCTTGGTGGGAGCTGGCATTTATCAAACCCAACTTCATGAACGTCTGGGTTGAAGACAGCTCCGTGGAGGACATCAACGGTAAAGTCGTTCTACGTGCCGGGGGAGGGAACGCCAGTGGTGCAGAACCGACTGATGGCAAGGAGTCTGCGCGCGGTTGGATTGGTGTCGGAGGTACAGGCAAACCGGTTATCGGTGCAGGGTTACCCAAGCGCATCTTCGTCCGCTGGCAATCGATACCGGAACAAAAAACCTACAGGGTTTGGGTAGATATTCCTGAGGAGGCCAGACAGGTGATGGTGACGTCTACCCACCAGCGTTGCCCGGAGACTCCTGAGAAAACGGCACGCTTCATGGCCTCGGTCTATTTGGGACTCGCACCGGGTGGAGTGGTGCAGGTGTGGGTGAGAGACCTTTGTCGGCGCCCAGTTAAAGTCGCTCGCGCTCAGGCTGAGTTGGAGCCGCTGGAGCCTGAGTTGGGCAAGAACGGCGGTCAATATGCTTATCCTGTGAGCGAAAAGGCTAAGCGGTATATCGATAAGTACGGCATTCCGTTTGGGAGTTGGTAACCGTCATCTGATGAAACTACTTACAACGATGCTTTGTGTTCAGTTGATCAGCGGGTGCCAGTCAAACGATCCGCTTTCAGCAAAGAACGACCCTAAATCTCCATGGTGCGAACTCGGTTTACCGAACCTAACGACATGAAGGTCTGGGTTGGAGACAGCGCCGTGGGAGATGTAAAGGGCAAGACGGTTCTACGTACTGGCGGTGGAACCGCGTCGGGCGGGTAAAGTCACGGAAAAAATGGATCTGATATTGAGGAATTTGTTTGGCTTACAACAATTTTTTCTCGAGATATAGGGAGGTGTAAAAATGGTGCCAGATCACTATTGATGTACTAGTCTCGTTCCTCACAATTCTAACGTGCCTAATGAGTAGCGGGGATTGCATTCTTAAACAGTTCCTCAAGCTTTTTGTTGCATCAAGGTTTTCTAGTGTAGTCACTCCGCTTGACATCGTGCCTTGAGCGACTAGCATTCTTATAATTGCCATTCTCAGTAACCTCGCTGTTATTATAAGGATGCTGTATGCCCTCATTGTCGCTCACTGATTTGGTTGATGTTTTTTCAAAGGCCGGTACTCCTCGGGTCACTAAGGTTCGCGAAATCAAGAACCGGGAAGCTTATTCTCCTGCGACGGATTACTATCGTCGTTTTCGCGAGGGGGTGGTTGAGATTCATTCTTTGGGTAGGTCTAAAGATTCGCTTGGTGAAATTCTGCAAACCTTACCAGCCAATAAGGTAGAAAATTATTCTGAGATGGTTGAAGGATATAGGAAGTGGTGGGGAAGAAAAGAAATAACTTGGTTTAATCCGCCAAGAGGAAGCTATTCTTATCATAATTTCACTATCTCTGTTAATCCTGAGTTGGGCGTTGAATTTGATGGGCGTCGACACGTAATAAAGCTTTATACAAAAGCTGATACATTGGCTAAGAATAGAGTTGATCTCGTACATTCCATTCTGGAATTGTCATTGTCGGCACTTTCTCTTGAGAGGGATAGGTTGTGCGTACTTGATGTTCGCAACTCGAAGTTATTTGTGTCTAATGGGATAATGGCTAATGCCCAGGCAATTATAGATGCTGAATTAGCTTATATTGAAGCTCTTTGGCCAAGTCTCTGATCTTATCGATCGCGCTTTAGATATATTAGATAGTCAGATGAGGAATAGGCGGGCAAACAATATTTCAATAATGGTGATCTGCCCCCTATTTCACTGTAATCGAAAAAACCTAGATATTCAAAGAATAAACAGTCGTTTCTTCGGGGTATAGTGATCTAGAAATTTTTTCAATTTGACCTGCAGAAATATATTTTGATAAGTCCTCAGTAATTATAGTCTTACTTCCAAGTGGATATCTGGTGAATAGGTCATACATTTTCCGGGTATTAGCAAGGGATGAGTCGCTTTTCGCCAAATGCGATAATAATTTCTGAATGAAAAGCCCTAGGGCGCTATCTGCCGGCCTAGCTTCTCCTTCGTCATGATATTCATATACTCTTTCGAAAGTCATGTTCATTGGCTCATTATCAACATCGTAGCAAAAAATTGTGCGAGTTCCCGCCAAACAAAAACTATTAAGCGAAAGTACTGCATCGACCATGCACAGTGATGGACCTAAATCAAAGTGATGCTTTGCAAGCGCATCGAGAACAGACTCATATGCAGGCTTGTATTTATTTTCGATATCACTAGAAAGGGCCAATACGCCGTAGAAAATTGGTATTTTATCAATTGGATCACTTGAGCTTGTACCATTTAAAAGCTTTGCCGTATGAACAGCATCTTTTATATGTTGCAAACGCAAGCTTAGTTTGCATTCAAAAGCAGCCACAACAGACTCGATCGGATACACCTTGGTTTTAAAAATAGCTTTAGGAAAATTTTTGTCCACTATCAATATATCAATTTGAGGAGATATCAATGGGCCTGTCCCAGCGATCACACCTTTAAGAACGACTTCATATTGTGGTAGCAGATCTTGCAATAGTTCTACCCAAAATTCCTCAGTTGCGTCACCCGCTGTACCATGATCTAATCCAGTATAAATGTTTTTAATTAAAAAACACTCTGCGCCTAGCCTGCGCTCTCGCTCTAAAGTTGAATAATAAATTACTCTATCATCGGGTTGCCATTTTTCTCGCGTGCGAGTTTTCAGTGAATCCAAACCCCGATGATAGGCGACTTCCCCTATAACCTCACGAAAGCAGCGAAGCCAAATACTTTCACGGATCCAATCCGAACTAGGCTGACGCATCATCACCTACCATGAATAACTTAGATTTTTTAATTTGCTTTTTTTGATTGGTCATTTTATTGCCGTTTTGGTTTGTTTGTCTTTTGCACTTGACGATAGATTTATAAGGTATTTGCCTCATTATTTTGAAGCTTGCGCATGCGAGTTCGGATGAAGTCTAGCAACGGTTTTTCAGGTTTGATTTTGACGCTCTGTCCGTTGGAGCAATGGATTGTTATTCGAATAGTGGCGATATCGAGCTCGGTTAGACAATCATTTCCCATTGTCGCAACCCAATTGGTTTCAGATTCAAGCGGAAAACCAAAATGCGCTTGGTCACCATCATTGAGTACGCGCAGCAAGCTTTCGCAGTACTCGGTTGGAGCGCCTATTTTTAAGACGCCATATTTTTTTTTAATAAGTCCATGCTGAATAGAGATATTTGAAATTTTGAACTGTCTATCTCCGGTGTTGGTTACCATTATGGACGCGAGGTGCACGGGTGCCGCGCCGCCACCGACTATAACCCGCACCCCGCAAATGACCGATAGTTGCACGCGTTGTGACGTATGTGCCAGGTACAATGCCACCATCGCTGCCGACACAGATCCGAACGCAGAAGCCCAATCGGCTACCGAGCCCCAGTTAATCCCCGTTACATCCATTATCAAACCTCTCATGCTGTCATAAAGCTATCCAACTGGGTCAATTTTGACCCGCCGCATGACCGGCGAATTGAATAGCACCCAATATTTTAGACTCTTCTGACCGACAGCTTTTGGCCGAAAGCAGCCTTATCCGTAATTCCCTGTAACTCCAAGTACTGCCAGATCAACGGAATCTATTAGCGGTATCAATCAGCAACGATCTCAAACGCACCACTCCCCAAAACCTCCCCATTAACCAAAACCCTAACCCCATGCCGCCCCACAAAATGCCTCCGCGTCGTAAAATCCTTAATAACCTGCCGCCTCCCTACAACCACCTCCCCAAACCCCGGCACCTCCACCGTCTTCAACTTGAAAACCTTGCCCGAAACCCCGCCATTCGCCTTCACATAGTCAATCGCATAATCAATCACCAACCGCTGTTCATGCGCCACCGTCGACTTCACCGTAAACGACAACGTAATCGCCTCACCCAACCGAACCACCGCCGGTTCAACCCGCACATCCAGCAACTCAACCTCAGCCTTCGCCCCCGCACCAATCACCGTCAGCGCACGCAGATCTCCCTGTTTGATCAAACTGCGCAACGCATGCTTGGCAATCCACGCCGTGTGTTTGTTTTCCAGTGGCCAGCCTTCAATCGTGTCCAGCACCCATTCCGGATGTTCCTTGGTCACGTCGTTCAGATGGTTCGCCACGGATTTGCGCACGTACAGACTCTCGTCGGCCTTCAACCGATCGAGAATTCCGGCGGTCAGTTGCGGGTTGGCTTGCACGGCTTCCAGGCGGAATGACCAGGGGAGGCGGGGGCGGGTGCCTTCGCTGGCGAGGCGGCGGACGTGGTGGTTTTGGTCTTGGGTCCAGTCGTGCATGAGTTCCAGCGAGCGTTCGAGGTCGCTGCGCAGGAAGTGGCGGATGGCGAATTCGGAGGAGCCGAAGGTGGTGAAGTATTTCAGCGCTTGCATCGAGGTATCGAAGGCGTGGCCGCCGTAGCTGGCGACGTAGTGCGGCAGGCACATGCTGACGAATCCGCTGTTGAGGCGGGGGGCGAGTTCGCGCAGGACTTCGAGGGAATCTTCGTAGTCCAGTGGCAGCACGGCGTGCAGGCTTTCGCTGACGCGGGCCATGCGTTGCATCACCGACAGTTCGGCCAGCCCTTGGTTGGCGTGCTTGAGAAACGCCTTGGCCTTGAACGCCGGGTACACGGCGCTCATTTCGCTGGCGATATGTTGCAGGCGTTCGGCGTTGAAGATTTCCTTTAACGCCGGGGCGGCGGTGTCGGTGGCGCTCATGGTCAGGTCATCGGGGTGCTGACGAACGCTTCGAGGGTTTCGGCGTACGCGGTGTATTGGGCGATGTGCGGATAGCGGCGGGTGTCGATCTGGTCGGGGACGACGAGGTCGGTGAAACTCCACGCCACGGCGAGGCTGATGCCGGCCTGGGTGAGGGTGCCGTCGGTGGGCAGGCCGGTTTTTTCCAGTTCCTGTTCGAGGGCGGTGAACGCGGCGGCGAGTTGGCCCTCGACGCGTTCGACCCACGGTTGGTATTGAATGTCAGCCGGGCGCAGGTTGCGTTCGTAGTAGAGCTGCACGGCTTTTTCGCAGGCGGCGAGGCTGAGGCCGATCAGGCGCAGGGCGTGGGCGCGTTGTTTGAGGTCGCTCGGCAGCAGGCTTTTGCCGCTGACGGCTTCGAGGTAGTCGAGGATGAGTGTGGAGTCCATCAGGACCACGCCGTCATCGAGGATCAGCGTGGGCGCCTTGACCACCGGGTTGATCTGCTGGAATTGCTCGAAGTGGCGGAACACCGAGACCGATTCATGTTCGAGGTCGATGCCGAGGCGTTTGGCGGAGATCGCCACGCGGCGCACGTAAGGGGAGTCCAGCATGCCGATCAGTTTCATGACGCGTTCCTTCAAGTCGAACCGGTGGGAAGGCATAACCTAGCCGAGCCTGAGGCAAATGTCAGTCGTCAAACCCGGCTTGTTCGTGAATCTCATCCACATTCAATTCCAGCCGATACGCCACCGCCACGAACAACGCCTGACACAAACACAACGTAGCGCTCAGCGAACGGAACGCCAGTGCGCTGCCCTCATTCACCAGCAGCAGGCTGTTGGCGTTTTTGGCCAAAGGCGAGAGGTGGCTGTCGGTGAGGATCAGGGTGTTGGCCTGTTGCTGGCGGGCGTAGCGCAGGCAGTGTTGGGTTTCCTTGGCGTAGGGGGTGAAGCTGATGGCGATGACCAAATCACCGCTACGCACGCTGCGCATCTGCTCGCGATAACTGCCGCCCAGCCCGGAAACCAGGTGAATCCGCTTGTGAGTGTGTTGCAAGTTGTAAACGAGGTAGTCGGCGACGGCGAAAGAGCGGCGCACGCCGACGACATAGATGTTGTCGGCGTTGACGATCAGGTCGACGGCTTTTTCGAAGGCGACGTCGTCGAGTTCGCGGCCCAGGCGTTCGATGCCGGAGCGGGTGGCGTCAATGCATTCGCGGGCGAGGTCGCCGTCGCTGGCCTGCTGCGACTGGTTGGCGATCATGCTGCGGATGCGTTGCTGGTAGTTGTGCACCGGCGAGGCTTTGTGGGTGTATGCGGCGCGGAACAGCGCCTGCATTTCGCTGAAGCCACTGAAGCCGAAGCGCTGCGAGAAACGTACGATGGCGGACGGATGCACCTCGCATTCCCGGGCGATGTCGCTGATGCGATCGACCATGATCCGGTCGCTTTGCTGGCTCATGTAGCTGGCGATGCGCTTGAGTTGGCGCGGCAGGGTGTCGTATTCGTCGGTGATCAGTTGCAGCAGACGCTCGGCATTGATCGGGGGGCTGGCGAGGGGGCGCTCGTCGTTGGCCGGCAGATCGGGGCGGGGCATAAGTCTTCCTTCAGGCTGATCAAATCACACAAAGTGCTGGGTTGTGGCTGATGTTAGGAGGGCTTTTAGGGTTCTGCTTGGCTGAAACGATGCACCGGGAGAAGAAAAAATTCGCGATGAGGCATCAGCGGTTAGCCGTTTGTCTTCTATATACAGCCGCTCGACTGAATTTCTTGCTATAAACGCACTCCGATGACCGCCATGAAGCCTGTGTCAGAGCTGTTTACGGCTGTTGTCGGACAAATTCCCGGTATTTACAGTTGCTGAGGCCTCAAACGGGCCTTAGACTGCCGCCCCTTCGTAAATTGAGTGCCGGGTGGCGTTTGCAATAAACGATGCCTTTTCGTCGACCGGACACGGTTCGCCGGAACGCTCCCTATTTCGCCTTAATGCACGTTTTTTTATAGAGATATCAATGACAAAGGACAAGTTGCTGGCCATGCCGGCAGATGACTACATGAATGCCGAGCAACACGCTTTCTTCACTGAGCTGTTGCAGAACATGAAAGTCGAAACCCACGAGCGCATTGAGCAAAACCGTATCGCCATCGAAAGCCTGGACACTCCGGCCGACCCGGCGGACGCGGCTTCGGTTGAAGAAGAGCGCACCTGGCTGGTGAACGCGATCGATCGCGACCAGCGCATGCTGCCGCAACTGGAACAAGCCCTTGAGCGCATCAAGGAAGACAGTTTTGGCTGGTGCGACGACAGCGGCGAGGCCATCGGCCTGAAACGCCTGCTGATCAGCCCGACCACCAAGTACTGCATCGAAGCTCAAGAGCGTCACGAGCAGATCGACAAGCACCAGCGTCAGGCCTGATTCCATGGCTGCCCCCTGAATCGGGGGCGCCTGCAAAAGATCGCAGCCTTCGTCAGCTCCTACACGAGCTGACGGGGCTGCGATCTTTGCTTTTGCTCGTCTGCGATATGTTGCGCGCCGTTCCATTGACCTGCTGCAGACTCCACGACTAACGGACCATGGATAATGGCGTTCTAGTGGCGTTTAATGCAGTCACAACAATGAGAACAAGCGTGGGGTGTTGATATGACGAGAGATGGATCTCTGGTTGGGGCTTTGCCCGCACCAGTGCTGTTGCCGAAAAACCGCTGGATCGCTCCGACCCTGCAAAGCATCGCCCTGATGCTGTTGCTCGCCGGCATGACGCTGGGTGGATGGTCGCTGTACATGGGCCTGCCGCTGGCGGTGCTGATTGTCTGGCTGCCGCGCCTGCGCTCGCGGGCCACCCCTGATGCTGCGCCTGTCGATGCCGGCAGCGCGATTTCCGAACTCACCCGCGATCTTTCCTACACCACCAGTCATAACGCGCTGTCAGCCGCCGGTGTGGCGTTTTCCGTCAAGCAACTGGCGAGCAAACTCGAATCGCAACTCGATGCGGCGGCGCAGATTGTCAGCAACGCCGAAGTGATGATCGCCACCGAACACGCCACTTCGCAGCTCAGTCGTGAAGCGCTGGACGCCGCCAGCGAAGCGCATCACAGCAGCGCGGCGGGGCGCACCGAACTGGTGGATTCGATTGCGCGCATGCATCAACTCAGTCAACGCGCCAACGCCAGTCGTGAGCTGATCGAAGCCCTGAGCCTGCGCAGCGACGACATTCAACGGGTGACCTTGGTGATTCAGTCCATCGCCAGCCAGACCAATCTGCTCGCCCTCAACGCGGCGATTGAAGCGGCGCGGGCGGGTGAGCATGGCCGTGGTTTTGCGGTGGTGGCGGATGAGGTGCGCGGTCTGGCAGCGCGGACTGCCTCGGCGACCGGCGAGGTCGGGGAGATGGTTGCCGACATTCAGCAGCGTACGGCGCAAGTGGTGGAGCAGATCCGCGAGCTGTCCAGCGATCTGCAGACCGGTGTCGAGCAGGTCGAGAATACCGGTCAGCATCTGGAAAACATCGCGCGGTTGGCGGCAGGGGTGGAAAGTCAGGTCGGCGAAATCGCCCGTGGCGCGGAAACCAATCGCGAACAACTCGACAGCCTGTTCAAGGCCATCGAGCAGATGCGCAGCGATCTGGCGATCAGCGATCAGCAGACCCGGCGTCTGGCCGAGGCCGCTGTGCAGATGGAAGGGCAGGCGGAAACCATCAGCGAGCGTCTGGCCGAAGTCGGTCTGGATGACTATCACCAGCGCGTCTATGACCTGGCGCGTGAGGGCGCGAGTCAGATTGCCGCGCGGTTCGAGGCGGATGTCGAGCAGGGGCGGATCAGTCTTGAGGATTTGTTCGACCGTCAATATCAACCGATTCCCGGGACGCAACCGGCGAAGTTTCAAACCCGTTTCGACCGCTACACCGATCAGGTATTGCCGGCGATTCAGGAGCCCCTGTTGCCGCGCCATGAGGGGTTGGTGTTCGCCATCGCCTGCACGCCGCAGGGTTATGTGCCGACGCACAACCTGGCGTTCAGTCAGCCGTTGACCGGTGACGCGCAGGTGGACGCGGTGGGTAACCGCACCAAACGCAAGTTCGCCGACCGCACCGGGATCCGCTGCGGCAGCCATCAACAGGCGGTGTTGCTGCAGACCTACACCCGTGACACCGGGGAGCTGATGCACGACTTGTCGGTGCCGATCATGGTCAAGGGCCGGCATTGGGGCGGTCTGCGCCTGGGTTACAAGCCGGAAAATCCGCGCTGATCGATTGTTACCGCTCGCGCAATGAATCTGTGCACGGGCGTTGCTGTTTCCTCTGCGACGAAGTCATTAACATGGCCGTTAGTTAGGTAGCTAATGAAGTCGAGAGGTCAGTATGTGCAGAGTCGATGTCGCGGTGATGATTGGCAGTGGTGTGCCCGCCGGATTGCGCGCGATGGGCCAGAGCGTCTGCTGGGTGGTGTTGCTCAATGGTGAGCGGCGTGGCACCGCGTTCGCCAGTCGCGACGAGGCGGAGGAGTGCAAGGCTGCCTGGCTCGCGCAACTGATGGCCGAGCCTGGCGACAGCCTGCACTGACATTTATTAACGTCCGTCGTGCAGGCGTACGTTCAATTCATCGACCATCACCGCTTCTTCGCCGTCGGCGCGCAGCCACTCTTTCAGAAGTTGCGCCTGTTGTGGCGTCCAGAAGTCGGCATCGATCAGTTTGGTATTAGCGTCCAGCGGATGCGCTTCGATGAAGTCGTCGATTGCCCCGTTTTCCGACGGCAGGCCCAGTTGGTCGAACAGGGTTTTCAGATCATATGCAGGCAGTTCCATCGTGTACTCCTTTTGCGTGTGCCGGAATGGCGCTGTCGCTCGCTCTTTATCTGAGGCAACCGTTGGACAAGAGTTCGATCCGTGATTCAAGCAAGCGGGCGAGGGCGCACGCCTCGTTATGGTCTTCGCGGAAACCTCTTACACGACCGGTGGAAGATTCCTTGATATGAAAGAACGCGTTACCTGCCGGGACCACCTGAAATCGTGGGGTCTGAACGCTTTGTGCGTATTGCGCAAGTTCCGGCAAATCAGTGCCGTGCAGCACGAAAGGCGTATCCATGACTGGTTTGGAGGGCTGGGCAAAGTGAGTCAGAGTGCACATATGAAGTCCTTTTCATGAGATAGCCGACGGTTACAGGTCGGTTCGGGTAGTCGGAAGCAGCATCGCTGCTCTAGAATCGCCAGTGTCTGTTGGCGACAGGTGCCTATCTAAAGCAATTTTTTACCGGCGATATGTCGGAAAAGGGCTTTTTTTCGTCAGTTTTTTCCCTAAAGTTTGTAGTCAGTCTTCGTTGCGCTTCAATGAAGATTTTTCCTTCAAGGCCTGGCGAACATCGAGGCAAGTTTCTCGCCTGACTTTCCAGTAGTCTTGCGAACTTGTGATGTATGGGCGCTCCGCTTGTTTCAGGTGTACTGAAGTCATTCGGTAACAGCATCGGCCTGGCCGTTTTTTTGCCGTGCGCGTTTTGGCGCCGGGTACTTTTTCAGATGTGGGGATGTTTCTTTGGCAGTCAGTAACCTCGATATGCATGCTTTGTTCGTGTTGGGTGATTTGCGTGCAAAGCTGGTCAAGCTGTTCCAGTCGCGTTTTGTTTACATCACCGAACAGAACGCCGAAGGCATTTACGTGGCCGAGATCGACACCGAAAGTGCGTTGGTAGTCGATGACAAACCGGGGCTCAAGCTCAAGGTCGGCGATCATTTCAGCGCGGCCGTGCTGCCCAGCCGTGAAGGCGGCAAGATGGACATCCGCTTTCGCGAAATCAAACTCACGGTGTACGGCCTGGGCGACTACGCCTTTGTCGATACAGCGGACGGCCACGCGATCCTGTTCAAGGAAGGCCACAACGTGGTGACGGTGTTTGCCGCGCACCAGCAACTGCAGGAAGGCCTGACCAAGACCCTGAAAGCCGTTACCGGTAAAGCGGCGAAGTGGCGCAAGGGCGAACTGATCACGTTCAAGGCCAGCGAGTGATCGGTGGTGTGAGTCGCGCCGACTTCCATTCGCAGAACCTCGACCGCGCACGTGAAGAGGCCTTGCGCCTGTTCAACGCCAAAGCCGAATTGCACGGCGCGTGGCTGAACTGGGTGGCAGCGCAGATCTACACCTTGCGGCCTGCGGAATACGCCAGCATGGTCAGACGCGAGCTGCAAAGCTTGCAGGAAAAGTCTGAAACGTAACCTCGCCGGGATTGCGGCCCGGAAAAAGCAGGAACCTCGGCTACAGTCAGTTGACTGAGTATTCAGAGGCTTGCGGTCTTCTGCCAGACCATCCTGCTATTGCTGTGAACAGCACGAGGTGCAAAGCATGAAAGGAATTCGACGGCTATTGGCCGCCAGCGTGGTTTCGTTCGGTGTGCTGACGGCCGCGCAGCCGGCAGCGGCGGCACAGGCACCGATTCATTTTGCCGATCTGAACTGGGAAAGCGGCAGCCTGATCACCGATGTCCTGCGGATCATCGTCGAGAAGGGCTATGGCCTGCCGACCGATACGCTGCCCGGCACCACCATCACCCTGGAGACCGCGCTGGCCAACAATGACATTCAGGTCATTGGCGAAGAGTGGGCAGGGCGCAGCCCGGTGTGGGTCAAGGCTGAAGCGGAGGGCAAGGTCGTCAGTCTCGGCGATACGGTCAAGGGTGCCACTGAAGGCTGGTGGGTGCCGGAGTACGTGATCAAGGGTGACCCGGCCAAGGGCATCAAGCCGCTGGCGCCGGACTTGCGCAGTGTCAGCGATCTGAAGAAATACAAGGACGTGTTCAAGGACCCGGAAAATCCGAGCAAGGGTCGGTTCCTCAACAGCCCGATCGGCTGGACCTCGGAAGTGGTGAACAAGCAGAAACTGACCGCTTACGGGCTGCAGGACGACTACACCAACTTCCGCAGTGGCTCGGGTGCGGCGCTGGATGCCGAGATCAGCTCTTCGATCCGTCGGGGCAAACCGGTGCTGTTCTATTACTGGTCGCCGACGCCATTGCTGGGCAAATTCAAACTGGTGCAGCTGGAAGAGCCACCGTTCGATGCCGAGGCGTGGAAGACCCTGACCGATGCCGATAACCCCAATCCGAAACCGACCCGTTCGCTGGCATCGAAGCTGTCGATCGGGGTTTCTACGCCGTTCCAGAAGCAGTATCCGCAGATCGCGGATTTCTTCAGCAAGGTGGATTTCCCGATCGAGCCGCTGAACAAGGCGTTGGCCGAGATGAGCGAGAAGCACACCGCGCCACGGCAGGCGGCTGAGGCCTTCATGAAGGCGCATCCGGAGGTGTGGCAGGCGTGGGTGCCGAAGGATGTGGCGGAGAAGGTGGCGGCTGATCTGAAATAAACGTTGAGACTGCTGGCCTCTTCGCGAGCAAGCCCGCTCCCACAATTGGAACGCGCTCTCCTGTGGGAGCAGGCTCACTCCCACAATTGGAACGTGTTTTTCTGTAGGAGCGGGCTTGCTCGCGAAGCTTTCCGGCTTTTAGAACTTCGTCTGCACCGCCAATTCAAAGGTGCGCGGTGTACCCAGATAGTAAGCCGGCGACACATGCGCAAACTCGGCATACACCTCGTTGGTCAGGTTGCGCACTCGGCCGGTGACGGTGGTGTGCGAGTCGACCTTGTAGCTGAGGAAGCTGCCGAACAGCGTGTACGACGGCACGGTCATGGTGTTCGCCGTGTCCGCATACACCGACGCCACATACCGCGCATCGACCCCAGCTTGCCATTGCGGCGAAAAATCGTAAGTCAGCCATAGATTGCCGACCCGATCCGGGACGTTGGTCGGTGTATTGCCCTTGCGTGAAACCACCGCACCGGCGGCGTTCTTTTCGGTGAAGTCATCGTACTGCGCATCGACCCAGGCGAAGTTGCCTTCGGCCAACAGCTTGTCGGTAATCCGCAGGGAACTGGCGATCTCGATGCCCTTCGAGGTTTGCTGCCCTACCGGGATGCTGCTGGTCGGATCCAGCGGATCAGTCACAGCGAAGTCCTTGCGCTCGATGGTGTAGGCGGCAACTGTCGCCGAGCCACGGCCATTCAGGTAGTCGAACTTGCTGCCGATTTCCCATTGCTTGCCGGTGGAAACATCGAAGTCCTGCGTGCCGTTCGGTTGTTCGGCGGCGGTACTGTATTGCACGTAGACATTGGCCGACGGGATGAACTGGTAGGTCAGGCCGACGCGCCCGGTGACCGGCTCCCAGCTGCGCTTGAGGTGTTTGGGGTTGGCGGCTGTCACCGTACGGTGGTTGGTCACGTCGAGGTCGATGTCGTCGTAACGCAGGCCGGTGAGCAACGCCAGTTTGTCGGTCAGTGCCAGACGGTTTTCCACGAACAGTGCCTTGGTGGTGACCTCGTTGGTCTTGTCGCTGATCAGTGTCGGGTTGGTGCCGGGAATGTCGTAGAAATGCCCCGGACGGTAGTTGTTCGGATCCACCGTGCTTGCGCCTTTGATATTCAACGGCGAGTTGGTGGTCTGGTTGACCTTGTACTCGAAACCGCCGGACCAGGTGGTGTCGAGGCCGAACAGGGTGTTGTCGTGGCGCAGCTCGAACTGGTTGCCGTTCTGCTCACCCTGATGCCGCACTTGATAGGCGGTGGAGCGGTTCACCGCCGTGTTGTCGGCGTTGTACTGATAGGTTTCGAGGTTGCGGTAGTCGCGTTGGCTGTCGAGGTGATACAGCGTATTGCGCAGAGTGGTGCTGTCGTTGATCCGGTAATCGATGATCGAACGCACCCAGATCGTGCGCTGTTCGTAGCGCCCGTCATCGACGTTGTAGTTGTTGAAGCGATTGTGTTTGTCGATCTTCAACTCGCCGGCTTTGGGGTTGAGCACCGGCGTGCCCCAGTACGGGCTGTCTTCGTGTTCGTCCTGATATTCCAGGGCCAGGGTGTGCGACAGATCCGGCGTGAGGTCGCTGAGCAACGAGAACGCCACGCTCCAGGCATCGCGCTCCTGACGGTCGATGTAGCCGTTGCTGGTGTTGTGGCTGACATCGAGCCGCGCGTAGTGCTGCACGTCGGCGCTAGGGTCGGTCAGCGCGTGGTTGAGGCCGAACGCGGTTTCGGTGGTGTCGTAACTGCCGTAGCTGACGCGACCTTCGGCGGCTTGTTCGTCGCGGGTCGCCAGTTTGGTCACGTAGTTCAACGAGCCGCCGACCGAGCCTGCGCCGTTGATCAGCGAAGATGGGCCGCCCACCAGTTCGACTCGATCATAGATCCATGAATCCACCGGCCGGGCGAGGCCGCCGGAGACGGTGACGCCATTGAACATCTGGGTGATCTGGCTGCTGGTGAAACCGCGATAGGAGACGAATCCGCCAAAGCCTGGCGGCGCGCTGGCATTGACCCCAGGCAGGGTGTTGGCGGCGTCCTGAAAGTTTTGTGCGCCGTGGCGTTCGATGTCGTTGCGGTTGGCGACGGCCACCGAGGCCGGTGTGTCGCGCACGCTCAAGCCGAGGCGCGAGGCCATGCCGCTGGATTGATCGAGGCTCAGGCCTGGTTCGCTGGTGGATTCGCCGTCGATGGTGATCGGCGCCAGATCCACGGTGGATTGCGCCCAGGCGTTAAGGGACAGGCAGCCGCACAGGCTCGCCAGCAGAGGAATATGTTTCATTGTTGAATCCTGAATGCTTGTCTAGGAATCAGCGCACAGGCGAACGCCGCGCGTTGGCGCAGTGAGCTGAAAAATCAAAAAGGCAAAGACACTCAGGCGAGCGGCGGGGCGCGAGGGTTGGCCGAAGGCCAGGTGAAGCGGGCAGGAAGGTCGGCACTGACGATGGGCGCCAGCGGCGGGCTGTGTTGCTCGGGCAGAACCGCGAGGGTCAGGCTGGAGTTGAACGCCGGACCCATGCCGCCGCCGACCGAGCACAGCGGGCAGCCGAACGCCTTGGACAGGGTCGGCAATTGTTCTTCGCTGGGATTGCTGGTCTGTGGCGCTTGGGTGGCCGGGTCGACCGTACAGAACTGCCCGCCGATGCCGTTGAGCTGCATCCCGACCATTTGCCCGTGACCGATGCTGCAGGCGAACACGTTGAACAGGACGCAGCAGTAGAGCATCCAGGCCAGCAGTGAGCGATCGGAACGGGTGAATTTCATGGGGCGGCACTTTACCGTACCGCTGATCGGTCGTGCACTTCAAAAAATGCCGACTAGGATGTTTTGTTCAAATCCCTCGAAAGGATTCTTGACCATGACCTTTGTGTTGGCTCAATGGCTGGTGACGATATTCGCGGCAATCGCCCTGGTACACGTGTATTGGGCGCTGGGTGGGCAGTGGGCGGCGGTGGCGGCGGTACCGCAAGTGCCGGTGCAAGGACTGGTGGTGACGGTGCGACCGGCGTTCAAACCGTCAGGCTGGATCACCTTGCTGGTAGCGGCAGCATTACTGGTGATCGCCGCGCTGGTGTGCATGCGCGTCGGCTGGGGCATGCCGGCGGTGCATCACAAGGCGTTGCAATGGGTGATCAGTGCGATTGCGTTATTGATGTTCGCCCGGGCGATCGGCGATTCGAATCTGGTGGGGTTTTTCAAAGAAGTGAAGGGGTCGCGGTTTGCGCGACTGGATACCTGGGTGTATTCGCCGCTGTGTCTGGCGTTGGGGGCGGGGTTGTTGGCGGTGGCTTGGGTCTGAGGTTTGAGGTGATCCGGAGATTGCTATCGCGAGCAGGCTCACTCCTACATTTGGAATGCGTTCCCCTGTGGGAGCGGGCTTGCCCGCGAAGAGGCCAGACCAGGCAGCGTAAAAGTTGAAGTTAACTACCGCTCTCGGTCCTGCGACTGCTCACCTCAGCCGGCACATCATCCCCGGCCATGCGCTTGCGGAACAACGCCGCCCGCGCCAGCAGCAACGTAGTCACCGGCACGGTAATCGCCAACAGAATCGGAATCAGCCAGGCATGCATCACCGGCCCGGACTTGAGTGCCGAAAAACAGATGATCGACGCCAGTGCCACACACCACGCGCCCAGTGTCGAGGCCAGCGCCGGCGGGTGCATGCGCTGGAAGTAATCCTTCATGCGCAGCAATCCGGTCGCGCCAATCAGTGCAAACACCCCGCTGAGCACCAGCAGGATCGCCACCGGAATCTCCACCCACAATGACAATTCAGCATTCATTCGATCACCTCGCCACGCAGCAGGAATTTCGCCAGCGCAAACGAGCCGACGAAGCCGAACAGCGCGATCAGCAGCGCCGCCTCGAAATAAGTGTCACTGGAATAACGAATGCCCAGGGTCAGCATCATCAGCATGGCGACGATGTACAGGTAATCCAGCGCGAGTACCCGATCCTGTGCCGACGGCCCCTTGAACAGGCGAATCAAGGTCAGAACCATCGCCAGCGAGAACAGGAACAGCGTCAGCAGAATCGCGTTCGACAGCAACGGGCTCATTCGAAAATCTCCATCAACGGCTGCTCGTAGGCAGTCTTGAAGTGGTGGATGAAGTGCGCCTCGTCATCCAGATCCCAAACATGCAGCAGCAGAATGCTGCGATCCAGCGCCAGCTCCGACCACACGGTGCCCGGCACCACGGTGCAGATCATCGCCAGCGCCGCCAGACCGTTGGCGTCGCGCAGGTCCAGCGGCACTTTGACGAAGCGCGAGCGCGGCGGGCGGCGACCGGCGTTGATCACGCCCCAGGCGACGATCAGGTTGGAGAGGATCACGTCACGACCGACCATCACGAACAGGCGCAAAATCGTCAGCGGACGGCGGATGCGCACCTGTTTCGGGCGCAGCTTGCGCATCATCAACGGTGCGGCGAACCCGAGGATTGCACCGAGCAGCAGGTTGCCCGGGCTGACGGAGAGGTTCAGCGTCAGCCACAAAACCCACAACGCCAGTGACAGCAATGGAGCCGGAAATACGCGCTTCATGGCTGCACCTCCAGCATCGCCGCTTTGGCTTCAGGGCTGGGCACGGCGCGGGTGCCGAGCACCGCCATCACGTATTGCTGCGGGTTGTTCAGCGCGTCGGCGGTGGCCTCGGTGTAACGCAGCAGCGGTTCGGCCTTGAAGGTCAGCGCGATACTCAGCCCCAGCAACAGGAAGATCGGTGCGCATTCGAGCTTGCGCAGCAGCGGCGAAGGACGCTCCTCGGGCGTCCAAAAACGCTGGATGCCCATGCGCGCGAATGCCATCAACGAGGCCAGCCCGGAGAGGATCAGCAACGCCAGCAACGCCCATGCAGCGTTCGAGATCGGCGCATCAGTACCCAGCCCCAACGGATTAAGCAGCGCACCGATCAGGTTGAGCTTGCCGATGAATCCGGACAGCGGCGGCATGCCGATGATCAGCAGCGCGCAGGCGATGAAGCTCAGGCCGAGAAACGCCATGGTCCACGGAATGACCTGGCCGACCACGGCTTTCTGTTCATCGTCGAGATTGATGCCCTTGGGCGGTTGCAGCGATTCCTGCGGACGCGGCAGCAACTCGCTTTCATCCTCCAGCGGGATTTCGTTGGCCGAACGCGAACGCTCGATCAACTCCGCCAGCAGGAACAGCGCACTCAGTGCCAGGGTCGAGCTGACCAGATAGAACAGCGCCGCGCCGATCAGGTTTGGCTGGGCGAAACCCACCGCCGACAACAGAATCCCGGCCGACACCAGAATGCTCAGGCTGGCCATCCGCTCCAGGCGTTGCGCGGCGAGAATCGCCAGCGCCGCGCAGGCGATGGTCGCCATGCCGCCGTAGATCAGCCAATCGCCACCGAAAAACGCCGAAGCCCCGGCTTGCCCGGAGAACAGCAGCGTCCACAGACGCAGCAGGGTATAGACGCCGACCTTGGTCATGATCGCGAACATCGCCGCCACCGGCGCACTGGCCGAGGAGTAGGCCGGCACCAGCCAGAAGTTTAGCGGCCACATGCCGGCCTTGGCCAGGAATGCCACCGCAAGAATCCCCGCACCGGCGTGCAGCAAGCCCCGGTCGGCTTCCGGCACCAGCGGAATCTTCAGCGCCAGATCGGCCATGTTCAGCGTACCGGTGACGCCATAGATCAGCGCCGCGCCAATCAGAAACAGCGACGAGGCCAGCAGGTTGATCGAGATGTAATGCAGCCCCGACGATACCCGCGCCCGACCCGAACCGTGCAGCAACAGACCATAAGAGGCCGCGAGCAGCACTTCGAAGAACACGAACAGGTTGAACAGGTCGGCGGTAAGGAAGGCGCCGTACAGACCCATCAGTTGAATCTGGAACAACGCGTGGAAGCTCGACCCGGCGCCATCCCAACGCGCCATGGCAAACAGCAGGGCGCTGACGCCGATGATCCCGGTCAGCACCAGCATCAAGGCCGACAGGCGATCGACCACCAGCACGATGCCGAACGGCGCCTGCCAGTTGCCCGGCAGATACACGCCGATGGAACCGGGCACGCCGGTGGTTTGCGTCCACTGCAGCAGCATCACCGAAATGAACAGGCCGACGAGGCTGGAGAACAGATTGATTTTCGCCTTCAGCGGTCGGTGCTTTTCGCCGAGCATCAACATGATGGCGGCGGTCAGCAGCGGCAGCAGGATCGGTGCGGCGATCAGGTGAGTCATCGCCATCATTCCTTGGGCTCCCGGCCGTCGACGTGGTCGGTGCCGGTCAGGCCCCGCGACGCCAGCAACACCACCAGGAACAGCGCAGTCATGGCGAAGCTGATGACGATCGCCGTCAGCACCAGTGCCTGCGGCAGCGGATCGGTGTAGTGCAGCAGGTCCTGGGTCACGCCGTCCTTGATCACCGGTTCTTTACCGATGAACAGGCTGCCCATGCTGAAGATGAACAGGTTGACCGCGTAGGACAGCAGGCACAGGCCCATGACCACCTGAAATGTCCGTGGCCGCAATACCAGCCACACGCCGGACGCGGCGAGCACGCCGATGGCGATTGCGATGACTTCTTCCATCAGACGGCTCCTTTGCTGGCGACGGACTTGGGCAGCGATGCGGTCTTGTGACCCCGCACCGATTGGTGGGCGAGGGCGGTGAGGATCAGCAGTGTCGAGCCCACGACCACGGCGTACACGCCGATATCGAAGAACAGCGCGCTGGCGATATGGATCTCGCCGAGCAGCGGCAAGGCGAAATGCCAGGTGTGGGTGGTCAGGAACGGATAACCGACCGCCATCGCGCCGAGCCCGGTGGCGGTGGCGAACAGCAGCCCGGTGCCCATCCAGCGCAACGGCCGCAGGCTCATTTGCGCCTCGACCCACTGCGTACCGGCAACCATGTATTGCAGGATGAACGCCACCGACATCACCAGTCCGGCGACGAAACCGCCGCCCGGCTGGTTGTGACCGCGCATGAACAGGTAGCACGACACCACCAGCGCAATCGGCAGCAACAAGCGCACCAGCACCGCCGGCACCATCATGAAGCCGAGTGCGGTGTCGCTGGCGCTGCGCGGGTTGACCAGATCGGTGACCACGTCCGGCGCGAGCAGGCGTTGCTGGGCCGGCAGTTGCAGGCTTTCTTTCGGCGGGCGGAAGCGTCGCAGCAGGGCGAACACGGTCAGCGCCACGGCCACCAGCACGGTGATTTCACCGAGGGTGTCGAAGCCGCGGAAGTCCACCAGCATCACGTTGACCACGTTGCTGCCACCACCCTCGGGCATGGCGCGACTGAGGTAGAACGAGGAAATGTCGTTGGGCGTTTGCCGCGTCAGCATCGCGTAGGACAGCAGCGCCATGCCGGCGCCGACGGCAATCGACAGCAGCAAGTCGCGCAAGCGGCGCACCCGGGCCTTGCGCAGGCTCGACGGCAGTGGCGAGACTTCTTCGATGCGTCGCGGCAGCCAGCGCAGGCCGAGCAGGATCAACACCGTGGTCACCACTTCCACCGCCAGTTGCGTCAGGGCCAGATCCGGCGCCGAGAACCAGACGAAGGTCACGCAGGTCATCAACCCGCAGACGCTGACCATGGTCAGGGCGGCGAGACGGTGATACTTGGCCTGCCACGCGGCGCCGAGGGCGCAGGCAATCGCCAGCAGCCACAGGGTGACGAACACGATGGAACCCGGAATCTTCGGCCGGTCGCCCCAGCTCAGGCTGCTGTGCAACATCGGGATCAGGCCGGCGAGCACTGCCGCCAAAACCATCAGGAACAGTTGCATTTGCAGGCGGCGGGTGCCGAGTCGTCGTTCGACCCGACGGGCCATGCGCATCATCAGCACCAGACTGCGCTCGAACAGGCGCTTGCCGTTGAAGCGACCCACCAGCGGCGGGTATTTGAAGCGGCCCCGCTTGAGCTGGTTGCGCAGCAGCAGATAGACCACGATGCCGCTGGACATGGCGATCAGGCTCATGATCATCGGCGCGTTCAGACCGTGCCAGATCGCCAGGCTGTATTCCGGCAGCGTCCCGCCCACCACCGGCAGCGCGGCAGCCGCGAGCAGTGGGCCGACCACTTGCGCCGGGAAGATCCCGACGACCAGACAGGTGAACACCAGCAGCTCGACTGGCGCGCGCATCCAGCGCGGCGGTTCGTGCGGGGTGTGCGGTAGGTCGGTGGCGGTAGGGCCGAAAAACACGTCGACGGTAAAACGCAGCGAGTAGGCGACGCTGAATGTACCGGCGATGGTCGCGACAATCGGCAACGCTGCTTCGACCCACGCGGTGGCGTTGATGAACACGGTCTCGGCGAAGAACATTTCTTTCGACAGGAAGCCGTTGAGCAGCGGTACGCCGGCCATCGACGCGCTGGCGACCATGGCCAATGTGGCGGTGAACGGAATCAGTTTGATCAGGCCGCTGAGTTTGCGGATGTCACGGGTGCCGCTTTCGTGGTCGATGATCCCGGCGGCCATAAACAGCGAAGCCTTGAAGGTCGCGTGGTTGAGAATGTGGAACACCGCAGCGACCGCTGCCAGCGGGCTATTCAGGCCGAGCAGCAGGGTGATCAGGCCCAGATGGCTGATGGTCGAGTAGGCCAGCAGGCCCTTGAGATCGTTCTGGAACATCGCGCAGTAGGCGCCGAGCAACAACGTACACGCACCGGCGCCGCTGACGATGTAGAACCATTCTTCACTGCCGGACAGCGACGGCCACAGGCGCGCAAGCAGGAACACCCCGGCCTTGACCATGGTCGCCGAGTGCAGATAGGCCGAAACCGGAGTGGGCGCCGCCATCGCGTGCGGTAGCCAGAAATGGAAGGGGAACTGGGCGCTTTTACTGAGCGCGCCAATGAGGATGAGAGGAAGCAGAACAGGGTAGAGAGCATGTGCGCGAATCTGATCGCCGGCGGCCAGGACCTTGTCCAGGTCATAGCTGCCGACGACATGGCCGAGGATCATGACCCCCGCCAGCAGGCATAGTCCCCCGGCACCGGTGACCATCAGCGCCATATAAGCGCCACGCCGGGCATCCGAGCGGTGGTGCCAGTAGCCGATCAACAGGAACGAGAAGAGGCTGGTCAGCTCCCAGAAGAACACGATCTGGATCAGGTTGCCGGAGATCACCAGCCCGAGCATGGCGCCCATGAACGCCAGGAAAAAGGCGAAGAAGCGCGGCACCGGGTCGTCCGGCGACATGTAATAACGCGCATATAAAGAGACCAGGGCCCCGATGCCCAGCACCAGCAACGAGAACAACCAGGCGAAGCCGTCCATGCGCAGGACGAAATTCAAACCGAGGCTGGGCAGCCACATGAATTCTTCGCGGATCACCCCGCCGTGGGCGATTTGCGGGTACAACAGCGCGACCTGCACGGTGCCGATCAAAGCGACCAGACCTGCCAACAGGGATTCGGTATTACGCGCGTTGTGTGGCAGCACCGCTGCCAGACAGCTGCCAATGAATGGCAGAAGCAGTAGAACTATCAGGGACATAGGCTTCTAATCTGCGGAAGTTTGTGAAGCATCATACGTGCCAGCTACCTGATTACCAAACCCGAGGATGTCTCAGAATCCTACAAAGTAGTCTGAAAAATTTGGTTTGGCATTGTTTCAGGGGGAGGGATGTTGTGACGGATGGCCCTTTCGCGAGCAAGCCCGCTCCCACATTTGAAATACATTCCAATGTAGGAGCGGGCTTGCTCGCGAAGGCGATGGGTCAGGCACTAAAGATATTGCGGATTAACCTTGGGTCTCCCGCTCCAGCTCCGCGTCTTCTTCGACAACCTTACCCTTGGTCTTCAGCTCGCTGACAATCACCGCCGCCACAATCAACCCCGCACCCACCAGCGCAATCGCCGGCAAGCGCTCCCCGGCGATTCGCCCGACGATCCCGGCCCACACCGGTTCACCGGCGTAGATCAATGTTGCCCGGGTCGGCGAAACACTCTTCTGCGCCCAGTTCATCGCCACCTGAATCGCCGCACTCGCCGCGCCGAGACCCAGTGCGGTCACCAGCAAGGTCCAGGAAAAATCCGGAAGTGTTTCACCGGTCGGCACCACCAGCAGAAACGACAGCACCGAGGTCGCCGCCAGTTGCACCACGGTCACCCGGCGTACATCGACTTGACCGGCATAGGTGCTGATCAAAATGATCTCGGCGGCGATCGCGATGGCGCTGATCAGGGTGGCGATTTCGCCGGGGCTGAAGTTCAGCGCAGCCCCGGACGGCCCGGACAACAACATCAAACCGGTAAACGCCAGCATGATGCCGATGCTTGGCATCAACCCCGGACGACGGCCCAGCACCAGCCATTGCAGCAACGGCACGAAGGGCACGTACAGCGCGGTGATGAATGCCGACTGACTGCTCGGGATCGTTTGCAGACCAACCGTCTGCAAGCCGTAACCGAGCATGATCGCCACGCCGATGAACGATCCGGCCTTGAGCTCGAACAGGGTCAGTTCACGCAACTGGCGCCAGGAGAACAGCGCAACAATGGCGGCCGCAGCGGCAAAGCGCAGGCCGACAAAGAACATCGGCCCACTGACGGTCATGGCGTGTTGCACCAGCAGAAACGTACCGCCCCAGACCATGGTGATCAGCACCAGCACGCACTCGGCCTTGCTGAAACGGGAGAAGCGAAGAGGCGTGGGGGAGCTGTTCACTGACGTCATGTCCTTGCGCACTATAAAAGGCAGGACGCACAATGCGCCCAACGTTGCGCAGTATACTGCCCAACCCCACCGAGTGAGCAATATAGTGCACAAAGATTCCAGCCAACGGGCGTCCGTCCTGCAACACGTCAGTCACAACGTCCGGCGCCTGCGCCACGCTGCCGACATGAGCCAGACCGCGCTGGCGGAAAAGTCCGGCGTCAGTCGGCGCATGCTGGTGGCGATCGAGGCCGGGGAAAAGAATGTCAGCCTGACCACCCTCGATCGCGTTGCCGAAGCGCTCGACGTGGCCTTCAGCGACCTGATCCAGGCACCCGACGCGCGCGACCCGAGCCGCATCAACGAAGTAGCGTGGGCAGGTTCCATTCCCGGGAGCAAAGCGGTGCTGCTGTCCAAGGCCACCGCCACCCGTGAGGTCGAGCAGTGGGAATGGTGTCTGCAACCGGGGGAGGTCTATCCGTCGCAACCGGACGCCGATGGCTGGAGCGAGCAGATCTACGTGTTCGAAGGTTGCCTGACGTTAACGGTGGGAGAGGTGACCAATACCATTGCGACCGGCGAGTTTTTCATGTTTGCCAGCAACCAGCCGCACGGCTATCGCAATGACGGGCCGGTAGCGGTGCGCTTTGTGCGTAATGTGGTGATTTGAATGAATCAGAACGCAGACATCCTGATCATCGGCGGTGGCCTTAGCGGCACGATGTTGGCCGTGCAGTTATTGCGACTGCCCGGCCAACGCAAGATTCTGGTCATTGAGCCACGCGCCGAACTTGGCCGTGGCGAAGCCTACAGCGCCGTCGAACTGGGCCACACGCTCAACGGCAATGCAGCGCGCATGAGTGTCGACCCCGATAACCCCGATGACCTGACTCAATGGCTGACCGCGCACATCGCTGCCGGTGGCTGGCCGGAATCTGCCGAGCAGAATGTGCCGATCAGTGAGCTGTTCCCGCCACGCGGATTGTTTGGCGTGTATGTACAGCAGCGTCTGGCCGAAGCGCGGGTCGTGGGTGCGCAGCACGGTTCGACGGTCGAGCACATCTGCGCCGAAGTCGTCGATCTGCAAACCGATACCGATTCGGTGCAAGTGAGTTTGAACAATGGGCAGACTCTGCGTGGTGCCTATGCCGTGCTCGCCACGGGCATGTTCCCCGCCGCACGCACGCCGCAGAAAGAGTCCAGCGGCCTGAATGCCGCAGCGCTCGACCCGTGGGATGTCGCGGCCATGCGCCAGCTCGATCCGCAGTCGACTGTGCTGATCATCGGCTCCGGCCTGACCATGGTCGATGCGGTGGTTTCGCTGGAGCAGGCCGGGCATCGTGGGCCGATCGAAGTGTTTTCCCGTCATGGGCTGTTGCCCCATGTGCGGCGACAACCGCCGGCGTGGATGGATTTTCTTGCGCAAGATCCGAGCATCCGCACGCCGCGACAGTTGTTGCGTGAACTGCGCAGGCATTGCCGCGAGGCGATCGCTCAGGGCATTGATTGGCAGGCGCCGCTGGACACGGTGCGGGCTCATATCGGACGGCTGTGGAGTCAGGCGACTGACGTGCAGCGTCGACAATTCGTACGCCATGTACGGCCGTGGTGGGAGAGTCATCATCACCGTTCGCCGCCGTTGAGTGCGACGTTGGTGGAGCGCTTGCACAAGGAGGGGCGGTTGCGGATTCAGGCGGCGTCGTTCAAGGGGCTTGAGCCGGCGGTGGGCGAGGGAGTGAGCATTCGTATTCGGCGTCGTGGCGAGGCAGAAACCTGCGTGGTGCATGGCGCAGCGCTGATCAATTCCAGTGGTATCGAGTACGACTGGCGCCGCGTCGCGCGACCGCTGCCGCAGCAGTTGCTGGCGCGCGGGCTGGTGCGTCCGGGGCCGTTGGCGTTGGGGATTGCGGCGGCGGTGGACGGAGCGGTGCTGGACGCTGAAGGGCAGGCCGGCAGCCGATTGTTCGCGATGGGGCCACCGCTGCGCGGGATGTGGTGGGAGAGCACGGCGGTGACGGATGTGGCGTTGCAGGCCAAGGCGTTGGCGGCGCGATTGGCGGGATAAGGTTGAGGGTGGTCTTTCGCGATCAGGCTCGCTCCCAAAGGGGACTCCGCTTGGCAATACCCTGTGCGCCACACACCAGAACCTGTGGGAGCGGGCTTGCTCGCGAAGAGGTCGTTTCAGTCAACATCAATGTTGCCTGACACACCGCTTTCGCGAGCAAGCCCGCTCCCACATTGGGGGGGCGGGAGAGTTACGCCACCACGCGATAGCACGGCACATACGCCGCGCCGCCCGGCAGTTTCATCCGGTGCTGGGCGACGAAGGCTTTGAGCAGCGCGTCGAGCGGTTGCATGATCGCCGCGTCACCACGGATCTGGTACGGCCCGTGCTCTTCGATCAAGCGGATGCCCTTGTCCTTGACGTTGCCGGCGACAATCCCGGAGAACGCGCGGCGCAGGTTGGCGGCCAGTTCGTGGGGCGGCTGGTCGCGGTGCAGCTTGAGGTTGGCCATGTTCTCGTGGGTCGGATCGAACGGACGCTGGAAGCTTTCGTCGATCTTCAGCAGCCAGTTGAAGTGGAACGCGTCGTTGCGCTCGCGGCGGAACTGCTTCACCGCTTTGAGGCCGGCGGTCATCTGCCGCGCGACTTCGGCCGGGTCGTCGATGATGATCTCGTAGTGCTGCTTCGCCGCATCGCCGAGGGTGGCGGTGACGAAGGCATCAAGCTGTTCCAGATACGGCGCGGCATGTTTCGGCCCGGTCAGGATCACCGGGAACGGCAGGCCGGCGTTGTCCGGGTGCATCAGGATACCCAGCAGGTACAGGAACTCTTCGGCGGTGCCTGCGCCGCCCGGGAAGATGATGATGCCGTGGCCAACACGCACGAACGCTTCCAGACGTTTTTCGATGTCCGGCAAGATCACCAGCTCATTGACGATCGGGTTCGGCGCTTCGGCGGCGATGATCCCCGGCTCGGTCAGGCCGAGGTAGCGCCCACCGTGGATGCGCTGCTTGGCGTGGGCGATGGTCGCGCCCTTCATCGGGCCTTTCATCACGCCGGGGCCGCAACCGGTGCAGATGTCGAGGCTGCGCAGACCCAGTTCGTGGCCGACTTTCTTGGTGTATTTGTATTCTTCAGTGTTGATCGAGTGACCGCCCCAGCACACGACGATTTTCGGCTCCACACCCGGACGCAGGGTGCGCGCGTTGCGCAGCAGGTGGAACACGTAGTCGCTGATACCTTGCGAGGTGCTGAGGTCGATGCGTTGGCTGTCGAGTTCGTTTTCGGTGTAGACGATGTCACGCAGGGCGCTGAACAGCATTTCCCGGGTGCTGGCGATCATTTCGCCGTCGACGAACGCGTCGGCCGGGGCGTTCAGCAGTTCGAGGCGCACGCCGCGATCCTGCTGGTGAATGCGGATTTCGAAGTCCTTGTAGGCTTCGAGGATGGTCTTGGCGTTGTCGACATGCGCGCCGGTATTGAGGATGGCCAGGGCGCACTGGCGGAAGAGGGTGTAGGTGCTGCCGGATCCGGCTTCGCTCAGTTGCTGAACTTCACGTTGAGAAAGAGTTTCCAGGCTGCCTTTCGGGCTGACCGAGGCATTGATTACGTGTCGTTGGGTCATGCAATGATCCTTAAAACGATGTCATCCCTGAACCAGGCGGATGGCATCCGAATAGTGTGTATCCATGAATGAAGATGGCACGATCTGCGCTGTACCGCCATGTCCCCGTTGGACGCTGAAAAGATGAAAAGGGCCCCCAGCATAGCTAAATCCCCGAGAGAGGCGATAATGCGCAGCGAGTTTTTTCCGTTGCCCTTTTTATCGCTCAAGGAAGTCATGCCTGATGTTCGAGATCCAGCCGATGGACCCAGCAACGTTTCGCCAGCAGACCCGCCGCAGCACGTTGATCATTGCCGTGCTGTTCCTGGTGCTGGCGATGGTGCTTTCGACGGCGGCAGTGGCGCTGTTCGGCGAGCCCGGCGGCGATAACCTGCGGTTCAATGTCGGCGGGGTGTTCGTGGCTTTCCTGCTGACAGCGGCGCTGATGCGCGGGCAGTTCTGGCAGCAGGCGTGGATGGCCCCGGCGGTTTATAGCTGGCGGCTCAAGCGCAGCCTGATGAGCGTGACCAACGTGATGCATCAGGTGACCGCTGCGGTGGAACAGAACGATCCGACTGCGATGAAGGTCTTGCGCTTCTATCATCTGGGACTGACCCAGATGCACGAACTGGACGGTAACTCCAGCGATCATGCGCAGTTGCGCCGGGAAGTCGAAGCGCACAAGGAGCGGATGCAGGCACTGGGTCTGGAGATCGACCAGAAGCGCCTGGATCCAGCCTGGCTGCAAACCTTGAAACCCGCCGCGCGTTAAAACGGAATACGGCTGGCGCGGCGCAGTTTCCACGCACGGGCCAGACGCCCGTAGACCAGCAGGTTGATCACCAGCACCACGCTGCCCAGCGCCAACTGGATCTGTGGCGTCAGACCTGCGGGGTAGATGATCGGCCAGATGTAGTGCTCGATGAAGCCGCCGGCGTATTCGGTCTGCCCGGCGGCGTGGCGCATCAGGTTTTCCCAGTAGGTCAACGGACAGGTCAGGTGCAACACCTCGACCGCCACGCCCCATGCAGCCGCCGGCAGATGCAGCCACATCAGGCGTGGCCACTTGAGCACCAGCAGCCCGCCGAACAGCACAAACAGAATGAATGACAGATGGAACAGCACCAGCCCGTCGGCTGCGATTCGGTACAGCATGTCGTCTCCCTGACGTGGTTGTGAAGGCCTCCATGGTACGCCGACAGCGGACTCGGGACGCGGCGATTTAGCGCAAGTGCGCAAGATTGTTCAAGCCACGAAGGGGCACTTGCTGGCAGAGTCTGCGACCGTTTCCTCGGTTGAAGAGCGTTATGTCTGACTCACTTATGCCGCGCCGTGCGTTTCTTCGCGGCGCTGCGGCGATCATGCCGTTATCACTGGCGACGGCGCCGTGGGGGCTGCTGGCCGGCTCCATGGCGATCGAAGCCAATCTCACGCCGTTACAGGGGCAGGGCCTGTCGAGCATCGTGTTTGCAGGGGCCGCGCAACTGGTGGCGATCGGTATGCTCAAGGGGGGTGCCGGGATTTTCTCGATCCTGCTGACCACGCTGCTGCTGACCTCGCAGCATTTGTTGTACGGGATGAGCATGCGCTCAGTGATTTCGCCGCTGCCCGGGCGCTGGCGCATCGGCCTGGGCTTTTTGCTCACCGATGAGCTGTTCGCCCTCACCAGTCAGCATGACCGTCAGCAGTTCAACCGCTGGTACGCCTTGGGCGTCGGCCTGACGTTCTATATCGCCTGGAACCTGTTCACCCTGGCCGGCATCGTGCTGGGCAGCAGCATTCCGGGGCTTGAACACTTGGGGCTGGATTTCTCGATTGCCGCCACTTTCATCGCATTGATCACCCCGGTGGTGCGTAACGTGCCGACCGTGGTGTGCGTGGCGGTGTCGCTGTTCTGCTCGGTGCTGTTCAGCTATTGGCAGTGGGGCTCGGCATTGGTGCTGTCGGGGCTGGCCGGGATGACCGCAGGGTTTGTCTGCAACAAGTTGTATCGGGGGCGTGCATGATGGTCTGGGCAGTGATTTTCGGCATGGGGATTCTGGTGTTCCTCAACCGTTACGTGTTTCTCGAACCGCGCCTGCCGCTGCGTTTGAGCAGCAACGCACGGCAGTTTCTCGGGTTTGCCGTACCGGGAATGCTCACAGCGATCTGCGGGCCGATCGTGTTCATGCCGGACAAACAGTTGAATTTGCAGTGGGATAATCCGTATTTGCTGAGTTCGCTCGTAGCGATCGGGCTGGTGCTGTACACCCGCAATACCTTGCTCAGCATGCTCTTGAGCATGGCGTTTTTCTTTTTGCTGCGCTGGTGGTTGTAAGTTGCCAGGAAAAAACTGTTCTAAGCTGGTTGGATGACTATTTTTGACAAGGCGAGGTGCACATGACGACCGAGCAAAAGCGTCCCGATGAAGACGAACAAGTAGACGATGAAGTAGACGAGCCCAGCGAAGAAGAAATCGAGCGTGAGAAACGCAAGGAACAGACGTGGAAGCACGACGATGGCAAGGAACTTACCGGGCCTGACGTGAAACTCTGACAACATGCAAGAAGCCCCGCAGCAGCGGGGCTTCTTTTTTTCAGAGGTCTTCCAGGTGCGGGAAGTCCGGATGTGACGCCCGATAGCCCAGAGTCTTGTCGATCCATGCATTGAGCTCGTTGACCATCACCGGCGGGTGACCGGGATAGCTCTGGAGGGTCGTGCGCAAGACGCGTTCGATGTCCGGCACTGAACGCAGGTTTCGGGTCTTGATGTAGTGGCCGATAAAACAGTCGAGTTGAAAGCGTTCTGTCATGGACAGATAGATACACTCCAGGCCGTTGGCCTGTTTGATTGCAAAATCGTCGCGCAACTTAGTTCTCTGCAAGGCTTGTTAAAGTTGTAGGGGATTCCTGGTTTTGCTGACTCTTTGGTCAACTGGTATGCCAAATGGAAATGCGGCGCGCATGCTATCCGTAGTGCATGTAAATGTATGTATGACGGTTGAAATGTCAGACAGGCGGTTGGTTCGCTCAAACGACTGTTTTTCTCGGGCTGTCTCAACAATGAAACACCAGCTGTAAAGATCTTGCGTCAACTACAAGGTAGACGCGTGAGAACGTGGATCTTTAAGCCACTTCTTCAATCAGCCCTGCACCCTGATTGCGTGAATTGCCGACTGCCTTGCCGACTTTGTGCCAGGCGAAGGCATCACTGGGTTCGCCTTCAAACAGGAGCATCTGTTCGGCGCGTTCAACAGGCGTGGCGCTGTCGAGCCACTCGGCAGCCATGTCAGCGCGAAAGACCACGGGTCTTCGATCATGGATATCGAGCAGGCCGCCGACGCTGTCGGCGGTGATGATCACGAATCCATCGTCTTCCCGGCCATCGCTGCCGGGTGTCGGAAATTGTCCGATGGCGGCACAGAAAACCGGCCCGTGATCGGCACGACGGATCAGCCACGGCTGTCGGGTTTTATCCGGGCCGTCGACCCATTCGAACCAGTTGTCGATGGGCACGATCAGCCGATGACGCCAGATCGCCCGGAAGAACGGCCCATGGGCGACTTTCTCCACGCGCGCGTTGATTGGCGCCGCGCGGTCCTTGGCCCAGTGCGGGCGCCAGCCCCAGCGCAGGTTGTCGGCATACAGGCGTTGATCATGTTGATGGAGCACCGCGAGTGACGTGGTCGGCGCCGCGTTGTATCGCTCCAGCGCAGCGTCGCCGACGTGATTGATCAGCGCATCGGGAATGCTCAGCACCGCGACAAAGTCGTGAATGCCGCGGTACTGCGAGAGTCTTCCGCACATGCGCCGAATCTCTGGATGGACGCTTTCAGCATAGTTGGCTCTGGCCAATCAATCCTGCGCCTCCTGACCGGTGAAGGTGTCGCGCCAGATCAGCCAGCGGCGTTCCAGCACCGCGAGCAAACCGTCGCTGAGTTTGCCGAGCAAGGCGAGCACGATGATCGCCGCCAGCACGATGTCCGGCCGCGAGGTTTCGCGGCCGTCGCTGAGCAGATAACCGAGGCCCTTGGTCGCGGCGATCAGCTCGGCGGCCACCAGAAACATCCACGCCAGACTCATGCCGCTGCGCAGTCCGGTGAACAGGCCGGGCAGGGCGGCGGGCAGCAGAATCCGCCGCACCAGTTGCCAGCGGCTGAAGCCATAGATACGTCCGACCTCGACCAGTTTGCGATCGATGTTGCGAATCGCCGCGACCACGTTGACGTACACCGGAAAGAACGCGCCGATGGCGATCAGCACGATCTTCGAGGTTTCATCGATGCCCAGCCACAGCAGCAACAGCGGCACCCAGGCCAGACTCGGAATCGAACGCAGCGCGGCGAACGTCGGTTCCAGATACGCCTCGGCCTCACGGCTCAGGCCGACCCAGGCGGCGAACACCAGCGCAAGGCTGGCGCCAATTGCAAAACCGAGCAACACCCGCAACAGGCTGGCGCTGATGTGTTTCCACAGGGCGCCTTCGGCGAGGTCGGTGAGGGTCAGGGCGATCTCGCTGGGCGCCGGCATTTGATAGGACGGAAGCCAGCCGAGACGCACGATGAACTCCAGGGCGACCACGATCAGCAGCGGCAGGGCCAGACCTTTCAGGCGCCGGCGCCATGTCGGGTTGAGAGATGAAGGACGCGGCCTCGGCAAGCTGCGAGGCGGCGCGGGCAGTTCGTTACTGCGAGTGCTCATACGTGGGCTCCGCTCACAGCGAATCCGCGCCGGGCGCGGATGGGCTGTGAGTCTGGTCGATTACTGGCGGGCGACGGCTTGCTGCACTCCGCTGTCGAGCAACTGATCGATGACTTGATCGACATTCACTCCACGCCGCACCAGTTCCTCAGACACCAGAATCGGTGCCGCAGCTTTCGACGCTTGCACATCGTTGGCGGTCAGTTGCGGACTGCTCAGGTCGGTGCGCGACAACTGCAGTTTGGCCACGTCCAGCGGCAGACCGGATTCCTTGGCAAGCAGCGCGGCGAACTCGTCGGGATTTTTCAGCGCCCAGTCCCGCGCCTGCTCGTAGGCTTTGATCACGGTGTCGATGGTTTGCGGATGCTCCTTGGCGTACTGCTCGGTGACGCTGACTACGCCGTAGCTGTTGAATGCCGGATTGCGATACAGCAGACGCGAACCGGCCTGTACCTGACTGGCGGCCATGTGCGGATCGAGTCCGGCCCAGGCGTCGACATCGCCTTTTTCCAGCGCGGTGCGCCCGTCCGGATGTTGCAGGTGCACCAGTTCCACGTCGTCTTTCTTCAGCCCGGCCTGTTGCAGGCTGCGCAGGGTGAACAGGTACGGGTCGGTGCCTTTGGTGGCGGCGATTTTCTTGCCCTTGAGGTCGGCGAGGCTCTGGTACGGCGAATCCTTGCGCACTACCAGCGCGGTCCATTCGGCGCGGCTGTAGACGTAGACTGATTTGATCGGGCTGCCGTTGGCCCGGCTCAGTACGGCAGCGAGGCTGGCGCTGGAGGCGAAATCGACGCCGCCACTGTTCAGGTATTCCAGCGAACGGTTACTGCCCTGACTCAGCACCCAACTGACTTTGGTTTGTGGCAGGGCCTTTTCGAGAAAACCGAAATGCTTGAGCACCAGGCTCACCGGTGAGTAGTAAGCGTAATCCAGATGGACTTCCGCAGGCGGCGCTTCGGCGGCTTCGGCCAGCGGTTGCAGGCTCAATGCCATGGCGCTGGCGACCAGCAGCGTTTTGAGGCGGATAAACGGTAAGAACGATGTCATGGGGCGCTCCGGCAAAGGCACTGGTTGTTATGTCAAAAAATATATTTTTATCGGCTGCGTCCTGCATGAATGGAATATTGCAGGCTCTGTGCCATGTGCTTCTCGACCCATGTTTACGGGGTTTTCCCCGGTTTTAGCGCCTTTCAACTGTTGCTTGGGAAACATTGTGGCAAGGCACTGTTGCGCAGCGGACAGTGAGCATTCCGGGCGCTGAGCTTATGCATTAATCGAATTTAAAATCGGTTTATCAACAGCGTTATGGTCTATGCAAAATCCCGTCGCAGGACCCCCCATGAAGATATCCCGTTTGCTCCGCAGCACACTGATGACCGCCTTGTTCGCCGCACCGCTGGCCTACGCTACCGAGCCGTTGGTCCTGCACGTCGGTGACCAGAATTACTACAACATCCGCGCTTCGGTCGAAGCCTCCGGCGTGTTGAAAGACGCGCCTTACAGCGTCGACTGGAAGCACTTCCAGGCCGCCGCGCCACTGGCCGAGGCGTTGCAGACCGGCTCGCTGGATCTGGGCTTTCTTGGCGATTCGGGTTTTCTGTTTCTCGCCGCCAAACAGGCGCCGGTGAAACTGATCGGTGTGTCGCGCCAGAACCCGGACACTATCGCCTTGCTGGTGCCGAAAGATTCGCCGGTGAAAACCATCGCTGATCTGAAGGGCAAGAAAGTCGCCTACTGGCCCGGCGCCTGGAGCCAGCAACTGACCTTGCGCGCCCTGGAGCAGGGCGGTCTGCCGGAAAACTACGTCGACTTCGTCAAGTTGATGCCGATTGATGCGGCAGCGGCATTGCCACAGGGCAGCATCGACGCGTTCCCGGTGTGGGAACCGTACATCTCCCAGCAAATCGTGTTCTCCGGTGCGCGGCCGATTCTCACCGCGAAAAACCTGATGCCAGGCCTCAGCGCGATTGCCGCGTCAGCGCCGTCGATCAACAGCAAGCGTGCCGCGATTGCCGATTTTCTCGGGCGTTTGAAACAGGCGCGGGCCTGGGTCGACAGCCACACCGACGAATACGCGGACCTGTGGGCGAAGAAAGCCAATCTCGATCAGCAGGTTTCACGGCACTGGTTGCGTCAGGCGCACATGACTGTCGGGCCGGTGGATCAGCAGGCGGCGGTCGACCTGCAAGGCACTGCGGACTTCCTGTTCAAGGTCAAGGCACTGCCGGCGCCGCTGGCCACCGCCGGGGTCATCGATACCTTGTTTCAACAGGCTCTGGCTGACTGAGCGAGCGCCGGAACCAAAGCCTGTGTACCCTATCCAAACCTGGCTCGCGGAGCCGGGCGCAGGGATGGATCAGGGCGAGGGAGTTTTGCCAGTCGACAACAGGGCCGCAACGGCCAGGCGCAAGGCAAAACATGAAATACGCGTTCAATCTTCTCTGTGCAGCGGCCATCGCGCTTGGGCTGGCCGGCTGCATTGCCGCGCCGATCGAAATGACCGCGCAAACCGAAACCCGGCTCAAGGCCCAGGCGCCGGTGCGCTTTTTGCTGACCTTCGATGATGGCCCCAGCGCCTCGAGTTTCTGGAATCCGTCGGCGACAGTGCTCGACAGCCTCAAGGTCAACCCGGTGCAACCGGACATCAAAGCGGTGTTCTTCGTCCAGACCCGTGCGCCGCGTGCGGGCAACAGTGACATTGGTCGCGGCATCATGCGGCGTGAGCACGCCGAAGGGCACATCCTCGGATTCCACACCGCCACCCATTGGCACACCAACCATCGCTCGCTCGATCCGCAAGAACTGGAACAGTCGTTGCGCAACGGCACGGCGGATATCGCCGCGATCACCGGAGCAGCACCGATCCTGCTGCGTCCGCCATTCTGGAATTACGACAAGCGCACCTTCGCCGCGTATCAGCAGCATGGCTTGCACGTGTTGTTGACCGATTTGAGCGCCAATGACGGCAAGATCTGGGGCTTCAACGCCAGTCCCCGACGTCGGGCGAATATGCTGCGCCAGCTATCGGAAGTCCGCGAGCGCATTGCCCTCGGCGAATTTCCGACCGTAGACGGGGTGATTCCAGTGGTGGTGACCTTTCATGACCTCAACCGCTACACCGCGCGGCATACCCGCGAGTACCTGCAGATCCTGCTCGACAGCGCCGCCGCCACGGGCGTGAAACTGGCGGACAAACCGTTCTACGATGACCACGCGGCGCTGCAGAAAGCGGCGCTGGCGCGCACGGTTCAGCAGAGTTCGCAGCCGGTGCAGTTGCCGGGAATGTGGAACTGGATCTGGGATCATGACGCGCACTGAGGCCGCGCTGGAAATGTGATCGGGTTGGCACTTGCTTGGGCGGCAGATTATTGATCGCTCATCTATGCTGAATCGGTCGACCGACTCATCGCCTGCGAGGCGTGCGCCCATGCTAGCCATTGCCGACATCTGCCGGATTGTCGAATCCGGCTTTCCGTCGCTTGAATGCGAATGCACACAAGTGGAGCAGGGACTGCTGCGGATCAAGGTGTATGAGCCTGAGTCCGGGCGAGTCGAGTTGTTGCTCAATGGTGTGTCGCCGGAACATCTGGTGACGATCCGCGATCTGTCCAACTTCATTGGTGAGTTGCGCACGGAAATGAGCGCCGGGCGCCGGGCATTCGCCGGCTGATACCTTACAAGCGCCGCTGAAACGCCTGCACGATGCGTAACGTCGCCTCGCTGGTGGGTAGATTCTGCACCGCGTCCAGCGGATGCCAGATGCATTCGGTGATCTCGTTTTGCGGGCGCAACTGCTCAAGATCGAGCACCGACGCCTCGTAGACATGATGCTGGGTGCTGCCGCTGTGCAGTTCCATCAGATACAACATCTGCTCGGCATCCAGTGCTGTTTCTTCCTGCAGCTCGCGCGTCGCCGCCCCGGCTTTGGTTTCCCCAGGCTCGACCTTGCCGCCGGGCAATGTCCAGCGGCAGCGGGGTTTGCGCACCAGGAGAACGTGTCGATCCTGCTCGCAAATAACGGTGGCGCGTACTTTCATCTGTTACCTGTTTACTGCGTGTCACATAAATGAAATAAAACTGCAATATTCGAGCCGGGCCCGGATTCAAAGGTTCCCTTGGGGTTTTGAGTGTTTGGCCTGGCGGAAAGTGCCAGAGCCTTGGCGCATCGCGATGGCGACACCCGGTCGGCACAACTGCGGCATCCGGGTGTAAGTTAAAAAGGCAGAGCTGAATCCACCGTCGGCAAAAAGGAGGTACCCATGAGCATTCCGGTCTTGAGCAAAATGCACATGAACGGCTACGACGTACTCAGCGTGAACAACGGCCCGTGGCGGGTTTGTACTCAAGGCGATCGGCTTGCGTCGTTCGGTAGCAGAGAGGAAGCGCTGGCCTATGCCGCTGCGTTGCCGGGTTACAGAAAACGCTCGGTGCGAGCGCGAAGTCACACTGCAAGTTGAAGCAAATGTAACGAAAGAGCCCCGGTGATTGCCGGGGCTTTTGTTGAGGTAAAGGGGGGATCAGTGGACTTTGATCCGGCTGATGGAGCGCGTTTTCACTTCCCTGGCATACAGCTGCAAGCGTTCTTCATCACTTTGCAGCACCTCGCAGGACCTGAGTACCGCCTGGGCATCCGCTTCATTGCCGCTCTTGCGCAGCTGTTCGGCGATGCGTTTGAGGTCGACCGCCGACCATCTCAGATCCGATGCAACGGCTTGCAGGTCGCGCTGAAGTTCGTGTTCGTATTCATTGAGCCGCATGATCACCTCCGGAACATTCTCGGTAGAACAGAGTAGTCGCATTTTTCTTCGATGATGCGCAGCTCGTCTGCCACCGGGCTGCATGCATGTAAATATTTGTCCAATCTCCCTTGTGGGCGACGTGCCGCGCTGGATGTACACCCGGTTACACGTTACATTCGCGTTTTTCAAGATCAGGGAAACACCATGCGGATATGGATCGGGAGTTTGGCGTTGGCATTGCTGGCGGGTTGCTCATTGCCAGCATCGCTGGTGCCGGGCGAGCCAAATCTCAGCAAAACCACCACCAAAGCGCCTAAAGACTATGCCGCGTGCTTGTTGCCGTTGTGGCAGCAGGACATTCCTAAGACCACGCAGACGTCCATTTCCAACGGCTACCGGATCAAGGCGCCGAGCCTCGTCACCGCCGACGAGATTCTCGACATCATCAAATACAAGGACGGCAGTCGCGTTTCCCTGTATCAGGGACCGCCATGGGCCAAGTCCGGGTCGTTGCGCAAATCGGTGCGTGACTGCCTGTAAAGCCCAGCCTCCGCTGCAAAAGCCAGCCCCACAAAAAGCAGAAACCGGATCAATGGTTTCTGCTTTTTTTTGCTTTGCGAAATGCGCTGTGACAGATCGGCACGAGGCGTATCCCCAGTGTGCGCTAGGCTTTTGAGTGCCGCCCGGTAACCGGAGGGGCATGCCTTTCAAGGAGCCACGGATCATGGATGATCTGGTCAAAGAAGTTATTCCGTTGTTGCAGTATCTGATTCCCGGATTTGTTTCTACCTGGATTTTTTACACGCTCACCGCGTTCAAACGGCCTGATACGTTTGGGCAGATTGTGCAGGCGTTGATCTTTACGTTTGTGATTCATGGGGCTGTATTGGGGATAGGTGCAATCTGTCTATGGGTGGGGACGAAGGGATTTTCTGTAGGAATATGGGATGGCAAGGCGCAGACAATATGGGCGTTCTTTGTGTCAGTGACGCTCGGATTTCTTTCCTGCAATCTCGCTTCAAATGACAAGTTGCATGCTTGGTTACGGTTTCGAAATGTAACCAGAAAAACGTCATTTCCCAGCCAGTGGTACAGCACCTTTGCACGCCACGATCGGCTCATTACGCTGCATTTGAACGACGAAAGGCGCCTGTTTGGCTGGCCTTGTGAATGGCCTGCCGAACCTGCGAATGGACAGTTTGTGATGCAGAGCCCGAAATGGTTGGGTGACGATGGCGTTGCCAAGCCTTTTGACGCCGACCTGTTGGTGATAGATTCGTCGAAAGTTCAGTGGGTTGAATTCACCACCATAAAAGAGAGCCAGCCATGACCGCCGAAGCACCGAGACCCATGCCGCCAGATGTGGCACGCTACCTTGGCTCGAACGACAGGAACTCGCCGCAAACTGCCCGTGGTCCTAGCGCTCCACCACCTCCCAAGCGGTGAACGTTGCTCGGGCGAGACGATCTGTCATAACGATCGTACCAGCCAATCCCTGAACGCTTTCAGTGACGGCGACGCCTCATTACGCGGCGGATACACCAGGTAGTAGCTGCGCCGGCTGGTGATCGGCTCCCCCAGTTGCTGCAGCTCGCCGTTAAGCAATTCATCCTCCACCAGAATCCGTGGCACCAGCCCCACGCCAATATTCGCCCGGACGGCCTGAATCAGGTGCGAAGTCATTTCAAAGCTCGGCCCGATGCGCATGCTGCGGTGTGGCAAACCATGATGGGTGAACCATTCCGCCCAGGCCTGGGCATTGCTGCTGACATTGAGCAGTAACTGCCCGGCGATGTGCTGTTCGGCGTCGTCGCGTTCGGCCAACGACAACTGCGCACTGGCAATCACTACCAGTTCTTCAGTGTGCAGGGGCAGGGCGCTCAGCCCCGGCCAGTCTCCCGCACCGACGCAGATCGCCGCATCGATCTCGCTGGTGTCGAAGTCGATCGCTTCGATGCGTGAATGCAAGTGCACGGTCATGCCGGGGTGTGCGGTGTAGAAGTCCTTGAGTCGCGGCAGCAGCCATTTCGAGCCGAAGGTCGGCAGCGTCGCCAGACGCAAACTGTGAATGCCGGAACCGAACGCCATGGCCTGCAACGTCGCGCTGCGGATCTGCCCGAGGGCTTCGGCCAGTTCGCGCTGATACATGCGCCCGACATCGGTCAGCACCACTTGCCGGCCCTCGCGACTGAACAGGCGCATGCCGAGCATCTTTTCCAGAATCTGCACCTGACGGCTGACCGCGCTTTGCGTCAGCGACAGTTCGTGGGCAGCGCGGGTGTAGCTTTCATGGCGTGCGGCAGCCTCGAAGGCCAGCAATAACGACATGGAAGGGGTGAGGGTTCGCGGATTCATTCGTTTTAGTCATGGATTGCGGGTCGATTTTACGTTTGTCCCGATAGCGCCAAGCAATGAACATAAGCACCATGAGATGGCGGGAGCGTGACGCAATCATTCCTTGCGCACAACTGTTCACCGCCGCACGGCCCGATTTTGACCGAGATTTCCCGACCGATGATTGCCCAGCTGTCGCCCGCCACTGCATTGACCGCCGATTACCAGAAGTTCCTCAAAGCCCTGAAAGCCAGTGGTTTTCGTGGCGAGATCAGTGCTGATTACGCCAGCCGCGTAGTGCTCGCCACCGATAACTCGATCTACCAGCGTCTGCCGCAAGCGGCAGTGTTTCCGATGGATGCCGAGGATGTGGCGCGGGTCGCACGGCTGATCGCCGAACCGGCTTATCAGCAAGTGGTGATCACTCCGCGCGGCGGCGGCACCGGCACCAACGGTCAGTCGCTGACTGACGGCATCGTCGTCGACCTGTCGCGGCACATGAACCGCATTCTGGAAATCAACGTCGAAGAGCGCTGGGTGCGGGTGCAGGCCGGGGTGGTCAAGGATCAGCTCAACGCCGCACTGAAATCCGCCGGGCTGTTCTTCGCCCCGGAGCTGTCGACCTCCAACCGCGCCACCGTCGGCGGCATGATCAACACCGACGCCAGCGGGCAGGGCAGTTGCACCTACGGCAAGACCCGCGACCACGTGCTGGAACTCGACATGGTCCTGCGCGGTGGCGAGCGTCTGCACGGCGCAGCGCTGGCGGAAGACGACCTGACAGCGCTGTGCGCCCGTGAAGATCAGGTGGGCGAAGTCTATCGCTGTGCGCGGCAGATCATTGACGAGCAGGGCGAGCTGATCAAACAGCGCTTCCCAGATCTCAACCGCTGCCTGACCGGCTACGACTTGGCGCATCTGCGCGAGGCCGACAACCGCTTCAACCTCAACAGCGTGCTGTGCGGCGCCGAAGGCTCGCTGGGCTTTGTGGTCGAGGCAAAGCTCAACGTACTGCCGATCCCCAAACACACGATGCTGGTGAACATTCGCTACGCCGGGTTCATGGATGCGTTGCGCGATGCCCGGGCGCTGATGGCGCTCAAGCCGCTGTCGATTGAAACCGTGGATTCCAAGGTGTTGCTGCTGGCGATGCAGGACATCGTCTGGCACGGCGTCGCCGAATACTTCCCGGCAAGTGCCGAGCGCCCGACACTGGGGATCAACCTGGTGGAGTTCTGCGGTGATGATCCCGAGGACCTGCGACACCGGGTCGAAGCCTTCCTCGAACACTTGAGCAGCGACACCACGGTCGAACGCCTCGGCCATACCCTGGCGGTCGGTCAGGCGGCGGTGAACAAGGTTTATGGCATGCGCAAACGCGCAGTCGGCCTGCTCGGCAACGTTGCCGGCGAAGCGCGGCCGCAGCCGTTTGTCGAAGACACCGCAGTGCCGCCGCAGCACCTGGCCGAGTACATCGCCGAACTGCGCGAACTGCTCGACAGCCACGGTTTGCAGTACGGCATGTTCGGCCACGTTGATGCCGGTGTGTTGCACGTACGGCCGATTCTCGACATGAAGGATCCGCAGCAAGCGGCGCTGGTGCGCCCGGTGTCCGACGGCGTCGCGGCGCTGACCCAGCGCTACGGCGGCCTGTTGTGGGGTGAACACGGCAAAGGCCTGCGCTCGGAATACGCGCCGGCGTTTTTCGGTGAGCTGTACCCGGCGTTGCAAGCGTTGAAAGCCGCGTTCGACCCGTTCAACCAGTTCAACCCGGGCAAGATCGCCACCCCGGCCAATACCGGTGCGGCGTTGCTGAAAATCGACGAAGTGACCCTGCGCGGCGAACTCGATCGGCAGATCGACGAAAAGGTCTGGCAAAGCTACGGCGCGGCCATGCACTGCAACGGCAACGGCGCCTGCTACAACTTCGATCCCGACGACGCCATGTGCCCATCGTGGAAAGCCACCCGCGAGCGTGCGCAATCGCCCAAGGGTCGCGCATCGCTGATCCGCGAATGGCTGCGTTTGCAGGGCGAGGCAGGGGTGGATGTGCTGTCGGAGGCGATCCGTCGTCCGGCATTTTTCCGCAACCTGTGGACACGCTGGCGCAACAGCCGCGCGCAGGATGCAGACTTTTCCCATGAGGTGTACGACGCCATGGCCGGCTGCCTGGCGTGCAAGTCCTGCGCGGGACAGTGCCCGGTCAAGGTCAACGTGCCGGAATTCCGTTCGCGTTTCCTTGAGCTGTATCACAGCCGTTATCTGCGCCCTGCGCGGGATTATCTGATTGCCTCGCTGGAGTACAGCATTCCGTACATGGCGCGGATTCCGGCGCTGTACAACGGTTTGATGGGCGCAACCTTTGTGCGCAAACAGTTGGAGCGTCTTGGCGGCATGGTCGATGTGCCGTTGCTCAGTCGCTTTGATTTCCACGCTGCGCTGCGCCGCTGGAAGGTGCAGCCGGCGACGGTTTCCACGCTGTCGGCGCTGACCCCGGCCCAGCGCGAGCGCAGTGTGGTGCTGGTGCAGGATGCCTTCACCCGTTACTTCGAAGCGCCGCTGCTGGCGGATCTGGTGGAGCTGATTTCGCGGCTTGGCTATCAGGTTTATCTGGCGCCGTTCAGCGCCAACGGCAAGCCGCTGCATGTGCAGGGTTTCCTGTCGGCGTTCAACCGCGCGGCGCTGCGCAATGCCCGGCAACTGCGTGAACTGGCCGATGTCGGTGTGCCGTTGCTGGGACTGGACCCGGCGATGACGCTGGTCTATCGCCAGGAATACCTGAAAGTGCCCGGCATGGACCACTGCCCGGAAGTCGCGCTGGTACAGGAATGGCTGCTCAAGGTGATGCCGGAGCAGGCTACTGCCGATGCGGCCCGGTCATTCCGTCTGCTGGCACACTGCACCGAGAAAACCAACGCGCCGGCCGCCACTCGCCAGTGGGAACAAGTGTTCGAGCGAGTCGGGCTGAAACTGGCGACGCAGGCCACCGGCTGCTGCGGCATGTCCGGCACCTATGGCCATGAAGCGCGCAACCGCGAAACCTCGGCGGTGATCTACGAGCAATCGTGGGCGCGGCAGGTTGAGGCGCCGGCGGAGCAGGGCGAAGCGCTGGCCACCGGTTACTCATGCCGCAGTCAGGTCAAGCGCCAGTCGGATCGGGCGCTGCGCCATCCGTTGCAGGTGCTGCTTGAGGTGGTGCGTCGCTGAGCGGTTCGTCGTCCGGGGCGTTGTCCCAGATCAGCCGTGGGTCGAAACTCATCGCCGAGAGCATGGTGAACACCACCACCATGCCGAAAAACAGGATGCCCGGGCGTGGTTCGATATCGCCCAGCGCCTGGAACTTCACCAGCGCCGCGACCAGTGCGACCACCAGCACGTCGAGCATCGACCAGTAGCCGATCAGCTCGACGAAACGGTACAGCTTCGAACGCTCACGGCGCGCCCAGTCGCTGCCCCGCTGCACGGTGATCAGCAGCAGCGACAGGGCGACGAATTTGATCCCCGGCACCGCGATGCTGGCGATGAAAATGATCAGTGCGATGTCCCACGCGCCGCCCTCCCAGAACTCCAGCACGCCGCTCATGATCGTGCTGTCGGCGCCGTTGCCGAGCATCACCGTGTTCATCACCGGCAGTAGATTGGCCGGCACGTAAAACGCCAATGCGGCGAACAGATAGGCCCAGGTGCGCGTCAGGGAGTTGGTCTTGCGCCGATGCAGCGGCGCATCGCAGCGCGGGCACTCGTGCGGCTCGTCGGTCATGTCGCAGGCCAGTCCGCAGCTGTGGCACAGGCACAGATTCAGTTCGCTGGCGGTCGCGGGTCGCTTCATAGAATGTCCCACAGATCACGAATGTCGCGGCCGGCAATGCGGATCATCATCAGGCTCAGCACCGCCAAAGCGAACAGGCCGATACCCGGCAGCACATCGAGCAGCCCGGCCAGTTTGAATACCGCCACCATCGCCCCCAGCAGACACACTTCGAGCATGCTCCACGGACGCAGGGTCTCCAGCCAGCGCATGCACAGCTTGAAGCCCGGCGCCCGGCGCGATGACAAGGCGAAACTCAGCACCCAGATCAACAGCACCAGTTGAAACGCCGGGGCGATGATGATCGAGATCGCCGCGACCATCGCCATGAAGGTGATCGGCCCCTGACTCAGCGCCAGTACCGAATCCCACAGCGTCGCGCTGTTCTTCAGGCCCTTCATGCTGATGCTCATCACCGGATAGAAATTGGCGAACAGCCACAGCATCGCCGCAGTGAAACTCAGGGCCAGCCGCTGCTCGACGGTCAAGCCGTTGTAGCGCTGCAGCACGCCGCCGCACCGCACGCAGAGGGTTTTCTGGTGTTTGCCGAGCACGACCTTTTCGTACACGCAGTCGCAATGCTCGCAGATGATCAGGTGTTCGGTTGAGGTCATGGGCAACGCTCGACAGCAGGCGCAAAGCGCAGGGGGCGCCTGATCACTATAGAAGCCTGACGTGATTGGGCAAATGGCGTTTGGCTTGGGAATCGACTTTTAGTGTTATAGAGTAACGCCAATATTTGGCGGGACGTGTAGTTATGCGCCCCCGATTCATTGACTCGATGGCGAAATGTCCATGACGATTGCGTGTGCCCGTTCCAACCCGCTGCCGACCGGCCGCTTGCTGTCCATTGATGCGTTACGCGGTCTGGTGATCCTGTTCATGCTGCTGGATCACGTGCGTGAAACGTTTCTGTTGCACCGTCAGGTGTCCGACCCGATGGACATCGCCAACACCGAGCCGGCGTTGTTTTTCAGTCGCACGTTGGCGCATCTGTGCGCACCGGTGTTCGTGTTGCTGACCGGATTGTCTGCGTGGCTGTTCGGCGAGAAGTACGCGGGCAAGGCCGATGTCAGTGCCTTCCTGTTCAAGCGTGGGCTGTTTCTGGTGGTGCTGGAATTCACCTTGGTGAATTTTGCATGGACGTTTCAGTTGCCGCCGAGCGTGATCTATCTGCAGGTGATCTGGGCGATTGGCTTGAGCATGATCGCGTTGTCGCTGCTGGTCTGGTTGCCGCGCTGGCTGTTGCTGACGCTGAGTCTGGCGATCATTGCCGGGCATAACCTGCTGGACGGGCTGCATTTCGCGCTGGAGTCGGCACTGCATGTGCCATGGGCGATCCTGCATGATCGGGGCTGGATCGAGGTCGGTGACAGTCTGCGCTTGCGCACTTCGTATCCGCTGTTGCCGTGGATCGGCGTGATCGGTCTGGGTTATGCGCTGGGCCCGTGGTTTGCCCGTGCGGCCGACGCCGGAGTTCGTCAGCAGTGCCTGTTGCTGGCTGGTATCGCCGGACTGCTGGGTTTCGTCGGGCTGCGGTTGCTCAACGGATACGGCGAAAAGCCTTGGGCGGTTGAAGACACGACCGTGCAAACGCTGATGGCGTTTTTCAACATCACCAAGTACCCGCCATCGCTGCTGTTCATCAGCCTGACGGTGAGCATCGGATTGCTGCTGTTGCTGGCGTTCGAACGGCTACAGATGCGGCACTGGATTCGCTGGCTGACGGTCTTCGGTTCGGCGCCGATGTTCTTTTATCTGCTGCATCTGTACGTGCTGAAGGTGCTGTATGTGATTGCCGTGGCGCTGTTCGGACTGAATCAGGGCAGCTATTTCGGCTTCGATTCAGTCGCGGCGATCTGGCTGGTGTCACTGCTGTTGGCGCTGGCACTGTACCCGGCGGTACGCTGGTTCTCTGCGCTGAAATCGCGGCGTCGCGACATTGCCTGGCTGAAATATCTGTGAGCCCTAGTGACCCCTTCGCTCGCGCGCAAAGTCGATAAAAGCCTTGAGCGGCGCCGGTACGTGGCGCCGGCTCGGGTAGTACAGATGCAGGCCCGGATAGTAGGGGCACCAGTCGGCCAACAGCTGAATCAGACGCCCCGATGCCAAGTGTTCGCTGACCATGTCATCGAACACATACGCCAATCCCAGGCCTTGCAGTGCAGGGCCGACCATCAAGCTGACGTCGCCCAGCGTCAGCGGGCCGTTGACCTCGATTTCCTGGGCAATGCCATCGCGTTCGAATTCCCAGCGATACAGGGCGCCACTGGGGTAGCGGTGGCGCAGGCACGGCAAATCGCGCAGATCTTCGGGTTTTTGCGGCGCAGGATAGCGTTCGAGGAATGCCGGCGAAGCGACCACCACCGAACGCATCGCCGGGCCAATCGGCAGCGAGACCATGTCGGCCTGCAGTCGATCGCCAAAGCGCACGCCCGCATCAAATCCGCCAGCGACGATATCCAGCAACGCTTCGCTTTCGACCACCTCCATGCGAATGTCCGGATACGTCTGCAAGAACTCGCTGGCAATCGGCAGCAATACCAGTTCGCACGCCTGGCGTCCGCAGGTGATACGCAGGTTGCCGGTGGGTTTGTCGCGAAAATGGTTGAGGTCTTCCAGTGCATCGTCAATGTCGCGGAACGCCGGTTTCAGGCGCGCGTAAAAGCGCTCACCGGCCTCGGTCAACGCCACGCTGCGGGTGGTGCGATTGAACAGACGCACACCGAGGCGATTCTCCAAAGCCTTTACCGAATGGCTCAGGGCTGACGGGGTGAGCCCGAGTTCGACGGCGGCCTTGCTGAAATTCAAGTGCTGCGCCGTACAGAGAAATACGCAAAGGTCTGCCGCTGAGGGTGATTTCATCTGTGAATCTCTTTCACAAAGTCATGCAAAATTGCTGGGATTATCGCATCAATCTGACGGCCTTAAAGTCGCAGCCTGGCAATTTCTTTAAAGGATGAATGCATGACAACGGTCGCTCATCAACCAGGCGCGCATAACAAGGTGCTAATCCTCGCGGCCGTGTGCCTGTCGGCATTGGTACTGCCCTTGAGTTTTACCGGTGGCGCGGTGGCGACGCCCGCCATTGGTCGTGATCTGGGCGGCAGCCCCGTGGCCCTGACCTGGATCACCAATGCGTTCATGTTGTCATTCGGCAGTTTGCTGATGGCGGCGGGAGCGTTGGCCGACGTCTATGGGCGTAAACGCCTGTTCAGCTTCGGCATGTTGCTGTTCACCGCAGCATCGATTGCGCAGAGCCTGGCACCGTCGGTGTACTGGCTGGATGGGATGCGTGCAGTGCAGGGCGTGGCCGGTGCTGCGGCGTTGGCCAGCGGCTCAGCGTCGCTGGCGCAAGAATTCGAAGGCCATGCGCGAACCCGTGCATACAGCGTACTCGGCACCACATTCGGCATCGGTCTGGCTTTCGGGCCGCTGCTGGCCGGCGCGTTGATCGAGGTGTTCAACTGGCGGGCGATTTTTGTTTTCACCGCGCTGATCGGCGTAATCGCCATGGTCTTCGGCCTGCCGCGCATGCGCGAAAGCCGCAACCCGGATGCCACGGGACTGGATTGGCCGGGCACGATCACCTTCAGCACGATGCTGGCGCTGTTCACCTTCGGCGTGATTCAGGCCCCGGAAAGCGGTTGGGGCAGCCCGCTGGTAGTCGGTCTGCTGAGTGCTTCGGCATTGTTGCTGGGGTTGTTCGTGATCATCGAAAAGCGCGTTAAACATCCGATGCTCGATCTGACCCTGTTGCGTTTTCCGCGCTTCATCGGCGTGCAGATGCTGCCGATCGGCACCTGTTTTTGCTACATCGTGCTGGTGGTGATGTTGCCATTGCGCTTTATCGGCGTGGAAGGCTTGAGCGAAATCGATGCCGGCCTGCTGTTACTGGCGCTGTCGGCGCCCATGCTGGTGGTACCGATGCTGGCGGCGTCGCTGACCCGGTTTGTCTCGGCGGGGATTCTCTCGGGGATCGGTTTTCTGATCGCTGCGGTGGGCTTGCACGGGTTGAGCCTGTACAACGTCGGCGAGCCAAAATCCGCCTTGGTCATTGCGATGCTGTTGATCGGGATTGGCACCGGTTTGCCGTGGGGCTTGATGGATGGTCTGTCGGTCAGCGTCGTACCGAAAGAGCGCGCGGGGATGGCGGCGGGGATCTTCAATACCGTGCGCGTGGCGGGTGAGGGTATTGCGCTGGCGGTGGTGGGCGCCGTGCTGACTTCGCTGCTGCATACCGATCTGACGGGGGCAGTGGCAGGCAGTGTCGATGCGGCGTTGATTGCCGAGACCGCGCACCGGGTCACCACGGGGGACATGGCGCATGCGCTCAACACCGTTCCGGGGCTGGCCAAAGAGCGTCTGGTGCAGGGTTATGCCACGGCATTTCAGTACCTGCTGCACGTCCTTACGCTGATTACCCTGGCCTCGGCGGCGGTGGTGCTCGGGTTGTTGAGCAAGGGGCGGGCGGTTGCGCAGCCGCAAAAAACAGCGCCCGACTTGCTATAGCGGTGTGTGCGGAATTTTCGAGTGTGGGAGCGGGCTTGCTCGCGAAGGCGTCAGGTCAGTCACTATCAATGCTGAACATGCCGGCCCCTTCGTGAGCAAGCCCACTCCCACCAGTGCGTGTTGGAGTCCTGATTATTTGCGATCCAGCCACACCGTCTGCGCGTTGCAGAACTCGCGCACGCCGAAGTGCGACAACTCGCGACCGAAACCGCTTTTCTTCACGCCACCGAAGGTCACGCGTGGGTCACTGGCCGAATAGCCGTTGATGAACACGCCACCGGTGTCCAGTTCGCTGGTCAGTTGCTGGGCCAGTGCGACGTTGGCGGTATAGATCGTCGCGGTCAGGCCGAAGTCGCTGTCGTTGGCCAGGGCAATGGCGTGGGCGCAATCGCGGGCAGTGATGATCGATGCCACCGGGCCGAACAGTTCCTGTTTGAACGAGGTCATGCGGTCGGTGACATCGGCCAGCACGGTTGGCTCGTAGTAGTTGCCCGGGCCTTGCGCCTTACCGCCGCCGAGCAACAGGGTGGCGCCTTCTTCGAGGGTGTCGCGCACTTGCTGGTCGAGTTCATCACGCAGATCGAAACGCGCCATCGGCCCGATGTAGGTGTCGGCGGACAGCGGATCGCCGACTTTCAATTGACGCGTGGCCTCGACGAATTTGCGGGTGAACTCCTCGACCACGCCTTCTTCGATGATCAGGCGCTTGGCCGCGGCGCAGACCTGGCCGGAGTTCTGGTAGCGACCGATGACGGCAGCCTGCACGGCCTCATCAAGATCCGCATCATTGAGCACGATGAACGGGTCGGAACCACCCAGTTCCAGCACGCACTTCTTCAGCGCGGCACCGGCCTGAGCACCGATGGCCATGCCGGCACGGACGCTGCCGGTCAGGGTTACAGCAGCGATACGCGGGTCGGCGATGGCGGTGGAAACGCCTTCCGGGGTGACGTTGATCACTTCAAATACGCCATCGGCGAAACCGGCGCGCTTGAACGCGTCGCGCAGCAGGTAGGCGCTGCCCATCACGTTCGGCGCATGCTTGAGCACGTAGGTGTTGCCGGCGATAAGCGCCGGAACGGCACCGCGCAGCACTTGCCAGATCGGGAAGTTCCACGGCATCACCGCGAGGATCGGGCCGAGTGGTCGGTACTCGATGCGCGCCTTGCCGCCTTCAACCTGAGTCGGTTCGGCGTCGAGCATGGCCGGACCGTTTTCGGCGTACCACTCACAGAGCTTGGCGCATTTTTCAATTTCGCCACGGGCTTGGGCGATCGGCTTGCCCATTTCCAGGGTGATCATGGTCGCCATGGCTTCGGCGCTGTCACGCAGGGCGCCGGCGAGGGCGGTCAGGGCGCGGGAACGATCCTGCAGCGGCTTGCGTTTCCATTTCGAGAAACCGAACGCGGCGCGGGTCAGCGCAGCGTCGAGGGCTTCGGCGGATTCAAAGGCGTAGTGACCGATCTGCTCGCCGGTGGCGGGGTTGATCGAGATGGCGTGGGTCTGGCTGGAAATCTGGTTCATGGCTGGCTCCTGCGAGTTCAGTGGATGGGCCTAGAGTAGGGTGGCGTTTGTTTTCTGGAAACTGAATAATAAAGATCGTTTCTTTCACGATTGGAGAATGACTGTGGATCTGGTGCAGCTGGAAATCTTCAAGGCCGTTGCCGAGCACGGCAGCATCAGCGCCGCCGCGGCGCAGATTCATCGCGTGCCATCGAACCTGACCACGCGGATCAAACAGCTGGAGCAGGACTTGGGCGTCGACCTGTTCATTCGCGAGAAAAGCCGTCTGCGCCTGTCGCCCGCCGGCTGGAGTTTTCTCGAATACGCGCGGCGCATTCTCGATCTTGTGCAGGAGGCGCGAGCCACGGTCGCGGGAGAAGAGCCGCAGGGCGCGTTTCCTCTTGGCTCGCTGGAAAGCACCGCAGCGGTGCGGATTCCTGAACTGCTCGCGGCGTACAACCAGTTGCATCCCAAGGTCGATCTGGATCTGTCCACCGGCCCGTCCGGGACAATGATCGACGGCGTACTCGCCGGGCGCTTGGCGGCGGCGTTCGTCGATGGCCCGGTGCTGCACCCGGCGCTGGAAGGCGTGCCGGCGTTCGAGGAAGAGATGGTCATCATCGCGCCGCTCAATCACCCCCCGGTGCGGCGCGCGGCGGATGTGAACGGCGAGAACATCTACGCGTTCCGCTCCAACTGCTCCTATCGTCATCACTTCGAAAAATGGTTCAGCACCGACGCTGCCGTGCCGGGCAAGATTTTCGAGATGGAGTCTTACCACGGCATGCTCGCCTGCGTCAGCGCCGGGGCCGGGCTGGCGCTGATGCCGCGCAAAATGCTGCAAAGCATGCCTGGCAGCGCGACGGTCAGCGTCTGGCCGCTGGCGGCGGATTTTCGCTATCTGACCACCTGGCTGGTGTGGCGCCGGGGCACGGTGTCGCGCAGCTTGAGCATGTTCGTGCGTTTGCTGGAGGAGCGCGGTGTGGTGCGTGCGGAAGAGTAATTGACACGTTGTGTCATGGCTGTATCTTGATCGGCGTTTCGCAATATAAAAAACTACACAGCGTAGCCATGAGGAACAAGCAAATGAGTGCAGCCCTGAGCGGTAAAGAAGCGGTCGGTGAGCGGTTTGTGCTGGAAACGATGCGTCATGCGCAGGGCCTGACCTGGAACGCCGTTGATGCCATCGCCAGGGTGATCAAGCCCGGCATGCGTGAGTCCGAAGCCCAGGAGCGGGGCAAGCAGATCCTCGCCGAACTGGGCATGGACCGCATCTGGCATCCGCTGCTGATTCGCTTCGGCGCCAATACGCTGAAGGCGTTCAAGGAGCGTTCCGAAGGCGATCCGGTGCTCGGTGACAACGATATTTTCTTCATTGACATGGGCGTGGTCTGGCAGGGGCACGAAGGCGATGCCGGCGCAACCTTCACCACCGGCTCCGATCCGGAAATGATCGCCTGCGCGGCGGCGTCCAAGGAGCTGTTCAAGCGTGTCGAGGCACTGTGGCGCCAAGGCGTGAGCGGTGTCGAACTTTATCGCTATGCCAGCGATCAGGCTGAAGCCATGGGCTGGAAACTCAATCTCGATATCAAGGGCCACCGCGTCAGCGATTTCCCTCACGCGATCCATCGCGGCGGCAATCTCGGCGATTTCGACCAGACGCCAAATGCCGGGGTGTGGATTCTGGAAATCCAGATCGCCCACCCGCAGCGACCGTTCGGCGCGTTTTATGAAGATCTGTTGATCTGATTGTCACGGCGTACCGTTTCTGCCGTACAGGCGAAAGCCTTCACGTTGGCTCAGACGCTCGTAATAAGCGCTGACGGCGGCATAGTCCGGATGCGCGAGCGGCGTTTCGAACCAGCGGTTGACTGACAGCCCGATGGGGATATCGGCGAGGGAAAACCGGTCGCCACTGACGTAGGCGCCAGTCTTCTGCAACTGTTGATCGAGGATGCCCATGGTCTGCGACCACTGCTCGATGCCCTTGGCCAGAGCGGCGCTGTCCTGATAATTCGCTGACTGGCGCACCAGCGACATGAATGCATACGACCACGACCGGTTCAACTCCGACGCTTGCCAGTCGATCCACTGATCGACCCGCGCACGAACTCGCGGCTCGGCGGGGTAAAGGTCTGCGCCGCCATGGTTGCCCGCCAGATAACGAATGATCGTGTTCGATTCCCACAGGGTGAAATCGCCGTCCTGAATCACCGGCACCATGGCGCAGGGGTTGAGGGCGAGGAACTCCGGGGTGTCGGTGGGTTTGAAGCCCGAGCCCCAATCCTCACGCTCGAACGGGATCTGCAGTTCAGCGCAGGTCCACAGCACTTTGCGCACGTTGATCGATGACGCCTTGCCCAGAATTCGCAGCATGAGTTTTCCCTGTCTCGTGGGTGCCTGTCGGGGCATCAAGAAATACCACACCACAACGCAGAAGGCCCGCGCATGGCGGGCCTTCTTTTTACATCGAATCAATCTCAGTGACTGCCCACCAGTTTCCCGCCCATCATCCGCCGCCGATAGGCGCTGTCACGACTGGCCAGCCAGAAGTACAGCGGCGAGGTCACCAGCAGCCCCACCAGCCACGACAGGTCGGCGCCGTTGATGTGCGCCGACACCGGGCCGACGTACAGCGGGGTGTTCATGAACGGGATCTGCACCGCAATGCCGATCGCATAGGCCAGTAACGCCTGCGGGTTGTAACGTCCGTAGATGCCACCGTCGACCTGGAAGATCGACTGGATGTCGTACTGGCCCTTGTGAATGGCGTAGAAGTCGATCAGGTTGATCGCCGTCCACGGCACCAGCACCACCAACAGCACCAGCACCATGTCGACGAAGTGGCCGATGAAGTCCTTCGACGCGCCGACGGCGGCGAAGCAGCAGGTCAGCAGCACGATGATCGAGATCACCGCACGACTTTTCGCGGTGGGGATCCAGCGGTAGGCAAAGGTCTGTACCAGAGTGATCAGCGACAGCACCGCGCCGTACAGGTTGAGGGCGTTGTGGCTGATCACGCTGAGCAGGAACAGCACCAGCATCAGCGGGCCGATCGAGCCAGTGGCGAGCTTGACCGCATCCATGGTGTCCATGCCCACGGGTGTCGCCAGCACAGCGACGGCACCGAAGATGAACGCCAGACTCGAGCCCAGCGCCGAACCCAGATACGTGGTCCAGAACGTCGACGAGACTTTGACGTCGGCCGGCAAATAACGCGAATAGTCGGACACGTACGGCGCAAACGCGATCTGCCACAGCGCGGCGAGCGACACGGTGGCGAGCCAGCCGGAAAGGTTGAAGCTGCCGCGGGTGAGGAAGTCATCGGTCTGGATATGGGTGAAGATGTAGCCGAAACCGACGACGATGCCGATCCCCAGCACCCAGGTGCCGATGCGGTTGAGCACGTGGATGAAGCGGTAGCCGATGATGCCGATGATCCCCGAGCCGAGGGCGCCGATGACGATGCCGACCGGCACCGGCACGCTGTCGACCACGCCGTGCAGCGACTTGCCGGCCAGCACGATGTTGGAGGCAAAGAAGCCGATGTACATGACCCCGGCAATCAGCACCACCAGCAGCGCGCCGAGCGAGCCGAACTGTGCGCGGCTCTGGATCATCTGTGGAATGCCCATCTGCGGACCTTGCGCCGAGTGCAGCGCCATCAGCACGCCGCCGACCAGATGACCGACCAGAATCGCGACGATGCCCCAGACCAGATTCAAGTGGAACAACTGCACGCCCAGCGCGCCGGTGACGATGGGCAACGGTGCAATGTTGCCGCCGAACCACAGCGTGAACAGATCCCTGACCTTTCCGTGGCGATCTTCGGGGGGCACGTATCCTATCGTGTGTTTTTCAATGAGCGGCGCGGATGTTGTTGCAGAGGTGGACATGACGAACTCCAAGGCAAGGATGAGTACGTGGACGTACTTCGGTAAGCGCCGACACGGACGGCGCATTTCTTGTTGAAGCGATCATGTGCAAAGGCCCGGGATAGATAAATTAGTAAGTTTGTTGCTTCAGACCTTAAAAAATATATGCCGCGTGTAATGCGTAGCTCCGGTATGTTCAGGCTTCACTCTGTCCTGGATTTACACAGTTTTGTGGTGAGGGGATTTATCCCCGATGGGCTGCGAAGCGGCCCCTCTTTTGACTTTAGAAACAGGGGCCGCTTCGCGCCCCATCGGGGATAAATCCCCTCACCACAGAGCCTCCTGACTACAGATAAATGTCCTGACAACAGATAAATCTCCTCACCACAAAAGCGTTGTCTCACTTGCAGAGGTTCATATGGCCGCCTACAACCTGCGCCAGCTCAAATACTTCGTCACCACCGCGGACTGCGGCAGCGTCGCCGAAGCCTCGCGCAAGCTCTATATCGCGCAACCGTCGGTCTCCACCGCGATCAAGCATCTGGAAGAAAGCTTCGGCGTGCAGCTGTTCATCCGCCATCACGCCCAGGGCGTTTCGCTGACGCCCAGCGGCTCGCGGTTCTATCGCAAGGCCCTGGAGTTGCTGCGGGTGGCGCATGAGTTCGAGCAGAACGCGCTGGCCGACAACGACGTGGTCTCGGGGCAGATCGATATCGGCTGTTTCGAAACGGTGGCGCCGCTGTACCTGCCGCGCCTGATCGCCGGGTTCAAGCAGCGCTGGCCGGGGGTGGAAATCCGTATTCGCGATGGCGAGCAGCAGGAGCTGGTACAGGCGTTGACCGCCGGCAGTATCGATATGGCGATGCTGTTTGAACATGACCTCGACACCACCATCGACACCACGCCGCTGATGCCGCCGCAGCAGCCCTATGCGTTGCTGCCGGCCGACCATCGCTTTGCGCAACAGGCTAAAGTCTCGCTGCACGATCTGGTGCTGGAGCCGATGATCCTGCTCGACGTGGTGCCCAGCCGCACCTACTTCGTGAGCATTTTCGAGGAGCGCGGACTGACCCCGCACATCGTCTTCAGCTCGCCGTCGATCGAGATGGTGCGCGGCATGGTCGGGCGCGGTTTCGGCTTTTCGATTCTGGTGACCCGACCGTTCGGCGAGTACACCTACGACGGGCAGAAAGTGGTGTGCGTGCCGCTGGCGGAAACCGTGACCGGCTCGGGCTTGTCGGCAGCCTGGCTGCGTCGGGTGCAACTGACCAAACCGGTGCAGTTGTTCGTTGATCATTGCCGTGAGGAATTGGCCCGACTGCACGCTTGAAGGCAGGCAGTCAGGCCGAAAGGATCAGGCGCGAATCGAGGCCAGCATCCGTTGCAGCATCGCATCGCAGGCATCGAGTTGCGCACGACTGACAAACTCGTCAGGTTTGTGCCCCTGATCCATGCTGCCGGGGCCACAGACCACGGTGGGTATACCCGCCGCATCGAACAGCCCGCCCTCGGTGCCGAACGCCACGGTGCCGTATTCCCGTGAACCGCAAAACGCCGCAATCAGCTCCGCCGCCTGACTCTGCGCATCGGTGGCCAGGCCGGGATAAGCCGACAGCTCACTGAAACGAATCGCACTGTGCTCGCTCACTGCCCGCATGCGCGGCAGCACTTGCTGCTCGGCGTAAGCTTGCAACTGTTGTGCGACCTGGGTTGGATCCTGCGAGGGCAGGGCGCGGATTTCGAAGTCGAAGCGACAGTCGGCAGGGACGATGTTCAGCGCTTTACCGCCGCTGATCACTCCGGTCTGCACCGTGCTGTAGGGCGGATCGAAACGCGCGTCGTGATGCTCGGGCGCCTTCAGTTGCTGGCCGATGCGCCCCAGCTCACCGATCAGCTCGGCGGCGTACTCGATGGCGTTGACCCCCAGCGGTGCGTAAGCCGAATGACACGGATGGCCGTGCACGTCGCAGCGCATCGCCAGTTTGCCTTTATGGCCGAGCACCGGTTTCAACTCGGTCGGTTCACCGATGATGCACAGCAGCGGTTTGACCGGGCGCTGCTCCAGCTCGGCGAGCAACGAGCGCACCCCGAGGCAGCCGACTTCTTCGTCATAGGACAGGGCGATGTGCACGGGCATGCGCAGCTCTGCAGCGACCAGCGCCGGCACCAGCGCCAGCACGCAAGCGATGTAGCCCTTCATGTCGGCGGTACCGCGCCCGAACAGCTTGCCGTCGTGCTCGCTGAGTTCAAACGGCGCTACTGTCCATGGTTGACCATCGACCGGCACCACATCGGTGTGCCCCGAGAGCACGATGCCCGGTTGCTCGGCCGGGCCAATGCTCGCGAACAGATTGGCCTTGCTGCGCTCGGCGTTGTAGATCAGCTCGCACGGCACATCGAAGCCTGCGAGGTAGTCGCGCACGAACTCGATCAGTTGCAGGTTGGATTCGCGGCTGGTGGTGTCGAAGCCCACCAGCGTCCTGAGCAACCCGACGCTGTTCATCGATCATCACCGGCAACGCCATAACCCGGCGCCTTGGCCGGGTCGAGTGCGCGGTCGATGTAGTCCTGCAACTGCGGCTGATAGGCGTCCCAGAGTTTTTGCAACTGGCCGATCGGGTCTTCGTCGGCCCAATCAACGCGCAAATTGACGATCGGCCAGGTCTGTTCGCCGACCACCACCACGGCCGCCGAATGCACCGGCCCGGCTTCGCCACCGAGGGCTTGTGCGGCGTGCAAGGCCTTGAGCAAGCGGTCGGCCAACTGGCCTTCGCCGTCCTCAAAGGCACTGACCATCGCTTCGATTACCGAGCGCCCGGCGAGCATGTTGCCGGCGGCCACGCATTGTTCGCCGGAGACCGCGTTGTGCACGCCGAGGGTTTGCGCGCCGCTGAAATGCGCGGTCTGGCCGAGGTGGTTGATCGCGGTGATCTGCCGGTACTGGCTGTAGCCGTTGCGGGTCAGCACCTGGTCCAGCGCCGCGTCGGGCGCGTGGCCTTGCTCCATCAGCGCCAGGACTTCCGGGCCGAGGGAGGGCAGAGTGATGTTCTGGCTCGACACCGCGCCGACACCCGGCAACAGCCACGGGCAACGCGCGCCGACGGCGATGCTGGAGGAACTGATGGCGACACCGAACTGGCCGGTATCGGGGCAACGGGCTGCGATTGAAAAGGTCATGGTCTAACTCCTTGTGTGTCTGGGCCGGCCTCTTCGCGAGCAGGCTCACTCCTACCTTGAAATGCGTTCCCTTGTAGGAGTGAGCCTGCTCGCGATAGCCGCGACTCGGTCTTCCGACTTACTCGGGAATCACCGCCACCACATCAATCTCCATCAGCCACTGCGGCTGCCCCAGTGCCGACACCACCAGCCCGGTGGAGATCGGGAACACGCCTTTGAGCCACTTGCCGACTTCCTGATACACCGGCTCGCGATAGCGCGGGTCGATCAGGTAGGTGGTGGTCTTGACGATGTGGCTCATGTCGCTGCCGGCTTCCTCCAGCAACTGTTTGACGTTGCGCATCGCCTGTTCGGCCTGCGCACGCGGATCACCGAGGCCCACCAGATTGCCGTCGAAATCAGTGCCGACCTGACCCCGGACATACACGGTATTGCCGGCGCGCACGGCCTGGCACAAATCGTTGTCCAGGGTCTGGTTCGGGTAAGTGTCCTTGGTGTTGAACATACGGATGCGGGTGTGGGTTGGCTTGCTCATGTACAGCTCCAGACGAGGTGATCAGCGGCGCACCGGGCACCGCCGCGAAAGAGGGCAATCAAGCGTCGACGGTATCGGCGGCTTTGGTGCTGGCGGTCGAGTGCAGGGCCGCTTCACGCTGCTCGGCATCCTTGTAGTCGAGGTATTTACGCTGGGTGGCGATGTGATCGGCCACGTGTTTGGCGTCGTGCCACACGCCCCAGATGAACGACGAACCGCGTCGCGACTGCCATGGCAGCCCGAGGAAATACACCCCCGGCTCGCTGGACACGCCGCGCTGGTGCTGCGGTTTGCCCTTGTCGTCAAACGCTGCAACCTGCAGCCAGGAATAATCCACGGCGAACCCGGTGGCCCAGATGATCGAAGTGATACCGGCTTCGGCCAGATCCAGATCGAGCAGCGGATTTTTCACGCACTCGGGATCCGGATAGGTTTCGCGCGCCTCGGGTTCTTCGGGCAGATCCAGGCCGTTGCGTTCGATGTAGGCATCCGCGGCATCCAGCAGCGCCAGATAGTTCTCATCGCCACGCTTGAGGTTGTCACGCAGATCCTGCTTGAAGGTCACTACGCCGTTGTTGAACGACTCGGTCACGCCAACCAGGGTCATGCCGCGATGGGCCAGACCACGGAAGTCGATGGTGCGCCCGCCATGCGCGCCGCTGACCGCGATGGTCACGTGCTCGCGGCCGGGTTTCATCGCCGCCTGATCCCACTCGCCGAGCACCCCCAGCCACCAGCAGAAATCACGGTTGCGATAGGCACGCGGCGGACGGTCATGCGCACCGACCGACAGATAGACCTGCTTGCCGGAACGCTGCAATTCATCGGCAATCTGCACGCCCGACGAACCAGCGCCAACCACCAGCACTGCGCCTGCGGGCAGTTGCTGCGGGTTGCGATAATCAGCGGAGTGGATCTGCAACAGACGTGGGTCTTGCGGCGCGATCGGCGGGATCACCGGGCGCTGGAACGGGCCGGTTGCCGCGACCACGCGGCTGGCCTCGATCACGCCTTCGGAGGTCTCGACGGTGAAGCCCGGACGCCCGACATTGCGCACCACGCTTTTGACCTCGACCCCGGTGCGGATCGGCGCGTTGAATTTCTTCGCATAGGCTTCGAAATAGTCCGCGACGCGCTCCTTGGGGGCGAAACCGTCGGGGTCGACATCATCGAATTCCAGCCCCGGAAAACGGTCGTGCCACGCCGGACCGTTGGCCACCAACGAGTCCCAGCGCCCGCTGCGCCAGCGTTCGGCAATGCGGCTGCGTTCCAGCACCAGATGCGGCACACCGAGTTTGCTCAGGTGCTCGCTCATCGCCACACCGGCCTGTCCGGCCCCCACGACAAGCGTGTCTGTTTTTATTATTTCAGTGGTCATTTCTACATCCTTCCTGGCAAGGCAAGTGGATTCGGATCGCTTCAGGCTTGTCCGTTTTGCTTGCGGTCAGACTAGGCAGGAGGGGGGTATCGGTAAAATATTATTAAGCTGGGATGTGAATACAAATTGCTGAAGCAGAAGGGATGAAGCCAGTAAAACCGCGGCTTGCAGGGCAAGGGGAGGGTTGTCCCGGGCAGGAAAACCCGGGACAGACAATGAAAATTTCTACTTCAAGGACGGGGAGTGTTGCGTCAGTTGCCGTCGGCGACTTTGCGCTCGATTTCATCGGTCTTACGCTTGAGCTCCTCGGCATCCTGTTCCTTTTCACGAATGGACGTGGGTGTAATCACCTCATCCACGGTGCGGGTGTCGTCGTCGCGGTCCTGCAGATCGCGGCGCACCACATCCACCGGTTTGCCCGAGGAATCGAGCGATGGTGCGTTATGCGGGGTTGCAGGCTTGCTGTCGTCGGTGCTTTTCATTTCTCATACCTCCATTGACTTACAACGTTGGATACGACGACATGACACGAGTTCGAGAAATTTCACGGGTGACCGCTGCCGCCCTCGGCTGTGCGCTGCTGATCGCTGCAAATTCAACTCAAGCCGCCAGTTTCGACTGCGACAAGGCCAAATCCATGGACGAAAAAGCCGTTTGCGCCAACCGCGCCTTGAACGACCTGGACGTCACCATGGGCGAGTTGTTCAGCCTCGACAAACGCCTGCTGCCGATGGGCGGGCGCGATGCTTTGATCGGTGAGCAGCAGGCCTTCCTCAAAAGCCGCAAGGCCTGTGGTGCGAAGGTCGATTGTTTGACTGACCTGTATCAGAAGCGCGTCGTTGCCCTGCGCAGCATCATCGAGACGCGGGTGATGACGCAGGGGCCGTTTTGACCCGCTGCGTTTTTCTGCTGCTGGTCAGGTCATGCCGTCAAAGCAAACTCCACGACACCCCGACATAGACCCCCAACCCTTCACCCGGCGTAGACCGCGCCGCATCCTGACCCTTGTCGTCATACCCCGGTGTGACCGTCGCGGCGTAGTGCTTGTTGGTCAGGTTGCGCAGGTCGAGCCAGGTCTGCCAGTCGTTTTTCGGCGCGTTGTAGCCGACGGTGGCGCCGAACAGTGCGTAGGGATCGGCGTAGTAGCTGTTGGCGTAATCCACCGCGACCTTGGACACCAGTTGCGTGTTGACCGCCGCGAAGAAGCCTTGTGGCCAGTCGTGGCGCAGTTCGCCCTGGTAGTAGTGCATCGGCAGGCCGGGCAGGCGGTTGTCGCCGAAGCGCTGGTCGTCGCGGTAGTGGAAATCGCTGAAGGTGTAGGCCTGGCGCAGGCTCAATTTACGTCCGTCGGCGGCTGACCACAGCGTGCTTTGCAGACTGGCTTCCACGCCTTGGTGCACGGTGGGGCTGGCGTTGAGTTCGTACGGGGTGACGGCGTTGGCGTCCGGCAGTACCGACAGCAATTCGTGGCGCACTTGGGCGTAGTACCACGCCAGGCTCCACTGGCCGAGCGCGCTGTCGCCGCGACCGCCGAGTTCGAGGGTGGTCGCGGTCTGGTTCTGCAGTTTGATCGGGTCGCTCTGAGTGCCGGTCGCCGCACCGTTGCCGGCCGGGAAGCGGATGTTCGAGCTGTAGATCAGCGACCATGGGTGCGGTGCTTCGACCGAACGGCTGAGGTTGCCGAACACTTGCAGGTCCGGCGTGACCTGATAGCGCAGGCCCAGACGTGGCGCGTAATCCCAGTCGTTCAGGCTGGTCTTGCCGCCGCTTTGCGGGTAGGTGACGGCGCTTTCGCGGCGGGTGTAAATGGCGGCGAGGCCCGTGGTCAGCCACAGGTCGTCGGCGATTTCCAGGTCGTTGCCCACGTGCAGAACGGTGTCCGAACCCTGATAGGTGAAGTTGCGCATGCGGGTGCCCGGCGCATACGCGGCGGTGTTGCCGGACGGGATGCGTACGAACTCACTGGCGCCGTCGTTCGGCAGGTGTTTGGTGGTGCGCAGGCCCACAGTGCTGCGGCTTTCCATGCCGAACAGGGTGTCGCGGCGCTTGTAATCGAACGTGCCGCTGACATCGGTGTAGGCCACTTTCAGACGGTTCGGGCCTTCGCGCAGGTCCATCGGGTAGTCGTGATAGACCAGCCCGGTCTGGATGCTCGAATCGTCGTCGATGTAGTAGGTGGTCTTGTTGCCGATGAAGGTGCTGCCCGGTTGTTTGCGGCTGTCATCGCGCGCCACGTAGGCCGGGTTGGCCGCCCGTGGAGTGTGCTCGATCGAGTGTTTGGTCACGCGGCCGGCGAGGTCGTTGTCGGTCTCGCGATAGCGGAAGTAGAAGCGGGTTTCCAGGTTCGGATTGAAGCGATAACCGAAGTTGGCGATCACGCCTTTGCTCTCGCTGGCGGTGTGATCCTGATAGCCGTCGGCGTTCGAGTCGGTCAGCGACACGTAGTAATCGAAGTCGCCCAGCACCTGCCCGGAACTCACCTGACGCTGCTGATAACCGTGGCTGCCGGTGGCATAGCGCACCTGCAATTTCGGCGCGTCGTAGCCGGTGTGGCTGACGTAATCGATGGCGCCGCCCAGTGCCAGTGCACCACGATCAAAGCCGTTGGCGCCGCGCAGCACCTCCACATGGTCGAGCCACAGCGGTTCGAGCAGTTCGTAGGGCGTGCCGCCGGGGCCGGTCAGCGGCAGGCCGTCGAGCATCGTGTACAGCCCCGAAGCGTGGGCGCCCGGTGCGCGGTTGATCCCCGAACCACGGATCGAGATTTTCACCCCTTCATTACCCGCCGATTGCGCGTAGACCCCCGGCTGATACGCCAGCACATCCTGATTGCTCGCCACCCGGCCCTGCAACGGCTGGCGCAGGTCGACCACGTTGCTGCCGCCTGGCACTTGCGCCAGACGGGCTTGGGCCTCGGCGACGGAGGCATCGGCGCCGCTTTGTTCTTCAGCCGAAATCAGTACTTGTCCCAACTCCATGCCTTTGGGTTCCTCGGCCATGACCGGGCAGGCGAGGGCCAGGCCCAGCAGGGCAGAGGGCAGGGATTTGGGCGACGGCATCGAAGAAACTCCAGGCAGACAGGAACGGGCAATGAACAGTGCGACGCAAGAAGGAACGACGGAAACACATGGCAATTTTGCTTTTTTAACGGGGCGCTGCGTGGCAGGTGGGGGCAGGAAGGCTCAGGAGGCGGCAGTCAGGGCCATACACGCAGACGACTGGCCGCTTCTATCGCGGCCAGTCGCCCGGCGTATATCAGGATCAAGCAATCTTCAGCGCTATAAGAATGTCCAGCGGTGTCTGGGCAAATGCCCGGGCCTGTTCGGTCATCTCGGCAAGGTTTTCTTCGGCTGTGAGCAGCGGCTGGTCACCCTTGTGCAGCACTTCGCCCTGATCACCGATGACGGCCCACGCCAACTGCGCCCAGTCTTGCGGGTCGGTCATGCCTTGCTTGATCGAAATCAGGAACAACTGCTGCACGCGGCTGATCGGTACGCCACCGCCGGTGACCGGACTGGCCAGCACCTGAATGTTGTTGTTGAACAGCGCGCGTTTGCACAGTTGCAGGTTGAGAGTGTCGCAATGTTCCTGCACCTGCCTTTCGGCGGCTTCGCTCTGGCACGGCGCGGCGACGCCCATGCCGATCAGCACGGTGACAGCCTGCACCAGGTCGTCGTAAGACACGGAGCCGACGGCCATCGACAACTGCTGCAGGGTTTTCGGTGCGTAGGCACTGGCAGCGAGCGCTTCGAGCACCGGGCTGTAAATCTCTGTTTGCAGCGCAGCCTCGCCGGCGGGACCAGTGACCGTGCCGGGAATGCTCTCAATCGCTTGCAGCAGGACAAAACGCGTTCTCAGCAGGCCATCGCGTTGCTCGGCGGCAGACAGCCGATTGGCGCCGCGTACGTACAGATCCCGGCGAAAGTTCTGATTGATGAAGTAGTCGCGCGCCTGTTCGCGCATGATCGGGTGCTCGATACCTTCCAGAAAGTCCATGCCCTCTGCACTCAGATTCAGCGCAGCCACGGTGTCCAGCGGTACGGCCGTAGTGGCGTAGTCGAGTTTGGCTGCGGTCATGGCATCGACCACGTCGATGAAATACTTGCAGTCCCAGTCGCGGTTGAAATACTCGTGGGCCACGTACTGACGGTTCTGGCCCTTGATGCTCTGCAACTGGGCACCCAGGGCCGGCGCCGCTCTGGCGTACTTCGGATTGGCCGCCAGCAGCGTTTCGGAAAACTCCATCGCGGCATCGATGCGTTTGGCCGGGCTGGTCGAGGCCTGGCTGGCAAAGCGATTGTGCAGGCTGAACAGATTGCGCAGTGGCGCCGAAGGCGACCAGCCCGGGAAGCAGTTGTAGCTGACGTACAACATTCCGCCGGGCTTGAGGTGGCGACGGGCGAACTCGACGATCAGTTGCTGATTGTCGCGGCTGACCCAGGACCAGATGCCATGCAGGCTGATGCTGTCGAACGCCGGCAGATCATCGCGGGCCAGCAGTTGCTCGAAACTGTCGTCATACAGACGGGCCTGGCTGTTCCAGTCGTTCGCCAATGCGATGGCATGCGCGGCCTGAGATGGCGTGAAGTCGGTGCCGACGTAGTTGCCCGGGTTGGCGGCGGCGTGGATGTTGATCGAGACACCCTGGCCAAAGCCCAGCTCGCAGTGGTAGCCGCCGCTGCCTTCCAGGGTGGCAAAACCGCGCAACAACAAACAAAAACGCTGGAACACCGGGTTGATTTCCCGGCTGTACGAATAGGTGTAACCCTCGTCGGTGAAATACCCTTCGTTCCAGGCATTGCTCATGGGTGCATCCTTCAATTCGCGAGTGAGAGCCGCTCTTATAAGGGGTTGGCAATGTGCACCACAAGCGGAAAAACATGTAAGTGAATCTTACGATTGCCGAGGCGTTTAGACGTCTGTCTGCCATCTCTGCTGTGGGCCGCAAATCGGTCATGCAGTCTTTCGGGCCAGCGCCCGGGTTAATTCGAGCACCATGCCCTGTAGGAGTCAGCGCCCGTGCGCCGCGTCCGCCAGTTGCCCGGTATCGACCCGCACGAACACCGAATCGCCCACCGCCGTCAGCACTTCCCCGGCGTACACCTCGCAGATCACCCGGGTTTTGCGCCCGACTTCGCCCTCGACCCTGGCGCGCAAGGTCAGGGTGACGCCCATCGGTGTGGGTTTGATGAACTTGAGGCCGAGGTTGCCGGTGACGCAGTCGATGCGCGGCAGGCTGCCCGGCTCGCGATGTTCGTGGCGGTAGTGGTAAGCCATCGCGGTCCAGTTGGAGTGGCAGTCGACCAGCATCGCCAGCAGGCCGCCGTACACCAGGTCCGGCCAGCCACAGTATTTGTCGTCCGGCAGGTGCTCGGCCATCACATGCACGCCGTCTTCGTGCCAGTAGCTTTTGACGTGCAAGCCATGGGGGTTGCGGCCGCCGCAGCCGTAGCAGACGCCTTCGGGGGCGGTGAGGTCTTGCAGAGGCGTTTCGGAACGGGTCATGGGTCTGGTCATCCTGAAGTGGTGAGTCCGGTCAGGCGCAGGCGGTTGCGGCCGCCGCGCTTGGATTCATACAGCGCGGCGTCGCCTTGTTCGATCAATGCCGCGAGGCTGGCCGGCGGCTGGTTGAACAGGGTGGCGCCGATGCTCAGCGTCACCGGCTCGGCGGTGGGAAATGTCTGGATCGCAATGCGCTGAAACTGATCGCGCAGGGCGTCGCCCAGTCTGACGATGTGATCACTCGGCGCGTTGCTCAGCAAAATCACGAACTCGTCCCCGCCCAAACGCGCGGCCAGCGCCTCATCGGCGGTCTCGGCGCGGATCATTTCGCTCAGGGCCACCAGCAAACGGTCGCCGGCGCTGTGGCCGTACTGATCGTTGACCGATTTGAAGTTGTCGATGTCGATCAGCAGCAGGGCGCCGGGATGCGCCGCAGACACGCCCCGCAGCAGGCCCGGCGCGCGCACGTCGAGGGCGCGGCGGTTGTAGAGGGCGGTCAGCGGGTCACGGGCGGCCAGTCGGGCGATCTGCTCCTCGCGCCGGTAGCGTTCGGTGCCGGTCATCGACAGTGCGATCAGCATGATCGCCATCGCGCCCTCGACCAGCGAGATCTGGATGATGACGCCACGGAACGCAGCCAGGTCGATCAGCGTGCCGGGGATCACTACGGTCAGGGCCTTGGCCACATAGAAAATCCCATGCCCGAGCAGCACGTAGCGCAATTGCACCGCACCGACGCTCAGCGATCTGCCATGCGGGCGCAGCAGCAAGCTGGCCTTGAGCGTCGAGGCGGCGACCAGCAGCGAGTTGGCGGCCAGCATGACTTTCGACCACAGCGGCCCGTCCGGCAGCAACAGCAAAACCAGCCAGGTGACGAAAATCAGGTACCAGGCGCGTGACAGGCGGATCTGCGTAAAGCGCGCCACCCCCAGCAGAAACAGGAAGTGCGCGGTCACCAGCAAGCCATTGGCAAACCAGATGCCGATCAGCAGAAAACCGTTGCTGCGCAGCAGGGCCAGGGTGGAACCGATGGTGATGGTGGCGAAACCGGCGCTCCAGAACAGCAGCGAAGGCTCACGAATACTGCGCCACTCGACCGCCAGATACAGCGCGGCGGCGGCTGCGAGAGCGATCGAGATGGTCAGCATCGTTGGTGGGTCGAGCGGCATTTCCGGGGGAGCCTGTCAGAAGGTCGGTAAGGCCGCCGATTGTAAGCGTTCGGGGCCGTTTTGGCAGGCGCCGCATACGATCATCACCGACCGGCGTCCACGCTCATTCGTGAGGCGTGAGCCAAGTGTCGACGACCCGTCGATCCAGTTCTTCCCAATAAGCCATGCCCAGCACCCGCGTGGTGTTCAACCCACGCAAATAGCCACGCAACTGATTGGCGGTATCGCGCTTGAGCTGCGCATCGGTGATGTCCTTGTCCAGCAACACGTTTTCGTACTGCACCAGGTATTCCGCCACCCGCTCGCGAAAATCGGGCAAAACCGCGTCGCGGATCAGGTCAAAGGTTCTCAAATCGGCTTCCTCACTGTTGTTTTAGTCATTGGGGATGAGTGTGTACCCGTCTTTATCGTGCGCAACTATCGCTAGAAGTAATAGTGACCATCACGAAACGCAAGTTCAGCTTTGCATTCAATAGGCGGAAAATTGCCTTCATTGAAAACGCAGCTCAAGGAAATTGCGCGATGAAGACCCTGACCCGACTGGCGCTGACCGCTCTGCTTATGAGCGGCATGGTAGCCACGGCACCGTCTTACGCCGACGACGCCTGTGCGTGTCATCTTCAGCCAATCGCCGGCAGCAGCGCGACTTTGCAGCATTCACAGACCGTGGGTGTGTTGTACAGCGAAAACACCCGGGAAAACCTGCAATACCTGACGCGTTACCACGACATGGCGCTGCACGGTGCCAAGGATGCACTGGATTCGCGAATCCGCGCCGCCTTTGTCAGCAGCTCCGACCCGGAACTGGCGATCGACTGGTTGCTCAGCTCGTTGCAGCGCCAGTTCATGTCGGTGACTGTTTACGACAACCTCGATGCACTGATTCTGGCGCATCCGGACATTGTGGTGAAACTCGACACCTTCAATCGCCTGCTGACTCAGCAGAACAGCCTGTACGAGGCGCATTTCATCGCGCGTTTCTACGATGCCGACCTGCAGTACATCGGCAAGGCCGAAGGCTCGGTGGAGAAACAGATTCCGTCGGTCTGGGTACACGACAAAGCAGCACACGAGATTGCCGCGCAGATCGAGCAACAACGTGACCTGCAACTCAATGCCTTGAAGCAGTTCGACGCCTCGCTCAAGGCGCTGGTGGCTTCCAGCTGAACACTCAAAACCAAAAGGGCAGCGGCGGCGCCGTGACGCTGAACCGCTGCCGGATGAACCGGACTTTTATTTTCAGGATTACACCGATGCGTACTTTTTTTGCCCCGACCCTGGCCGTTGCTTCCTTGCTGCTCGCCGGTTGCGCCTCCGCACCGAACGACCCGACGCTGACCTTGCAGACCAACAAGACTCCGGCGCAATACGCCGATTGCGTAGTGCCGAAGCTGCAGGGCAGTGCGCTGAACCCGACCGTCTCGCAGACCCAGCGCAGCTACCGCATCGTGGTGCCGAGCAAGGTGTCGGCAGACAACGTGCTGGAAGCCTACAAGGCCGGCAACGGCGGCAAGGTGTTCATCTACGAGCGTCACTTGCTGGCCTCGAATTTCCTGCCTTCCAGTTTTGAACGCGCTGCCCAGGATTGCATCTGACCCGGCTGCGCAAACCGTTCTGACCGAGCTCCTTTGGTTGGCCGCAACCAGCCAATACTTTGCCCCGCACCTCATTCGGTTGCGGGGCTTTTTTTGTCTGACGTTTGCTGCTGTGACGACGCCGACAATCGACCGCTCGCCCGGAGTCGTCGGCTTCTTGCGCCGTCATATTGAAATATGGTTGTATGGTACAACTAAATTTCAGCGGTGATGTGTCATGAGTATCCCTTCAGCCTTGATCGAAGAAATCCGTACAGCGTCGCGCACGATGGTGCGTGAGTTCGGTTTCCTGCGCGCCACCTTGGCGGCGACCGATTATTCAGCCTCCGGCGTGCACGCATTGCTGGAAATCGAGGCCGGGGACGGCGTCAGCGCTGCGCAACTGGCGCAAAGCCTTGGCCTGGAAAAATCCAGTGTCAGCCGCATGGTCGGCAAACTGATCAAGGCCGGGGAGATCGAGGAGCGTGCCGCCGAGGACGCGCGGGTCAAGCATCTGCACTTGACGCCGCAGGGCCGGCAGACCGTCGCCGACATTCATGCCTATGGCCAGGCCCAGGTCAGCAAGGCACTGGACACGCTCAATCCGTCGCAACAACAGAGCGTGGCGCAGGGCCTGTCAACCTACGCGCATGCGCTCAAGACCATCCGTCTGGGCGCCGACCGGCCACTTACGCCGAACCTGCACATCAGCGCCGGCTATCGCCCCGGGCTGATCGGCCGCGTGGCGCAAATGCATGCGGATTATTATTCGCGGCATTCCGGTTTCGGCGCGATCTTTGAAAGCCGCGTCGCCCGTGAAACGGCGGAGTTTGTCGGGCGCCTCGATCAGCCCTGCAACCAGATCTGGGTAGCCACGCTTGATGAGCGCATCGTCGGCTCGATCGCAATCGACGGCCAGGATCTGGGCAACAATCAGGCGCATTTGCGCTGGTTCATCCTCGACGACGGCTGCCGCGGCAGTGGCGTGGGCCGGCAACTGCTGAGCGCGGCAGTGGAGTTTTGCGATCAGCAGGGTTTTGATGCGATCCAGCTCTGGACCTTCAAGGGCCTCGACGCCGCGCGCCGACTGTACGAAGCGGCCGGGTTCGAATTGACCATGGAAGAGCAGGGCAGTCAGTGGGGTAGCGTGGTGACGGAACAGCAGTTCACCCGCCACCGGACGTGATCGCTACTGTTCCAGCCAGTCAGGATAGATCTGCACAAAGTGCTGCTGCAGCCATTCGACAAATACTTGTACCTGCGCAGCCAGGTGCGTGCGGCTGGGGTACAGCAGTGATACCGGGCGCGGGGTGGGCCGATAGGCGCTGAGGATTTCCACCAGGGTGCCGCTGGCCAGATATTCGGCCACGGTGATGCCTGGCGCCTGAATGATTCCAAAGCCCGCTACGCCGCACTGCACGTAAGCATTCGACTCGGTGACGGTGATGCCGGCGTTGCTGATGAACGCGCGGTCTTTGCCTTTGACCGAGAAGTGCCAGGGCAATGTCCTGTTGTTTTGGCCGGAAAGAAAATTCACCCCGCGATGGGCATTCAGATCGTCGAGTGTCCGCGGTTCGCCGTGTTCCTGCAGATACTCGGGGGCTGCGCACGTGACCATGGTCGCCATGGCGATCGGGCGAGCGATCAAGGTCGAGTCCGGTAACTCGCCAATTCGTAACGCGCAGTCGATGCCTTCACCGATCAGGTCGACCGCCCGATCAGTCACGCCCAGCACCATGTCGATCCCGGGGAAGGCGCTGGTGAAGGTTTTCAGGTTTTTGATGAAGTCCAGTTGCGCGAACGCGGTCGGGATATCGACCCGAAGCCGGCCTTCGAGCGTTGCTCCGCTGCGGTCGAACATCGAAGTGGCGGCCGAGATATCCGCGAGAATTTCCTGCACTCGCTCATAGAACAGTTGGCCTTCGGTGGTGAGCGCGACTTTTCTGGTGGTGCGCTGAAACAGACGCACACCCAGGGATGTTTCCAGCTCCTGGATGTAACGGGTGACCTGGGGGCGCCCGATGTCCAGCGATTCGGCGGCTTTAGTGAAGCTGCCGAGCTCGGCAAGCCGAGCGAACAGTCGCATCGATTGCAGCAATTCCATGATCGGGACCTGACGGAATTCAATTGTTGCTTGAGGATAGAATAATCATGTGCCTTTTTGCGTATTTATTGCGCGAGCCCAACAGCGAAAGATGTGCCCAGGCAAACCCTTGGTGGTTTGCAGCCATTGATCCGTTTTTGGAGATTCGCAATGAAAGCCTGGTTACTGAAAGAGTTCGGCCTCGACAATCTGCACCTGGAAGAGACAGCGACCCCGCAGCCACAGTCCGGCGAATTGCTGGTAAAGGTCGGCGCCGTGTCCCTCAATTTTCGCGACAAGGCGATCGTTGACGGCATCTACGAGCCGCACATGGTGCCCAAACCGTTGATTCCGGTGAGCGACGCAGCGGGCACCGTGGTCGCGGTGGGTGACGGCGTCAGCCGCTTCAAGGTCGGCGATCGGGTCAACTCGCATCTGTATTCCCGCTGGCTGGATGGCGAGCCGGGGCCGAATGAACCGGACTACTGCTTTGGTTCGCCGCTGCCCGGCGGACTGGCCGAATACATGATCATCCACGAAGACAGCGCCGTTGCCGCGCCGGACAACATGAGCGACGAAGAGGCGGCGACGTTGCCGATTGCTGCGCTCACGGCGTGGTACTCACTGGTCGACTTTGGACAGATCCAGCCCGGTCAGACCGTGCTGGTTCAAGGCACGGGCGGGGTGTCGATTTTTGCCGTGCAGATCGCCACGGCGCTGGGCGCCAAAGTGATCGCCACATCGAGTAGCGAGCACAATCTGCAAGCCGTGAAGGAACTGGGAGCGGTCGCGGGCGTGAACTACAGAACGACACCGAACTGGGCCGATGAAGTGTTGCGGCTGACTGACGGCAAAGGCGTGGATCTGCTGCTCGACGTGGCCGGTGGCAACGGCATCAATCAGTCGGTTGCAGCGACCAAGGCTTCCGGGCGCATTGCCCAGATCGGCTTTTTGACCGGGCAGACCGTTGCACTCAATCTGATGCCGCTGATTTTCCGCCAGACCACCATTCGCGGTATCGCCGTGGCACCGCGCTCATCCTTCGACCGAATGAACGTCTTCCTCAACCAGCACAAGATTCGCCCGGTGATCGATCAGGTGTATCCGTTCGAGAAAGCGCGCGAGGCGTACGAGCATCTGGCGAAGGGCGCGTTTGGCAAAGTGGTGATCAAAGTCGCCTGATATAGGCACAGGGCCAGGCAACGGGGCTCAATGCGATTGCGCCAGACCCTGTTGCGCCTTGGCTCTGGCGATCGAAAACGCCTTCGGCAGGCTGGCGCCATTCTTCGCGGCCAGGATCTCGGCCATCACGCTGACCGCGATCTCCGCCGGTGTCTTGCTGCCAATGTAGATGCCGATTGGCCCGTGCAGCCGCTCGAGTGATGCCTGGGTCTCACCAAAATGCTCGATCAGACGTTCGCGGCGCAGTTGGCTATTGCGCCGCGAGCCGATGGCGCCGATGTAAAACGCCGGGCTGTGGAGGGCCTCGAGCAGTGCCAGATCGTCGAGTCGCGGATCATGGCTCAAGGCGACGATGCAGGTGCGCAGATCAACCGCGAAGTCGCGCACCACGTCATCCGGCATGCCGATGATCCGCTCCACACCGTTCACCGCCCAGGTTTCGATGTATTCGGCACGCGGGTCGCACACCGCGACCTTGAAGCCGTTGAACAGCGCCATGGTCGCCAGATACTCGGCCAGCGCGCCGGCACCGATCATCAGCAGCCGATACCCCGGCCCGAGGGTATTGAGCATCCGGTGACCGTCGAAACTGAATTGCTCAGGAGTTGCCGTGGTTTCCAGCGTGACGCGACCGCTATCCAGTGCCAGGCAGCGGCGCACCAGTTGCCCGGCATCCAGTTGCACCAGCAGTTCGTCGAGCACCTGCCAGGACGGGTTGAACTCCAGAATCAGCTCAAGCGTGCCGCCACAGGGCAAACCGAAACGATGCGCTTCGTCGGCACTGACGCCGTAGCGCACCACCTCGGGCGCACTGTCCTTGAGGCCGCTGCCGCCATGCGCGGTGGTGTAGCGCTGGATCAGGTCGTCCTCGATGCAGCCGCCGGACACGCTGCCCACCACGCGACCGTCGTTACGCAAGGCCATCATCGACCCTGTCGGGCGCGGCGAAGAGCCCCATGTGCGCGCCACCGTGGCGAGCAACACTTGCTCGCCGGCGGCGAGCCAGTCCCGCGCGGTGCGCAGGACCAGCAAGTCGATGCTTTCCATCAAACGTTCCTCTAACGCATTTGCAGGATGATCGGGCTGCTGCTGGCCGGATCCGTGCGTCCACGCAGTTTGTTGACCGCCTGCGCTTCAACGGCACCACCCTGATTGCCCCAGGTGCTGCGCATGAAGCTCAGCACTTCGGCGATCTCTTGATCCGATAACTGTTCACGGAATGCCGGCATGCGATAGGCGTCCGGTACTCCGGCGGCCACCACCCGTTGCGAACCGTTGAGGGTGATGTTGATCGCCGAGGCGCTTTCCTTGGCCAGTGCCGAGGTGGCGCCGGCCAGCGGCGGCATCCATTCCGACTGGCCCTTGCCGTCCAAACCGTGGCACGAAGCACAGCGCGTGACGTAGGTATGGGCACCGGGCGCGTCCAGACGTTCCGTCGCCGAAACCGTTTGGTACTGCCATGGCTGGCCGTCGCGCTGACGGTCCCCGGGCAATGACTTGAGATAACGGGCAATTGCGCTCAGATCGTCATCGCTCATGAACTGCGTGGAGTTGTTGAACGCCTCGGTCATTGAGCCATAAACCACTGCATGTTTGTTACGCCCGGTCTTGAGGAACTGCACGATCTCCGGTTCGCTCCAGCGGCCCAGACCGGTGTTGTGGTCGTCACGCAGACTTGGCGCGTACCAGCCATCGAGCAAGGCGCCGGCGAGGTACGGCGTGGCGGATTCATCCAGAGCCTTCTCGTTGAACGCCAGACCGCGCGGCGTATGGCAACTGCCGCAGTGCCCGGCGCCTTGCACGAGATAAGCGCCGCGATTCCACACGGCATCCTGCGACGGTTTGGCCACGTAAGGTTCGGTATCGGCAAACACACCGTTCCACAACGCAATCGGCCAGCGCAGGTTCAACGGAAAAGGAATCGCACTCGGGATATTCGCCTGCTTGACCGGTGCCACGCCTTTCATGAAAAACGCGTACAGCGCTCGCACATCGTCGTCACTGAGCTTGGCGTAGGACGGGTAGGGCATCGCCGGGTACAGACGACGGCTGTCGGGTGCCACGCCGTGGCGTACCGCACGGTCGAAGTCCGCCAGGCTGTAGCGACCGATGCCGGTTTCCGGCTCCGGGGTGATGTTGGTCGCGTGGATCGCGCCAAGTGGCGTGGCCATTTCCAGGCCGCCAGCGAACGGCGCACCGCCCGGCACGCTGTGGCATGCCACGCAATCGCTGAGTCGGGCGACGTATTCGCCACGAGCGACCAGCGCCGGGTCGATATCGGCCACGGCGGTTTGGTTGTTTTCAAGGCGCGAGACAGGCTCACGAGTGACATACCAGGCCAGCAGGCCTGCCGCGACCAGGCACGGCACTGCCAGCCAGCCAGCGGTTCTTGCGAATCGGCGGTTATTCATGGACGCTCCGGCGCTGATCAAGTGAAGGTGTGTCGGCTCATGGGCAGGCTGCGCACCCGTTGCCCGGTCAGCGTTGCCACCGCATTGGCGACGGCGGGCGCGACAGCGGGCAACGGTGGTTCGCCGATGCCGCCCATTTTTTCCCCGCTCTCGACAACACGCACGTGGACCCGGGCCATCCGCGCAGGCGGCAGGATCGGATACAGGTCGTAGTTGCGCGCGCGCGGTTTGCCATCAATCCACACGGCTTCCTCCACCAGGGTCTGCGACAGGCCCAGCGCCACCGCGCCATTGACCTGTGCTTCGACAATCGCCGGATTGACGATGCTGCCGGGGTCGATCGCCTGCCAGATGTCGTGCACCTTGACCTGACCGTTCTCGATGGAGACCTCGGCGATCACGGCGGTCTGGGTACCGAACGGCGACGCCATCGCCACGCCTCGCGCACGTTTGCTGCCGTCCGCCGCGGTGAACGGCCCACGCTTCCAGCCACCCGACAGCTCGCCCACTGCTTGCAGCAGCGTGGTCAGTCGCGGGTTGTCGCGCAGCAGATGCAGGCGCAATTCGAACGGGTCCTTGCCACCCTTGTCGGCCAGTTCGTCAAGGAACGATTCGTAGAAGAAGTCGTTGAGCGAATTGCCCACCGAACGCCAGTAACCCAGCATCGCCGGGCCTTTGGCGTAGATCTGCGCGATGCGCTTGTTGGGGATCGCATAGGACTTGCCCGACAAGCCTTCAAGCGCCGTCGGGTCGAGTTTTTCACCCTGTTTGCCGGCCAGCGCCTCGGTCGGGCCTTCGGTGGCGCTGATTGCTTCGATTGCCAGCGGCCAGCCGTCGTTGTCCAGCGCGGCGCGGAAATTCACGGCGGCCACGGGACGCAGCACATCGCGCAGGAACTCTTCCTCGCGGCTCCAGATCAGTTTGACCGGGCGACCAACCGCTTTCGATAACTCAATTGCCTGCGGGTAGGGACTGGCGGCATCGTAGAGGAAGTGCCGACCGAAGAAGCCCCCGAGCAATGGCGAATGCAAGGTGATGCGCGACGGATCCAGCCCGGTGCGTTTGGCGATGTCGGCACGAAACATGTCCGGCGCCTGATTCGGCAGCCAGACTTCCAGCGAACCGTCGGGATTGAAGCGGGCCAGCGCCGACGGCGGCTCCAACTGACCGTGGTTCAGGTACTGGTTGTGGTAGGTGGCGTCGATCCGCGTTTTGGCGTTCGCCAGAGCTGCAGCCACGTCGCCCTCATTTTCATCATCCTTGGCCGGGCCTTTGTCTTCAGCCAGGCGCTTGAGCCAGGCATCGCTGGAAAAGTCGGCGGGCATCGGCCGTACCTTGCTGTCGGCCGTGGGTTCCTGCCAGTCGACCTGAATCGCTTCCACTGCACGTTTGGCGTGCCACCAGCGTTCGGCGACCACGGCCACGGCACCCGGCAGACGATGCACGGAATGCACGCCTTTCATTGCTTTGACCTGCTCTTCGTTGCGCAGGTTGCCCACGGTCATGCCCAAACGCGGGGCATGCTGAACGGCGGCGTGGAGCATGTCGTCGACCTTCAGGTCGATGCTGTACAGCGCTTTGCCCGTGGACTTGTCGTAGGCATCGACGCGCTTCACCGGTTTGCCGATCCAGCGGAACTGGCTCGGATCACGCAGTTGCACCGAGGCCGGATCGGGAACCGGCAGATCCATGGCATGTTCGGCCAGTTCGCCGTAGGCCAGCGAGCGGCCCGACTTGGCGTGCACGACTTTGCCGGGTTCGGTACTCAGTTCGCTCACCGGCACCCCAAGTTTCTGCGCACCGGCCTGCAGCAGCATGGCGCGGGCGAGGGCGCCGAGGCGGCGCATCACCGGGTAACTCATGCGCACCGACATGCTGCCGCCGGTGATGCGCATACCGTTTTCCATCACCACATAGGCTTCGCCGGGCGGCGCGGCTTCGACCAGGAATGTCGACGGGTCGGCATCCAGTTCTTCACCGACGATCTGCGCCATCGCGGTGAACGTACCTTGTCCGCCTTCCATGAACGGGCAGAGCAGGCGCACGCGGTTGTCCGGGCGAATTTCCAGAAACGCCGGCACCTGCGTGCCGCGCTCGGCAGTCGCGGCCGCCACTGCGGCTTGCACCCGAGTCGTGCCCAGCGGCAGGCCGAAACCGAGCACCAGTGCGCCGACAGCGGTGCCGGCCAGGAAACGTCTGCGCGACACGTTGATTGGTTCGTGCAGAGCCAGTGCTGATGCTTCCTGAGCAGGATCGATACGCACGTTCATCAGGCGTCTCCCTTGCCGGCCAGTTCATGCACGGCGGCATGAATGGCGTTGTACGTGCCGCAGCGGCACAGGTTGACCATCGCCGCCTCGATCTGCGCATCACTTGGTTTGGGGTTCTGCTTGAGCAGTGCCGTGGCGGCCATCACCTGCCCGGACTGGCAGTAGCCACATTGGGCGACCTGCAGATCAACCCAGGTCGAGACCACGCGTTTGCCCACGTCATCGGCCTCGATCGCCTCAATGGTGGTGACCTCGCGGCCGACCACACCGGCCACCGGCGTGACGCACGAGCGCACCACGTTGCCGTCCACCAGCACGGAACAGGCGCCGCACTGCGCCAGTCCACAGCCGTACTTGGTGCCGGTCATGCCCAGATCATCGCGGATCACCCACAGCAGGGGCGTATCGGCGTCGGCATCGACCTGATAGGTTTTCTGGTTGATTCGTAGTTCCATGGTTCACCCGCTCGATCATCGGTTGACGTGCATTTTTATAAGCGGTGAAACGCTGCGTGGCGCCTCACCGGTAAAGCGTGTTCTTTTGCTCAACTGGCCGTATTGCCCAGTGCTTCTGCGGCGAAGGGGTCGCCACGCAGCAGCGCGATGTCCCGACTGGGTGCGGTGCCGTACAGGCGTGCGTATTCGCGGCTGAACTGCGAGGGACTTTCATAACCGACCGCAAACGCCGCTCGCGAAACGTCCAGACGCTCCATCAACATCAGCCGGCGCGCCTCGTTCAATCGCAGCCATTTCTGGTACTGCAGCGGGCTCATACCGGTGAGCTGGCGGAAGTGGTGGTGAAAAGTCGGTGCGCTCATCTGCACCCGCGCCGCCAGTTCATCGATGCGCAGCGCCTCGGTGTAGTTGACCTTGAGCCAGTCGATGGCTTTGGCAATGCGATAACCCTGGCCATCGACGGCCGTGATCTGCCGCAGCCGCGCGCCTTGATCGGTATGGAGCAGCCGATAGTGGATTTCCCGCAGCACCAGCGGCGCCAACACCGGGATCGCCTCAGGCTCGTCGAGCAATGCCAGCAGGCGTTCGAGCGCGCCTTCCAGAGCGGAAGACATGTTGCCAATGCCAGCGCCGGTGTTCGTCGACGGCTGCCGTTTCGCAGGCAAGCCACCTTTGCTGAGGATCTCGGCAAGCATGCCGACATCCAGTTTCAGCACCAGCCCGACGCAGGGTTGCTCGGGGCTGGCAAGCATCACTTCGGAATTGGCGGGCAGATCCAGCGAGGTGACCAGAAACCGCGAAGGGTCGTAGCTGTAACCCTCACCGCCGACCCACAAGCGCTTTTCCCCGCGGCCCACCAGAATCAGGCTCGGCTCGATCATGCACACGGTTGGTGGCGCCGGCTGATCGCGACGAAACAGCGACAGGCCGGCTATCGACGTGGCGAAGTCACCCGGCACGCTCACGCGCGAGTCAATGTTCAACGCCAAAGGTGATTGGTGGCGCAGCGGGGTAGGGATCATGTCGGGCAACTCCTGTTGAACGAACTCTAATCCGCTGCACAGGCGTTTCCTATACACCACCCTGCAACCTCAGAGGATCAGGCAAGCATTCAAGAGGAATGCACTAGGGCAGAGGCCAATCGACCGGGAGAATGTGTCAAACCATTACGGGATTGACGCGATTCGACGATGCGATCCTGGCACTGTGAAAAACAGTGCGTCCGGGCAATCGCCCGGACGCCTCTCGCAATACAGGTAGTTTCAATGACTTCTCTTTCTACAGAACAACGCGGCTGGAGCGCGGTGCTGGCCATGTCGCTGGCCGCTTTCGCTTTAGTCGCTTCAGAATTCATGCCGGTCAGCCTGCTGACGCCGATTGCCGCCGAACTGCACATCAGCGAAGGTCAGGCCGGGCAGGGGATTTCCGTGTCCGGTGCATTCGCCCTGATGACCAGCCTGGTGATTGCAGCGGTCGCTGCTCGTGTCGAGCGCAAGAAGCTGCTGTTGGGTCTGACCTTGCTGATGATCGTCTCGGGGACGGTGGTCGCATTCGCGCCGGGCTATCCGTCGTTCATGTTCGGGCGGGCCCTGATCGGTATCGCCATTGGCGGTTTCTGGTCGTTGTCGGCGGCAACCGCGATGAGTCTGGTGCAGCCTGACCAAGTGTCCCGGGCACTGGCGATCGTCAACGGCGGAAACGCGCTGGCGACGGTAATTGCCGCTCCGGCGGGGAGTTTCCTCGGCGCGTTGATAGGCTGGCGCGGCGCGTTCTTCTGTGTGGTTCCGGTCGCTGCGCTGGCGGCCGTGTGGCTGCTGATCAGTCTGCCGTCCTTCAAGCTCGAGCGTCAGGCCGGTAGCGGCAACGCCCTGCGGCTGATGAAGCAATGGCCGGTCGCCTTGGGGATGGTCGCTGTCAGCGTCTTTTTCATGGGGCAATTCATGCTGTTCACCTACCTGCGGCCCTTTCTGGAGGGGGTCACCGGGGTCAGCGTTGCAACCCTGTCCTTGATGCTGCTGGGGCTGGGGCTTGCCGGTTTTATCGGGACCTTTGTGATCGAAAGATTCCTCGGCACTGGCCTGTACCGAACGCTGACAGTTATCCCGCTGATAATGGCGGTCATTGCGCTGGCGCTGGTCAACTTCGGCGCATCGCCGCTGCTGACTGCGGTGCTGCTCGGACTCTGGGGGCTGGTCGCCACGGCGGCTCCCGTTGGCTGGTGGACCTGGCTGGCGCAGACACTCCCGGAGGATGCCGAAGCCGGCGGAGGCTTGCTCGTGGCCATCGTGCAACTGGCCATCGCCGCAGGGGCCATCGTCGGTGGACTGGCGTTTGATCTGAGCGGTTATAAAGCCACCTTCGAACTGAGCGCGGCGGTGTTGGTGATTGCGTCGGTGCTCGCTTGGTGCGCCGGTCGCAGTGCGACTGAAGTTCATCTGGTCGAGTCGAACGCGGCCGGCTGACGAGGGACACGTTGTCATTTGAGCGTAACGACGACCTTGCCCTTGGCGCGCCCCTGCTCGACGTACTTCAACGCCTCTGCCGTCGAGGCAAACGAGAAGCTGCGGTCAATCACCGGTCGGATGATTGCCTCCTCGACCAGCGTGGCAATTTTTTGCAGTTGTGCACCATTGGCCCGCATGAAGACGAACGTGTAGTTGACCGCCTGCTTGCGCGCCTTGCGCCGGATACCGAAGCTCAACAGGCGCATGACCTGTTGCAATGGCCAGGACAAGCCTTGTTCTTGGGCGAACTGTGCAGTGGGCGGGCCCGAGATGGAAATGAGCTGGCCGCCGGGCTTCAGGACCTTGAGTGATTTTTGCAAAACGTCCGGGCCAAGGCTGTTCAACACCACGTCGTAGTCGTGCAGGACGCTTTCGAAGTCTTGCTGTTTGTAGTCGATGACCAGATCGGCCCCCAGTGCCTTGACCCATTCGACATTCGCGGTGCTGGTGGTCGTGGCGACGAAGGCGCCGAGGTGTCTGGCCAACTGGATGGCAATGCTGCCAACCCCACCGGATCCCGCGTGAATCAGTACTTTCTGACCCTTTTTCAGTTGTGCGGTTTCGACCAGTACTTGCCACGCCGTCAACGCGACCAAGGGCAGGGACGCGGCTTGTGCCATGCTGGTATTGGCAGGTTTTCGTGCGACCGCGTTTTCGTCCACGGCGATCCATTCGGCGAACGTTCCGATCCGCGTTTCCGGCGGGCGAGCGTAAACCTCGTCTCCCGGTTTGAACCGCATCACCTGTGAGCCAACCTCAACCACGACACCCGCCAGATCATTGCCCAGTATGAGCGGTAATGCATAGGGCAGAATCAGCTTGAACTCGCCACTGCTGATCTTCGAATCCAGCACATTGACGCTGCTGGCGTGTACCTCGATCAAGACATCACGGGCACCCACCACAGGGGCAGACGCTTCGCCAATGCGCCCGGTGTTCTTTCCATAGCGATCAATCAGAAATGCTTTCATCGTAGTGCGGCTCTTGGCGGTTGTAAGGAGGGTAGCTGGCGCGTTGCGGTGTTGCTGCGCCGTGTCGTCAGGCGTCGAGGAATGCCTGCGCCTTGGCGACAAAATCAACGCAGTGCTGGAAAATTCCGCCGTGCCCGGCATCCTCATAAATCACCAGTTGTGCGTTGGGAATGCGCTTGGCCAGCGCCATCGAGTTGACGCTGGGCACCATGATGTCGCTGTCGCCGTTAACGATAAGCGTGGGTATGCGCAAGCGTCCGAGGTCTTGCGGCGGCTGTTGGCCCCACGCGGTGATCGCTTTCAACTGGCGCAGAAAAGCGCTTGGTGTCGAGCCTTTGTCGCGATTGTTTTTGCGTGCTTTCAGGCGTTGCAGATACTGCGACGCAGATCGACGGCCATTGGCTGTCGAGGTGAAGAACAGGTAGACCTTGGGATCGCGCAAGGTCAGCAAGCCTTTGAGGATCAATGGCCAGGTGACCGCACCGACTCTGTCGATGCCGTCGCCACCGGCCGGACCGGTACCGGTCAGAATCAAGCGACGCACCCGATCAGGCGCCTTCAGGGCGATGTCCTGAGCAACGAAGCCGCCGAGCGAGAATCCCAGTACATCAACGGTTTCCAAGCCCAGCGCCCGGATCAACTGAATGGCATCGTCAGCCATTTCACCGACAGTCAGTGGCGCGGTTCCACCAGAGCCGCCAATACCGCGATAGTCAGTGGTAATGACCCGTCGGGTTCGTGCCAGGCCATCAATGATCGCGGGATCGAAGTTGTCCAGCACGGCGCCCCAATGGTTGAACAGCACCAGAGGCACGCCGATAGCAGGGCCGATGTCGCGGTAAGCGAAGCGAACGCCGTTGACCGTGATCGACTGGTTCGCCGCGTTGCTGAATGGCGTCGACGCGCCAGTGTGGTTATTTGCCAGGATTTGATTCATTTCTGCTCCGGATCGCAGGCCGGATTCGATGCAGTGACTTGCGCCTGCATCGAATCCGCCGCGCGTGCTCGCTACCAGACAATCACTGTGGGTCCAGGTAGCGCTGGGCAACCGCAGACTGACGGATTTGCCCGATCAGGCCCTGACGTGCGCCTTGCAGATCATCCCAGCGTTGCGCTTCGTGCAGTGGCGGGATGGTCACCGGTTCGCGGCGATCGAAACCGACCAGAGCGGCGTCCACCAGATCACCTACTTCCATGATGTCGCTCAAGGTGTTGATGTCGATGCCGGAGCGATCCCAGATCTCCGTACGGGTGGCGGCGGGGAGTACGGCTTGCACGTAGACGCCCTGAGGTGACAGTTCCAGGCTCAGTCCCTGGGACAGGAACAGGACGAAGGCCTTGGTCGCGCCGTAGACGGTCATGCCGAACTCCGGTGCCAGGCCCACCACCGAACCGACGTTGATGATCGCGCCGTCACCAGCCTTGACCAGACGTGGAGCGATGGCGCTGGCCAGGCGCACCAGTGCGGTGGTGTTGAGGGCGACCAGTTGCGCAACGCTGTCGGTGCTTTGGTCGATGAAGTTACCGGAGAGGGCGGCGCCGGCGTTATTGACGAGGATGCCGATACGGGCGTCCTCGCGCAGGCGGTTTTCAACGGTGCTCAGATCAGCGAGTTGGGTCAGGTCCGCCGGGATCACATCGACGGTGACATCGTGTTCGCTGCGCAAGCGGGCTGCAAGTGCGTCCAGGCGTGCCTGGTCGCGGGCGACCAATACCAGATCGTGGCCGCGTTGCGCGAAGCGCTCGGCGTAGACCGCGCCAATGCCGGTGGAGGCGCCAGTGATCAGAACAGTAGGGCGGGTGCTCATGGGGGATCTCTCTTTCAGGGTGTGAGAAACGGAACGCGCTCAGCTGGCGCTGACGCTCGATTCAGCCAGCGTCGGGTAGTCGATGTAGCCTGCCGCACCGCCGCCATAGAGGGTGGCGGGATCGAACGCGGACAACGGCGCGCCCTGCTTGAGGCGCTCCACCAGATCCGGATTGCCAATGAACGGGCGACCGAAGGCGATCAGGTCGGCGTGGTCTTTGGCGAGCTGCGAAGTCGCCAGGTCCAGGTCATAGCCGTTGTTGGCGATGTAGGTGTTTTTGAAGCGCTGGCGCAGTGCGCCGAAATCGAAGGGCGCCACGTCGCGCGGGCCACCGGTCGCGCCTTCGACCACATGCAGATAAACCACGCCGAGGGCATCGAGTTGCTCGGCGACGTAATCGAATTGCGCCTGCGGATCGCTGCTGGAGACGCCGTTGGCCGGCGACACCGGAGACAGGCGCACACCGGTGCGATTGGCGCCGATTTCATCAACGACGGCCGCCGTCACTTCAAGCAACAGACGCGCCCGGTTTTCAATCGAGCCGCCATAGGCGTCGGTTCGCAGATTGGCGCTGTCCCTGAGGAATTGATCGAGCAAATAGCCGTTCGCGCCATGAATTTCCACGCCATCGAACCCGGCGGTAATCGCGTTTGCCGCAGCCTGGCGAAAATCCGAGACGATCCCCGGCAGTTCACTGGTCTCCAGCGCGCGCGGCGCCGAGACATCTTCAAAGCGATTGTTGACGAAGACTTTGGTGGCGGCGCGTAGCGCAGAAGGGGCCACGGGGGCGGCGCCGTTTTCTTGCAGATCAACGTGCGACACGCGGCCGACATGCCACAGTTGCAGGAAGATTTTTCCGCCCTTGGCATGGACTGCATCGGTCACCTGGCGCCAGCCGTCGATCTGTGCCGGCGTGTAGATCCCCGGCGTGTCCTGATAGCCCTGACCTTGTCGGGAAATCTGCGTGGCTTCACTGATCAGCAAGCCTGCGCTGGCGCGTTGGCTGTAATAGGTGGCCGCGAACTCGCTGGGTACAAAGCCTGCGCCTGCACGGTTGCGAGTCAGCGGTGCGAGGACCACGCGGTTCGACAGCGTCAGGTCGCCAAGTGTGTAAGGGGTGAACAGAGTCTGGTTACTCATCTGGTATTTCTTCCGTGCCCGTTGGTAGAGATCGGTGTGCGTGCAATTAGGATGATGATCGAAATCTAAACTGTCAACGGTTTTGATTATGACCAGCATCTATGTATGATTGGCGCAAGCATTCCCAATGAACACGAGGTACTGCACGTGCGAGTGACCAAGGCCCAGGCGCAGGCCAATCGAGAACATATCGTCGAGACCGCTTCCGAACTGTTCCGTGAGCGTGGCTTTGACGGCGTCGGTGTGGCGGATCTCATGGCGGCTGCCGGTTTCACCCACGGTGGTTTTTACAAGCATTTCGGCTCCAAGGCCGACCTGATGGCTGAAGCCGCGTCCTGCAGTCTTGCCAAGTCGCTGGCAGGTGCTGAAGCGCTCGACGTGCCAGGCTTCATCGATGTCTATGTGACGAGAGAACATCGCGACGGACGTGGCAGCGGTTGCACCATGGCCGCGCTGTGTGGCGACGCGGCGCGTCAATCGGATGAGGTGAAAAAGACGTTTGCCGAAGGGATCGAGCGCACCCTGCAGACCCTGGGAGACAAATATCCAACCGGGCCGGACGCCGTGGCGGGCGAGGGGAGGAAGAAAATGATCGACCTGTTGTCGCGGGCTGTCGGCGCGATTGTGCTGTCGCGCGCCTGTCCGGATGATTCCGCGCTGGCCGACGAGATTCTTGAGGTGTGCCGCGCGGAGATGCTGGCTTCGTTGCCGGCTGACGAAGAGGCGGTCTGAGGCGGCGCTCGCTCAGTAAACCCAGTACAAAAACGCCCGTACAATCAGCGGCCAACCAACGGCCCGCCACTCAAAAAAGGCGCCGTCAAATCGCAGATTGACGGCGCCTCCTGCTCAGATCCAGACGTCGTTGTCAGCCGTGCGCTCGCCACCTTCGTGCCCGGTGTTACGCACACCCCGAGGCTCGATCATCATCAGGCGCGCTTCTCCCTCCGCTGCCGTCCGATGTTCGATCCCGCGCGGCACGACATACAGCTCACCTGGTTCGACGTATACGCTGCCATGGGGCAGGTCGATCCGCAGCGTGCCATCAATCACAATAAAGGCCTCATCGGTTTCCGGGTGGGAGTGCCAGATGAATTCACCTTCGATGCGAACCACTTTGAACTGGTAGTCATTCATTTCGGCGACCACACGGGGGCTCCACTGCTGATCAATCAGCGCGGATTTCTGCGCCATGTTGATGGCGTGCAGTGCTGGTACTTTGTTGGTATGTGGCATGACAAATCCTCTATCAGACAGGAGTCGTCAGCCTAGCGAAGGCGCTATTGGCGATGCTTGTACGATCCTGCAAGTTGCCTTTGCCCCAGGACGCGTTCCAGCCAACGCGACGGAGATACCCCATAAGTGCGGGTGAAGTGCCGGGTCATATGACTTTGGTCGTGAAAACCCGCAGCCAGTGCGGCATCCACCAGCGAGAATCGGTCAAGCAGCAGCGTGCGCAATATATCCAGGCGACGCAGGGTCACGAAGCGATAGGGGCTGGTGCCAAACAGCACTCTGAAGTCCCGAGAGAGGCTCCATCTTTCACGGCCACTGGCGTGCTCCAGCATTTCCAGCGTAATGCTCTGGTGCAGGTGAGCCATGATGAATTCCCTTGCGCGCTCGGCTGCCGGGTAATCGAGCAGTTTGCGCCCGCGAGGTTTGCCGGCCACGGCGCGCAGGGCCATTGCCAGATCAAACAGGGCGTCCTGTTCTTCCAGCGGATCAAGTGAGTAATCCATCGCCTGCACGAACGCTTCGCTGGCGCGATACAGGCGTGGGTCGTTGGACAGACCGCCGGCGATGAAGGGTAGCGGTTCACCCTTCAACACCTGCTGAATCAAAGCCGGATCGATATAGGCCATTCGATAGCGAAACCCCGCTTCGGTCCCGGCCATGCCATCGTGCAGTTCATCAGGATGCAGGAGCAAGGTGTTTCCCGGTAAGCCGTGGCGCAGGCTGCCCTTGTAGTGAAAGCTTTGCACGCCAGAGAGGGTGCGACCGATCGAGTAAGTATCGTGCCGATGTGGGTGGTAGCCATGGCCGCCAAACCGGGCTTCGATACGTTCTATCCGCCCCGGTTGAGTGCTGCGCACTACCCAATCGGAATCTGGATCTGGTCTGGACTGTTCCATGGTTTCACTGTCTCTGAGAGAAGCCTGCTGCGAGCGATGATAGCCAACCTGATCGAAAGCAGGGTGTCACCGTTGCCCGCGCGTTTTTTGCGCCAGACGCTCACGCCAGTTGCCACCGTGAGTACGCTGGCACGCCTCCTCGGAGTCGAAACGCACGTTGCGCTCTGAAGGGGACAGGTCGATATCGGCTTCCCTCAGCGCAGTGGCCGTCAGTTCGAAGAGGCGTGCCTTGGCGTCAGTCAGGGCGAGGTTTTTGTCGGCTTCGGTGTCGAACACCCAAATGACGTTCAGGGTCGCCGCCAACGCGTTCAGGTCAGCGGTGTGGGTCAGCCAGGTGAAGCCGTTGATTTCAGCTTTTGCGGTTTCACACGCGTCGGTGAGCGTGGCAATCAAGCGCCGCTCGATCCGCGCCAGTTCACGTTTTCCAGGGGGCATTGCAGATCCTTTGGCGACAGTGGTGGTGTGGTCTCAATGTAATTGCTGAGGTTCACAAATCCTCATGTCCAACCCGAATTCCCTGTGGGAGCGAGCTTGCTCGCGAAAGCGGTAGGTCTGTGATGTCAGTGTTGACTGACTTGGCGCCTTCGCGAGCAAGCTCGCTCCCACAAAGGTTGCTGTGAACCGGGATGCCCCTGTCCAGCGCAAATCTTTGTGGGAATGTGGCGTCAGTCCAGATCGCTGGCCTGATGTCGCTCCGCAACCTGACTGGCCTCGTCACCCCAGGTGCGATTGACCCGCTGGCCACGCTTGACTGCCGGGCGCTCGGCGATTTCTTCTGCCCAGCGTTGTACGTGGGTGTACTCCTGCGCTGCGAGGAATTCGGCCGCCGAATACACGTTATTGCGCACCAGTTGGCCGTACCACGGCCAGACCGCGATGTCGGCGATGGTGTAGCTGTCGCCGGCCAGATAGCGGCTCTCGCCAAGGCGCCGGTCAAGCACATCGAGCTGACGCTTGGCTTCCATGGTGAAGCGGTTGATCGGGTATTCGAGCTTCTCCGGCGCATACGCGTAGAAGTGCCCGAAGCCACCGCCCAGATAAGGTGCGGCGCCCATCTGCCAGAACAGCCAGTTCAGGGTTTCCGTGCGGCCGGCGGGATCTTTCGGCAGGAAGGCGCCGAATTTCTCTGCCAGATACAGCAGGATCGAACCGGATTCGAATACCCGAATCGGCGGCTGTGCGCTACGGTCGAGCAGCGCCGGAATCTTCGAGTTCGGATTGATCTCGACAAAACCGCTGGAGAACTGATCGCCCTCGTTGATGCGGATCAGCCACGCGTCGTACTCGGCCTCGGTGTGCCCCAGTGCGAGCAATTCTTCCAGCAGGATAGTCACCTTGACGCCGTTGGGCGTCGCCAGTGAATACAACTGCAGCGGGTGTTTGCCCGCGGGCAGGGTCTTTTCATGCGTCGGCCCGGCAATCGGGCGGTTGATGCTGGCGAACTGGCCGCCGGACGGGGCTTCGTGTTTCCAGACTTTGGGCGGTACGTAGGGCGCTTTACTCATGAAATGGGCCTCATGGTGAACTTGCCGAGAATGACCTGACGGGTATCAGACCAGACAGCATAAACGCTCTAGCTCAAGACTGCGCAACCCCCGGAATGATCAAACACGCCGCCAGACCCATCAACGCGATCCCGATGACCTTGTCGAGGAGCCGCTGTTTTTCCAGCAGGCGCCGGCGTAGCCGTTCGGTGGAGAAAAACAGCGCGACCAGGCTGAACCACAGCCAATGAATGACCGACATGAACAGGCCATAGGCGAAGTTCATCGTCAGCGAACTGCCTGGCTCCACCACCTGACTGTACGCCGCTACCACGAACAACATGGTTTTCGGATTCAGTGCATTGGTCAGAAAACCTGAGCAGAACACCTTCCAGGCACGGGGTGCCGAAGCGCTCGCCTCGGCAAATGTCAGAACAGATTTATTGGTAAAGGACTTGATGCCCAGATAGACCAGGTAGCCGGCACCCAGCAGCTTCATCATCCAGAACAACATGGGTGACTGAGTGATGATCAGCGCCACCCCGAACACCGTGTAGAACACATGAACCTGCACGCCACAGGCGATGCCCAGCGCAGCCAGCAAACCACTGCGCCGCCCGTAGGCATAACTGTTGCGAGTGACCATGGCAAAGTCCGGGCCGGGGCTGATCACCGCCAGAATAGTGATGGCGATTACCAGAAACAATTCATTCATCCCTACGCTCCATCGCGTTATTTGCGCTACTTGAATTCACAGATACAGAGCCTGCAGCATCGCCGCCAACAGCGTGGATGGAATTAACAGGCCCTGAGCGGCGACATGATGGAGAAGTGTCTTTGGCAAAAAAAACGATTTATAGTCGCGAAAATCTGTGAGAAATCATCGTCTATATGAACCTGCCTCCGCTGGCTGCCTTTCGCTTCTTCAACACCGCCGCCCAGACCCAGAGTTTCGTCAAGGCCGCTGAGTTGCTGCACGTCACCCACGGCGCGGTCAGCCGTCAGGTGCGCTTGCTGGAGGAGGCGATCGGGGTCGAATTGTTCGAGCGGCGTAACCGCGCGATTTTTCTCAATCACGCGGGACGCTTGCTGTTCAACGTCACCGCGCCGATGTTCGAGCAATTGCAGAACACGGTTTATCGCCTGCAGCGTGAAGTCCACGACGATGTGCTGGTGGTGTCCTGCGAGCCAACCATCGCCATGAAGTGGTTGATCCCGCGCTTGCCTGACTTCCACAGCGCACACCCACAGTTGCAGGTGCAATTGCTGACGGCCGGCGGACCGATCGACTTCGCTCGTTCAGGCGTGGATCTGGCGATCCGCCGCGACGATTTCCATTGGGACGAGACCGTGCACGCCGTGACTGTTTGTGAAGAGTGGATCGGTCCGGTTTGCGTGCTGTCCAGTCGTCCTGACGGCGATCATTTGCGCGGCGCCTGCCTGCTGCACAGCAAGACCCGCCCGCAGGCGTGGGACAACTGGATGCGACAGACCCGGATCAGCGCGGCAGGGGGCAGTCGGGTCGATTACGAGCATTTCTACCTGTGCATTCAGGCCGCGCTGGCCGGGCTGGGCGTCGGTATGGCGTCGTTTCTGATGGTGCAGGACGAACTCAAATCCGGCCAGTTGATCGCGCCGTTCGGCTTCGTTCGCGACGGTTCGAGTTATTGCCTGCTGTCACCGCGACCCTTCGAACAGAGCGCCAATGCCATGCTTTTTCGTGAGTGGATTAGCCAGCAGATGAGTGCGTGCAGCCAATGGCTCGGGGGTGATCTGCAGCCTTGAAGACAGAGCGCTGCATTCATCAGCCAGGCATGATCAACGGGCTTGCATCGGCCAGCGCCTGTTCAGGTGCTCCGTCAAATAATCCATGAAGGCTCTGACCTTCGGCGTCATCGCTGCACGTTCCTGCACGCATGCATAGATGTCCATCGGTTCGACATGCCCGTGGGTTTCACCCGGAAGATCTTCGAACAGTTGCACCAGTTGACCGCTCTCGAGATAGGGCGCAGCGACGAATTCGGCCAGGCGCGTGACACCTGCGCCGTTGACTGCCATTTGCGCCAAGGCATCGATGTCGTCGCTGATGGCGGTGGCGTTGATCGGGGCGTCGTAGCGTTGGCCGTCGCGGATGAGGCCCCAGCGCAGAAAGCGTCCATCCAGTGGATAGCGAAACGCGAGGCAGGCGTGGTGTTGCAGCTCTTGCGGTGATTGCGGCACCCCGGCGCGCGCAAGGTAGGCGGGAGCGGCGCAGAAGATGAACGGCAGGGAAACAATCCGGCGCGCGACGATGCCGTCTTCCAGTTGCGGCTTGATCCGCAGGCTCAGGTCGATGCCGTCCTGGATGTGGTTGATTTTGCCGTTGGTGGTCGACAGCTCGACCAGCAGGCGTGGATGCAGCGCGGCGAAACTGGCGAGTAACGGCGCCAGGACGTGGCGGCCGAATGCACTGGTGGAGGCGATGCTCAAACGCCCTTGCAGTTCGCTTTCATCGCCGACGATCGCACTTTGCGCCGACTCCAGATCAGCCGCGATGCGTCGGACCTTTTCGTAATACAGCGCACCATTTTCGGTGAGGGCCATGCTGCGGGTGGTGCGTTGCAGCAGGCGAACGCCGAGGTGCGTTTCGAGGCGACTGAGGGTCTGGCTCACCGCGGCCGCACTGACGCCCAGGGTCTTGGCGGCGCCGACGATGGAGCCTGCTTCGACCACTTTGATAAAACTGGCAATCGCCGCCAACAGATTCATCCGTGTCCCGCCGCGTAGGTTTGATTCGTAAGTTGTGCTTTATAAAGTACCTGTGGCGGGCCGTCTAGTTGAGGGCAGGGGGCTTTGCTAAGGTGCCGGCTCCCTGTCAATGGATGGAAAAGCCATATGAATCAAAGAACCACTACCGATGCCTTGTATCCCAACCGGCGCAAGCTGTCGCCGCGTGCAACGCCGTACGTGTTTGCGTTGTACATGGCGACGATCATGGCGTTCCTGATGTCGCTGGTGATCACTGCGGCCAACTCCGGGATTGATAACGACTACCTGAGTAATGCCTTGCACGCCTACAAGCTGGCGATGCCGGTGGCTTTCCTTTGCATCCTCGTGGTGCGGCCGATCGTGATCAAACTGGTGGCGATGACGGTGCATCCGCATCGCTGAGATACGCCTCAGAAAAACTCGTCGAGCAACTGATAAAAGGCGATTTTTTGCTGATCCGGTTGCACTCCGTAAGCCTCGAAAAATACCGGCAGCCATTGCTCGCCCAGGTTGTAGGCGATGCTGTGGGCTGCCAGTGCCAAGTCCTGAAACCGATCGGCAACCCCCAGTCGCCCGCAGTCGACGAAACCGCTGAAGCGACCGTTGTCGGCGAGCAAGTTGGGCAGGCATGCGTCGCCATGGGTCACCACCAGGTCTTCGCTGTGCGGGCGCGCGGCCAGCATCTGCTCGAACACCGCTTCGGCGCTTTGGCCGAGGCGCGAATCGTCGAAATCTTCTTCATCGATCAAACCAGCCAGCAGGTGCTCGCGGGCCAAGGCGATTTTCGCATCGAGGCGATGATCGAATGGGCAGTTTTTGATGTCGAGCGCATGCAAGGTGCGCAAGGCATTAGCCGCCAGCGAGACAATTTGCTGCGGTGCGAGATGCTCGCTGCTGGCGAGGTCACGCCCCGGTACGGCAGTCATCAGCAACCAGAAGCGCTCGCTTTCTTCGACGCTGTCGAGCACGCGCGCCGCTGGCAGATCCTGCTCCGCCAGCCAGCGCAGGCGCTGCACTTCGCCGGGCAATTCGGCAAAGGAAATCCGCGGTTCCGATTTGACGAACAGCGGGTCTGATCCAGCGGGCGTGAGGCGGAACACGTCGGCACGGGATTCACCGATGGTTTGTTGTTCGTAGCGGATATCAGCGAAGCGTTGGCGCCATGTCTGTGGCAGATCCATTTTCATTCGTCCCTTGTGACAGTGGGCGCCAGTGCGCCTTCAAGAATTCGATAAACACTTTGACCTTGCGCGTACTGCGCCGGTGCGCCAGGTACAGCACGTAGATCCACGGGCCGAACGCGCTTGGCTCACGCCAGTATTCGGGCATCACTTCTACCAGTTCACCGCGCGCCAGATACGCTGCGGCGCTCCATTGCGGCAGAAACTGCAGGCCCTGACCCTTCAGCAGACATGCCAGCAGGAAGTCGTAATTGTCGCTGGCTACTCGCGGGTTCGGCTGGGTCAGGCGAATCCGCCGGTCCCCTTGCTTGACCCACCAGAAATGCCGGTTGAGCAGCGGGTGGCGGAAGATCAGCCACTCGTGCTGCTGATAGTTGTCCAGTGACACCTCTTTGCCCTTGCGCGCCAGGTACGCCGGGCTGGCGCACAACACCACCTGATTCTCGACGATAGGTTGGGCGATCACCCCCGGCAGGTCGATCGGGCCATCACGCAGCGCCAGATCGTAACCGCCATCCACCGGATCGTCATAGCTGTCGCTCAAGTCGACTTCCAGATGCACCTGCGGGTGGGCGTCGAGAAAACGGCAGCAGACTTCGTTGAGAAACGCCGGGGCGAAGGAGGGCGGGGCGGTGATGCGCAAGCCGCCGCTCAATTCGTGCTTGAGCTGTTCGACGCCTTCGCAGGCCAGTTGCAATTGCATCAGCGCCTGCCGCGCACCGTCCAGATAAATCCGTCCGGCCTCGGTCAGCGCCATGCGTCTGGTCGTGCGGTCGAACAGGCGCGTGCCGAGCTCGTCTTCCAGCTGCGCCACGGCTTTGGTCAGGGCTGACGGCGTCTTGCCGAGCACATCGGCGGCGCGGCTGAAATTGCCGTGTTCGGCGGTGGCGACGAACATGGTCAGGGCACTCATCTTGTCCATTGATCTATTCCTGCTGGGCACAGAAGTTGTGCGCGAGGTGGCATTCAGTTATCGCCAGGGCTTGGATAGGCTTGCTCGCAGCCTAACAAAAATAAAGAGAAGCCTCATGAAGCAGCTACTGACGCTGATGGTGTCATCGGCACTGGCCTGTGCCTCACTGGAAAGTCTGGCGTCCGCCGATCTGATCCTGCACAACGCCAGGGTCTACACCGCCGAACCCGGCCAAGCCTTGCAGCAAGCGGTTGCGGTGGAACACGGCAAGATCCTCGCCGTGGGCACGGATGCGCAGGTGATGCGTCTGAAGACGGCGGCCACGCAAGTGATCGACCTGCACGGCAAGGTGCTGATGCCCGGCTTCATCGACTCGCATTCGCACACCATCAAGGGCGGTCTGCAGATGTTGCAGGCCAACCTCGACGGGCAACTGTTGCCGCTTGATCAACTGGAACAGCACCTGCGGAAATGGCGTCAGGACGGCAAGGCGCAGCGTGGAGAATTCCTCAGTGTCGGCGGATTGCCGTCGACTTACTGGAGCGACATTGCCGGCCTTGAACAGCGCTTCAATCAGGGCGAATGGGCGAACCAGCCGATCCTGCTGCTGGGCTGGGATCTGCACACCGGCTGGGCCAATCGGGCCATGCTCGACCGCGCTGGCGTGACGGCTGAAAAGATCAAGGCACTCAAAGGCGAAGAGCAGGCGACCATCGGCCACCACCCCGACGGCAGCCCGGATGGCTTCCTCGTCGATGCCGGTCTGTACCCGGTGCAGGCCTTGCTGCCGCCGCCGACGGCTGATGAGTTGCTGGCGGGCGGGCGCGCGGCTCTGAACTACTACAAGAGCCTGGGGATCACCGGGTGGCTGGACCCGCTCGCCAACGAGGTCCCCGGCAGTGACGTTACCAACACCTCGCTCGGCGTGCTGCCGACCTACAAAAAACTCTCGGAAAACGGCGAACTCACCGCTCACGTTGCGGCGCTGCTGATGGCGGACTCCAAGGCTAGGCCGACCGACCTTGATGAGCTGGACAAGGTGCGCCAACAGTTTCTCGGGGTCAGCAACCTGACTCTGCCGGGGATCAAGATCTTCGCCGATGGTGTGGCCGAAGTGCCGGCGCAAAGCGCGGCGATGCTTGAGCCTTACCGCAACTCGAAAAACACCGGTGAGCTGCTGATCGACCCGGCGCACTTCGGCGAGCTGGTCAGTGCCGCCGATGCCCGTGGCTGGCTGGTGCACATCCACGCCATCGGCGACCGTGCGGTACGTGAATCGCTCAACGGCATCGAGCAGTCGCGCAAGGATCGGCAGAGCGGCATCGCCCATTCGATCACCCACCTGCAAATGGTCAACCCAAAGGAATTCGCCCGCTTCAAGGCGTTGAATGTGATCGCCTCGATGCAGATGTTCTGGGCCGCTGCCGACGAGTCGAGCATGGATCTGGTCAAGCCTTACGTCAGCGCGATGGCCTTCATGTACACCTATCCCGCGCGCTCGCTGCTCAAGAATGGCGCGACCATCGCCGGTGCCAGTGACTGGCCGATCACCACCCCCGAACCGTGGAAGGCGATCTATCAGGCCGTCAGCCGCAAAGGCCCGAAAGGCGTGCTCAACGCCGCTGAAGACATCGACCGCCAGACGATGTTCCAGGCCTACACCCTCAACGCAGCCAAAGTGCTGCGCCTGGAAGACCGGATCGGTTCGCTCAAACCCGGCAAGCAGGCCGACATGATCGTCCTCGACCGCAATGTGTTCAGTGTCGAGCCGCAGGCCCTGCGCGACACCCAAGTGCTCAATACCTGGTTTGCCGGGCGCGAAATCTACCGCCGCAAGCCTTGACGGCATCTCTCTGTAACGTACCCAAGGAAACCTTTTCGTGAATGTTCATTGCTTTGTCACCGACACCCGCAACCCACAGATTCGCGGGCAACAGATTGGCGCCACCTGGGCGGCTCAGATCCGCCAGACCGTTGAGCTCTATCTGGATTTCTTCAATCAGGTCGGTGTGCCTCAGGCACAGGTGCAGGCCATCGGCGAAGCCAGTCTGCAAACCCTCCAAAGCTGGTGCCCGAGCCTAGCCGAAGAGATCGTCGCCACTGCTGAGGGCGCCGGGATACCACTCTGGCAGCTCGCCAGCCTGAATGCCCGTACCGAGATTCTCGCGGTGATGCCGGCGTCCACCGAAGGCGAGTGTTCCACCGCGGTGTTTGCGCCCAACGGCGCATTGGCGCCGCGCACTATTCAGACCTGGGACTGGCACGATTCGCTGGTGCCCAACGGGTTGATCCTGCAACTGACCACGGCCAAGGGTATGACGGTCAAGCTGTTCACCGAGTTCGGCATGCTCGGCAAGATTGGCGTCAACAGTGCGGGGCTGGGATTGCATTTCAACATCCTGCATCACGCCAGCGACAACGGGTCCGCCGGGGTGCCGGTGCACGCGATTGCGCGGCGCATCCTCGAAGAAGCCAGCAGCGTTGAGGAGGCGATTGCGCTGGCGCGTTCGGCACGGGTCAGTGCCTCGACGGTACTGACCGTGTTCTCCCGCGAGGACTCTACCCCGCGTGCGGTGAGCATCGAAATGTCGCCGGTCTTCACCGCTGTGGTGCGGCCCGATGCCGAAGGCTGGATCACCCACACCAACCACTTTCTCGATCCCGAACTGAGCCTCGGCGAGCGTACCCCCGATGCCTCGACGACTTACGCGCGTTTCGATCACGTCAACGCGGCGCTGCAAAACATGGCCAGCGGCAATCTGAGCCGCAGGGCTGAGGCGATGTGCGGCGAGGCGGGCGAAGACGCGCCGATCTGCTTCCACCCGGATCTGAGCATGCCGGCGACCGAGCGTTGGGAAACCTTGCTGACCATCGGCATCGACACTGAAAACAGCGTGCTCGAATACGCCGCCGGCAACCCCGCGCAGCTGGCCCGAAACGGCCATCTGCGCTTCTGAATCGCTGCCTCCAATAAAAACAAAACGAGCATTGCACATGGCTACCGAGATTGATCGCACGAGCGGTTCCCCGTCTGCGCTGAGGACGTTTTTCGTCTCCGGCATGGGCACCGCCCTGGAATTTTACGACTTCGTGATATACGGCACCGCCGCCGCGCTGGTGTTTCCCAAGGTGTTCTTTCCGCAGATGGACCCGCTGACCGCGACGCTGGTGGCGTTCGGCGCCTTTGGTGCCGGGTTTTTTGCCCGGCCCCTTGGCGGCATGGTATTCGGGCATTACGGCGACAAACTCGGCCGGCAGAAAATGCTGGTGATCACGCTGCTGTTGATGGGCCTGAGCACTTTGTTGATCGGGTGTCTGCCGGGCTATGCGACCCTTGGTGCTGGCGCACCGGTGTTGTTGGTGCTGCTCAGGCTGGTGCAAGGCTTTGCCGCCGGTGGCGAGTGGGGCGGTGCGGCGCTGTTCGGCATCGAGTCGGCGCCGCCCGGACGACGTGGTCTGTGGGGCAGTTTCACCAGCATGGGCATCGGAATCGGCGGGATTCTCGGCGCCGGGGTTTTCGCCATTGTCAGTGTCGCGTCGCACGATGACCTGACCGGATTTGCCTGGCGTATTCCATTCTGGCTCGGTGGCGTGCTGGTGCTGATCGGTCTGTATGCGCGCTTGCAAAAACCGCTTGAACAACCCGCCGAACCGCAGACGCACGTGCGCATGCCGTTGCTCGAAGCGCTGCGCGCACGGCCCAGAGCCATGCTGCTGTGCACCGGTATCGCTTTCGGCTACGTGACCATCGCCTACATCGGCAGCACGTTCTTTCTGTCGTACGCCACGCAACTGGGCTATGGCAGCACCGATGCGCTGGTTTTCGACTTGTCGCTGTCGATCGCCATTGTGATCACTGCGCCGTTGTTTGCCTTGCTCTCGGACCGCATCGGACGCCGCAAGGTAATGATCCTCGGCGCGGTGATCATGGCCCTCGGTTTTTTTGCGTTCTTCCCGCTGGTCGGCCTCAAGAGCCTGCTGGTTTCAACCGCCGCCTACGTCGCCATCGGTGCGTTCATGGGCGCAACGCAGGGGCCGATTCCCGCGTTTCTGGCGGAGCAGTTTCCGCGGCACATGCGTTATTCGGGAATGTCGGCTGCTTATCAGATCGGTGCGGCGCTGGGCGGCGGGACAGCCTCCAGTGCGGCCACAGCGATTCTGATCGCCAACAATCACAACGCCTTCGGGGTGGCAGTTTACGGCGCGATTGCGCTGGGCATCGTGGCGCTGTGTTCATTGCTGCTCAGAGAAACGGCGCACCTGAGTCTGGCGCAAATCGATGAGGCCGAGTGGCCTTCACCCATGCCCGCTACCAGTTGAACCACTTGAACCTGTAGGAGCTGCCGAAGGCTGCGATCTTTTGATGTTGTTTTTGAAGATCAAAAGATCGCAGCCTTCGTCAGCTCCTACAGGGAGCGGCTCGGCAACGCCGTCGGGTAAAAACAATCGAAACTTCGCGCGCTCCCAAGCTGTCCAGACCCATGTACTGCCCGGCGGATATCTCGCCGGGCAGGCTTCATGCACAGGTGACAGGCGAGGAACGAGATGACGACGACAGTGGGAGATTTTCTGGTTGAGCGGCTCAGCCAATGGGGCGTCACGCGGATTTTTGGTTATCCGGGAGACGGCATCAACGGCGTGTTCGGCGCGCTCGCCCGAGCCAATGGCAAGATCGAATTCGTTCAGGCGCGACACGAAGAAATGGCCGCTTTCATGGCCTCGGCCCACGCCAAGTTCACGGGCGAGTTGGGCGTGTGCATCGCCACTTCGGGACCGGGTGCTTCGCACCTGATCACCGGGTTATACGACGCACGCATGGATCATCAACCGGTGCTGGCGATTGTCGGCCAGCAGGCGCGGACGGCGCTTGGCAGTCATTACCAGCAGGAGCTGGACCTGGTCTCGATGTTCAAGGATGTGGCCGGGGCGTTTGTGCAGCAGGCGTCGGCGCCGTCGCAGGTTCGGCATTTGCTCGACCGCGCCGTGCGTACGGCGGTTGGCGAGCGGCGGGTGACGGCGATCATCCTGCCCAATGATTTGCAGGATCTTGAGTATGAGCCACCGGCGCGGGCGCATGGCACCGCGCATTCCGGCGTCGGTTACACCAAGCCGAAAGTGCTGCCCTACGAGGCCGATCTGCAGCGCGCCGCTGATGTGCTGAACAGCGGTGAAAAAGTCGCGATTCTGGTGGGCGCCGGCGCACTGCAGGCAACGGATGAAGTGATCGCCATTGCGGAAAAACTCGGTGCCGGGGTCGCCAAGGCGTTACTCGGCAAGGCTGCGCTGCCGGACGATTTGCCGTGGGTCACCGGTAGCATCGGCCTGCTGGGCACCGAACCGAGCTACAAGATGATGCACGAGTGCGACACCTTGCTGATGATCGGCTCGGGTTTCCCCTATGCCGAGTTCCTGCCCAAGGAAGGTCAGGCGCGTGGCGTGCAGATCGATCTGCAGCCAGACATGCTCAGCCTGCGTTATCCGATGGAGGTCAATCTGGTCGGCGACTCCGCCGAAACCCTTGCTGCACTGCTGCCGTTGCTCGAACAGAAAACTTCGCACAAATGGCGCAAGAAAATCGAAGGCTGGCGCAGTACCTGGGAGAAGACCCTGGAAAAACGCGCGATGTCCAAAGCCGATCCGATCAATCCGCAGCGGGTGGTGTATGAACTGTCACCGCGCCTGCCGGATCAAGCGATCATCACCAGCGATTCGGGTTCCTGCGCCAACTGGTACGCCCGAGACCTGAAGATTCGCCGGGGCATGCAGTGTTCGCTGTCCGGTGGCCTGGCCTCGATGGGCGCTGCCGTGCCATATGCGATCGCCGCCAAGTTCGCCCATCCCGAGCGCGCGGTGATTGCGCTGGTGGGTGACGGCGCGATGCAGATGAACAACATGGCGGAGCTGATCACCGTCGCCAAATACTGGCGCCAGTGGAGCAGCCCGAAGTGGATCTGTGCGGTGTTCAACAACGAGGATCTGAATCAGGTCACCTGGGAGCAGCGGGTGATGGAGGGCGATCCGAAGTTCGAAGCCTCGCAAAGCATTCCCGACGTGCCGTATCACCTGTTCGCCATTTCCATCGGCCTGAAGGGGATTTTCGTCGACCGCGACGAGGACGTCGCTGCCGCCTGGGAGCAGGCGCTGGCCTCGGACGTGCCGGTGCTGATCGAGTTCAAAACCGATCCCAACGTGCCGCCGTTGCCGCCGCACATCAAGCTCGAACAGGCGAAGAAATTTGCCACGACCTTGCTCAAAGGCGACCCGGACGAGGCGGGCGTGATCGTGCAAGCCGCCAAGCAGGTACTGGCCAGCGTCCTGCCCGGCAAAAAATAATCGTGTAGGCGCTTCGTCGCGCTCCAATCTGTGAGCACCGCTGAACCCTGTGGGAGCGAGCTTGCTCGCGAAAGCGTTGTGTCAGGCACAGCGTTTGTGGATGTATCGACGCCTTCGCTGGCAAGCCAGCTCCCACAGGCATTTCGTTGTGCCTGAAATCTGTGAACGAGACAGTGGAGATTTTCATGCGTGAAGCGGCGAAGGGGCTTTTTTGATGTTTATCGGTTGCGCGGGCTGGAGTCTGGGGCGTGAGTATTGGCCGCAGTTTCCGGCCGAGGGCACGCATCTGCAGCGTTATGCGGCGCGGTTCGACTGCGTGGAAATCAACAGCTCGTTCTATCGCCCGCATCGGCGTCAGACTTATGCGCGCTGGGCGGATTCGGTGCCGCCGGGCTTTCGCTTTTCAGTGAAGGTGCCGAAGCAGATTACTCATGAGTTGCGTCTGCAAAACTGTGAGCAAGCGCTGGATGAGTTTCTCGGGCAGTGCGAAGGCCTGGCCGATCGGCTGGGGTGTTTGCTGGTGCAACTGCCGCCGTCGCTGGCCTTTGAGCCGGCACGCACAGAGGCGTTTTTCGTGGCGTTGCGCCAACGCTTCGCCGGTGACGTGGTGCTTGAGCCACGGCATGAGTCGTGGGTGGTGGCGGCGCCGATGTTGCAGGCGTATCGGATTTCCCAGGTCGTGGTCGATCCGTCGCGGATCAGCACCGATGGTTCGGCGCAGGGCTGGGCGGATGTGCGTTATTGGCGGCTGCACGGTTCGCCACGCATTTACCACAGCGCCTACGATGAGCGCTATCTGCAAGCGCTGGCAGAGCAAATGAAAGTCGCGGCAGCAGAGGGTGCCGCGGCCTGGTGCATCTTCGACAACACTGCCAGTGGTGCCGCGCTGGGTAACGCGTTGGCACTGGCAGCGTTGATGGCAGATTGAAGCAGGCGGACAACTACTCTTAGAAGGTTGTCGCGCCGACGAACATCAGCGGTTCAGGAAACCCAGCAGGTCTTCGTTGAGCGCTTCGGTGTGCGTTACGGCAAAACCGTGGGGGGCGCCGGCATAGACTTTCAGTTCGGCGCCCTTGATCAGCGCGGCGGCTTGCTTGCCGGTGGTTTCGAACGGCACGATCTGATCGCCGTCGCCGTGGATCACCAAGGTTGGTACGTCGATCTTCGCCATGTCCGGACGGAAGTCGGTTTGCGAGAATGCGGTGACGCAATCCACGGTGCCTTTCAGCGAGGCGAGCAGGGCGACGTTCAGGGTTTGCGTGAGCACGCCGTCGGAGACTTTCTGGCCCTGATTGGTGCCGTAGAACGGCGCGGCGAAATCAGCGATGAATTGCGCGCGATCCTTGAGCAGACCGGCCTTGATCCCGTCGAACACCGAGGTGTCGACACCTTGCGGATAGTCGGCTTTCTTGCCGAACAGCGGCGTCACTGCACCGAGCAGCACCAGCCCGGCAACGCGCTCGCTGCCGTGGCGGGCGATGTAGCGGCTGACGTCGCCGCCGCCCATGGAGAAGCCGACCAGCGTCACGTCGCGCAGGTCGAGGTGGTTGATCAGTTGCGCGATGTCATCGGCAAAGGTGTCGTAGTCGTAGCCGGTCCATGGTTGATCGGAGCGGCCGAAACCACGGCGGTCGAACGCAATCGTGCGGTAGCCGCGACTGCTCAGGTACTCCATCTGGTATTCCCACATGTCGGCATCCAGCGGCCAGCCATGGCTGAACAGCACGGGTTTGCCGCTGCCCCAGTCCTTGAAATAGATCTGTGTGCCGTCATCGGTAGTGAATGTGCTCATGGAAACTCCTTGCTGTGGGCAATCGTTCAGGAAGGCCGGATGCCGCATGGCCGCCCATCACTATCGGCGCAAATCGCGGCTGTCACTTGTACGCAAGTGCTCAATTGCCATGGCGGGTGGCGTGGTTCTTTTCCAGCTTCACAGTTGTAAGATGCAACCACACGCTGGATTTGATGGAGAAACACCCTGTGAAGCGCAAAAGCCTGCACGGCAACGCCTGCCCGGTCGCCCGTACGCTGGATTTGATCGGTGACTGGTGGTCGCTGCTGATCATCCGCGATGCGCTGGAGGGCATCCGCCGCTTCAGTGATTTTCAGAAGAATCTGGATATCGCCAAGAATATGCTCAGCGCTCGGCTCAAGAGCCTGGTAGAGCAGGGGATCCTGCAAACCGTGCCGGCCGCCGATGGCGGTGCCTATAAGGAATACGTGCTGACCGAACGCGGCAAGGCCTTGCAGACGGTGATCGTCGCGCTGTCGCAGTGGGGCGGGGAGCACCTGTATGCGCCGGGTGAGCCGGGTTCGGTGATGGTTGATGCGCAGCAGCGGCAGCCGATCAGGAAACTGAAATTGCGTTCAGCGGATGGCCGCTTACTGGCACCTCAGGACGTGACGACGAAGTTGGGCGTTGCGCACTGAACCAAGGATTCCCCCCGGAAAACCGCAGCCGCGTCGATTGTTCAATCCCTGTTACAAACCCGACAAAAGGATGAAACGATTGTTTGACGTCAAAATGATGGCCATCTAATATCGCGCCACTATTTTGATGTCATTCCGTATCGAGGGATCGAACATGTACCCACCCGCCCTCGCGGCGAGGTTGTGCGCAGCTTTGCTGTGCCTGTCTCCACTCCAGATTGCCTTCGCTGCACCCACTCCCGGTGAAACCGACCTGATCCGCGATCGCCAGAATCGCCTGCTTGAAGAGCAGCAGCGACGTCTGGAAGAACTCAAGGACCTGCCCGGCAAAGATGCCAAGCCTGCGCAACCGGCAGCGCCCACCGACACCCGCTGTTTCCCGATCAAGGACATCGAGCTCAAGGGCGCCGACAGTCTGTCCGACAGCGACAAAACTCGCTTGCTCAAGCCCTACATCGACCAGTGCCTCGGGGTGCCGCAACTCAACGAGTTGCTCAAGGTCATCACCGACCATTACATCGAGAAAGGCCTGGTCACCAGCCGTGCCTACCTGCCGCAGCAGGATCTGTCCGGCGGGCACCTGAAAGTGCTGGTGGTCGAGGGCAAACTTGAAGGCATGAAAGGCGCCGAGAACAGCAAGCTTTCGGAGCGTGAACTGGCGATGGCCTTTCCCGGCAAGTCCGGCGATCTGGTCAACCTGCGCGAGATCGAGCAGATGGTCGATCAGCTCAATCGCCTGCCGTCCAATCAGGCCAAGATGGAGCTGGCGCCGGGCAAGAACGTCGGCGGCAGTGAAGTGCTGGTCACCAATAATCCGCAGAAGCCATGGCGGGCCGGACTGTCGCGCAGCAACGACGGCCAACGCAGCACCGGTGAACAGCAGTGGGGCACCACTTTCGATTGGGACAGCCCGCTGGGCCTGGCCGATCAGTTGAGCCTGCGCGGCGGTCACGACGCAATGACCGATCACCAGCACACCTCCAGCAACGCCATGCTCAATTACAACCTGCCGTGGGGCTGGTGGAACTTCAGCTACACCTACAGCCAGAGCGACTACCGCTCGCAGATCGCCGCCAACGGCTACAACTTCAAGCAGACCGGCGACAGCGAAAACCATCAATTGCGCGCCGAGCGAGTGATCCATCGCGACTCGGTGAGCAAGACTTCGCTCAGCGCCGGGCTGTCCTACCTGCGCACCAACACCTACATCGAAGACAGCAAGCTCAAGCTGAGCAGCAACCGCATCAGCGAAGCGCAGTTCGGCTTCAACCACGGTCGCCGCATCGGCAGCGCCTTCGTCAACTTCGACGCCGGCATGCAGGAAGGCATCGGCGCGTTCGATGCGCAGGGCAGCCACGATCCAGGCCCCGGCGAGCCCGACGCACGCTACCGCAAATACACCGCGACTCTGAGCTACCTGCAGCCGTTCAAGGTATGGGGCGAATCCTTCAGCTTCAGCAGCCTGATGACCGGCCAGCGCAGCGAAGACGTGCTGTTCAGTCCGCAGCGCACCAGCCTTGGCGGGTCAGCGTCGATCCGTGGCTACAAGGATCAGTCGTTGTCCGGCGACAGCGGCGGCTACTGGCGCAACGATCTGCGCTGGAGCCGACCGGTCACGGCCGAATGGCTGCGCCCGGTGTTCGCTGAATACGGCACCAGCCTCGGTTACGACCAAGGCGTGATTCGCGGCGACCGTTACAACGGTGATCAGCACGGACGCATGTCGAGCAACTCGCTGGAACTGTTCGCCCGCGGTGAGCATGTGGCCGCCAGCGTGACCTTTGCGCATTCCCTCGAACGCCCGGACGTGCTGACCGAGCGTGAAGCGCCGATCTATTTCCGCCTCGACTTTTTCATCTAATTCAAATTCTTCGAGACCATCGACATGGATGTTCGTCAGTTCGCCTTCCTTGCAGGCCAGCCTTCTGCGGCCGTAAAAACCCGTGAGTCGTTTCTGGGCATGCCCAAGCGCGGGCTGGCGTTCCTGCTGGCGAACGTGATGTTCTGGCAACCGATGTGGGCGCAGGCCGACGGCATTGTCGTGGCCAACCCGAACACCGCGCTGGATCGGGCCGGCAATGGCGTGCCGATCATCAACATCGCCACGCCCAACGGCAGCGGGCTGTCGCATAACCAGTTCCACGATTACAACGTCGGCGCGCAGGGTGTCATCCTCAACAACGGCTCGGCGCAGACCTCGAACACCCAGTTGGCCGGGCACATCATTGGCAACCCGAACCTGAAAAACAGCGGTTCGGCGCAAGCTATTCTCAACGAAGTCATCAGCGGCAACCCAAGCCAGTTGCGCGGTTACACCGAAGTGGCAGGGCAGTCAGCGCGAGTGATCGTCGCCAACCCGTATGGCATCACCTGTAATGGCTGCGGCTTCATCAACGCACCGCGCGTGACGCTGACTACCGGTAAGCCGGTGCTGGATGGCGCGGGCCGGCTGGATCGTTTTCAGGTTGATCAGGGTTCTGTGGCGATCGAAGGCGCAGGCCTCAACGCCAATAACGTCGACCGCTTCGAAATCATCACCCGTAGCGCGAAGATCAACGCCGAAATTCAGGCGCAGAATCTGACGATTGTTGCCGGGCGCAACGACGTCAACGCACAAACCCTGAATGCCACGGCCCGTGCCGATGACGGCAGCACCAAACCGCAACTGGCGATTGACTCCTCGGCGCTGGGCGGGATGTATGCCGGGGCGATCAAACTGGTTGGCACCGAGGCCGGGGTCGGGGTGAAACTGGCGGGCAACCTGGCTGCCAGTGGTGGCGATATCCAGATCGATGCCAACGGCCAGTTGACCCTGGCGCAGACCTCGGCAGCCACTGCTGTGAACATCAAAGCCAACAGCCTTAGTGCCCAAGGTCCGGTCTACGCTGGCACCGCTCTGAACGTGCAAACCCAAGGCGATCTGAGCAACCAGCAAAACCTCGCTGCACGCGACAGCATCAGCCTCAGCGCCGGTGGAACCCTGAGCAACAACGGCATCATTGAAGCCGGGGTCAACGCCGACAACAGCCGTAACAGCGCTGGCGACGTGAACCTGAGTGCGCAGAACCTCAACAACAGCGGCAAAAGCGTGATCGCCAGTCGCAACCTGACGGCGACTGTCGCGCAAACCCTGAGCAATCAGGGCGGTACGTTGAGCGCCCAGCAGGACACGCGCCTCACAGCCACCACTCTGGACAATCAGAACAAGGGCAGCGTCCTCGGCAACTCGACGGTGCAGTTGAACGCCAGCAAGGTCATCAACACCCAGGGCGTGATCAGCAGCAACGGCAGCCTCGGCGCCGATCTCGGCGATCTGAATAATCACGATGGCGAGATATCCAGCGCCGGCACCACCCGTATCAACGCCATCACGCTGGACAACAGCGATGGCCAGGTGACGGGCGACGTAGCGCTGAACATCGGTTTGATCGGTGCGCTGAACAACCGCAACGGTGTGTTGGGTTCGGGGGGGAATGTCAGCATCACCGCCGCCAGCCTCGACAACAGCCAGCAAGGCAGCCTCGTCAGCGACGGCAGTCTGACCGCGCGCATCACTGGCTTGTTCGATAACCAGAACGGTGAGCTGAGCGCCAAAGGTGCGGTCGATGTCCAGAGTGGCAGCCTCGACAACCGTGGCGGCAGCGTGGTTGGCAAGGATCGCCTGACCTTGCGCAGCGATTCCGTGGACAACCGTGGCGGTAAAGTTCGCGCGACCAAAGACCTGCAACTCAGCGTTGGCGCACTCGACAACCGCGACAAAGGTCTGCTCGATGGTCAGGCCGCCGTCAACTACAGCGGCACACAACTGGATAACCGTGGCGGCTTGCTCAGTGCGGCAGGGCCGATGATTCTCGGCGTGACGCGCATCGATAACAGCGCCGGGCGTATCTCAAGCAAAGCCGATCTGAACGCCAACGTGACGCAATTGGTTAACCAGGGTGGTGAATTGGTCGCCCAAGGTTCGTTGTTGCTCAGTGGCCAGTCGCTCGACAACCGTAAGGCCGGTCTGGTCGGTACCACAAAAGCGCTGAAACTCACGGTCGGCGAGATCGACAATCGCGGCGGTGAAATCTCCAGCACCGTCGATGTGAACGTCATCGGTCAAAGCCTGAACAACAGTGACAGCGGCAAAGTCCTCGCCGGAACCACCCTTGGCCTGACTGTGGCCCGGGTCATCAATCAGACCCTCGGACAACTGTTCAGTGTGGGTACCTCGACGCTGATCGGGCAGAGTCTGGACAACAGCGGCGGTAATTTCGTTACCCGACAGGGCAATCTGGACATTCGTCTCGACAACGCCTTGAGCAATATCGAGGGTCTGATCAGCAGCGAAGGGAAGCTGACTGTAAACGCGGGCAGTCTCGATAACACACGCGGTCACTTGTCGAGCGCCGGCGCGCTGGCGCTGACCACCACGGGTAGCCTGAACAATCAGGCGGGCTCAATTGCCACTGACAGCGGGCTGATCCTGACTTCGCAGAGTCTGGACAACAGTCAGGGCGGCTTGATCAGCGCCAAGAAAGCCACCGCGCTGACCACCGGTGCCGTCAACAACGCCTCCGGCGGCAGCCTGGTCAGCGGTGACACCCTCACGCTCAACGCCGGCGCAGTGAGCAACGGCATCGGCAGTCGCATCGCCAGCGAAAAAGCCCTGACCGCAACGGTCACCGGCTTCGATCAGCAGGGCGGTCAACTGTTCAGCAAAACCTTCCTGAGCCTTGACCTCAACCACGGCCAATTGAACAACCGCAACGGCCTGATCAATTCGCCGCTGCTGGTGCTGAAAAACCTCAAGGATGTCGACAACCAGGGCGGTGAAATCTCCAGCGCCCAAGCCTTCACCCTGATCGCGCAAAACCTCGATAACAGCAACAGCGGCAAGTTGATCAGCAATCAGGACCTGACCCTGCGCATCGAGCAACTGCTGGCCAGCGTCAAGGGCCTGATTTCCGCGCAGAGCGTGGATGCCAAACGCGCTCGCCTGGACAACAGCGGCGGCCTGATCACCAGCCGTGGCACCCTCGGGGTGACGGTGGACGGCCAACTGGTCAACCAAGGCGGTACGCTGATCGCTGATGATGAACTGAATCTGAAAGCCGACAGCGTCGACAACAGCGAAGGGCATATCGCCGGCAAAGCCGACGTTATCGCTAACGTCGCGACCCTCGATAACCTGCACGGTGAACTGGTGGCAACCGCCGGGCTGAAGCTCACCGGCAACAGCCTCGACAACCGTAACGCCGGTCTCGTCGGGGCGAATCAGGCGCTGCAACTGACGGTCGATGCCGTCGATAACCGTGGCGGCGAGCTGTCCAGCCAGGCTGACGTAACGCTGGTCGGCAGTCGTCTGGACAACAGCGACGGCGGCAAGCTGATTGCACAAGGTGCGTTGAGCCTGACCGTTGATGAAGTGCTCAACCGTGCCAAGGGGTTGATTTCGGGTAAAACCGACCTGACCCTGACCGGCCGCAGCCTCGACAGCACTGCGGGTGCGCTCCTGAGCCAGAGCAACCTGAAGCTCGACCTGAGCGGTGACCTGAATAACAGTCAGGGCCTGATCAGCGCCGAGGGCAGCCTTGGCGTGACAGCGGCGAGTCTGACCAACAATCTCGGCAGCCTGTCGGTTGCCGGGCCGTTGACATTGAACACCACCGGCGTGGTGCTCAACCGCGGTGGTCAGATCGTCACCGACGCCAGCCTCAATCTCAGCAGTGCCAGCCTCGACAACAGCAACGGGGGTAGCCTCAGCGCCAAAGGCGCGGTAGTGGTGCACACCGGTACGCTGGATAACAGCCACAACGGCAAGTTGAACAGTGGCGATACGCTGGACCTGAAGGCGACCCAACTGACCAACCAGGATGGCGGTCGTATTGCCAGCGTTGCTGCGCTGACCGCGAACGTCACCGGTCTCGATCAGCAGGGCGGCCAGTTGTTCAGCAACATGTCGCTGGACCTGGACCTCAATCACGGTCAACTGAACAACCAGAACGGCCTGATCGGCGCGCCGTTGCTGATGCTCAAGAACCTTGAGGACGTCAACAACGACGGCGGTGAGATCTCCAGCACCCAGGCGTTCACAGTGACGGCGCGCAGCCTCGACAACAGCAACGGCAAATTGCTCAGCAACCAGGCCGTGACGCTGCGCATCGACCAGGCGCTGACCAACATCAAAGGCCTGATTGCCGCGGCTGCGCTGGATGTCAAAGCGACCAGCCTCGACAACAGCGGCGGCACACTGACCAGCCGTTCGAATCTGGACCTTAACCTCGACGGCCTGCTCACCAACCAGAACTTGGGGCTGATCAATGCCACCACTGGCCTGACTGTCAACAGCAACGGCTTGAACAACCAGAACGGCTCGCTGCTGGGCAGTGCCATCGCCATTGATTTCGGCGCGGCCGCTGCTGATCTGAACAACGAAGGCGGCCTGATCACCACTGAAGGCCAGTTGAGCATTCAGCACCTGCGTGACCTCACCAACCGCAGCGGCGAAATCTCCAGCAGCCAGAGCATCGGCCTTAAAACCCGGGCCATCGATAACAGCGGCGGCAAACTGATCAGCAGCAACCTGCTGAGCCTCACGGGCAGCCAACTGCACAACCAGAACGGTCTGATCTCCGGTTGGCAAGGTCTGGACGTCAATGCCCAGAGCCTCGACAACCGCAACAGCGGCACGCTCTCCAGCAAAAGCGGCAGCCTCGATGTGACACTGAGCGGGGACTTGCTCAACAGCGGTGCCGGTGCACTGGTCAGCCAGAAAGCCCTTAACGTCAACGCCGCGAGCCTGGATAACAGCGACAAGGGCGTGGTTTCCAGTGGCGGAGCGCAGGCTCTGACCGTCGCTAGTCTTTTGAATAACGCTGCGGGTGGTTCGATCTACAGCGGTGCTACCCTGACGATGCAGGCGATGACGCTGGGCAACGCCGGCGGCAGTGTCAGTGCCAAACAGGACCTGAGCTTTGTCGGCACCACACTGGATAACACCGGTGGCATGGCGGCCAGCGATGGCGCCGTAACCCTCGACCTGCTCGGCGCATTGACCAACACCAACGGCAAGCTCGCCAGCGGTGGCGCACTGCTGCTGCAACGCGCCACACAGATCAACAATCAGGGCGGCCAACTGGCCAGTCAGGGTTTGATGACCCTGCTCAGTGGCGGCCTGGACAACCGCAATCGCGGCACCGTCGCGGCCAATGACGTGTTGACGATCACCACGCCTGGCGTCATCCAGAACAGCGCCGACGGTTTGATCTACAGCCAGAATGGCGATGTACAGATCCGGGCGGCCAGTCTGGCCAACGCCAAGGGCACTCTGCAAAGCAAGGGCGCACTGACCCTGACCACCAGCGGCGACATCGATAACCAGAGCGGCCGGATCATTGCCGATGCCGGGGACCTTACCCTCGACGCTGGCAACCTCGATAGTCGTGGCGGCGTCCTCGCCAGCCTGAAAGCTGCGTTCTCTGCGCGCCTGACCGGTGCGCTGAAGAATGGCTACGACCTGAATAACAATCGCCAGGGCGGTGTGATTCAGGCTCAACGCGTGAATCTCGTCGCACCGGGTGGACTCGATAACTACGGCGGACGCATTTCGGCGCAAAGCGGCGATGCAGTCATCACCACCGGCAACTTCGACAACCGCAATGGCGGCCTCTACGCCAAAGGCAAAATCAACGTCACCGGCAACAACTTCGACAACAGCGGCGACAACGACGGCCAGATTGCCGGCCAGCAGATCGACCTCAATCTGACCGGCGCATTGAATAACCGCCTGGGCATCATCGAAAGCGACAGCACCCTTGCCATCAAGGCTGCCAGCCTCGATAACCAGACCGGCCAGTTGCGTGCCCTCGGCAGCGGCGGCAAAACCAGCTTCCAGATTGGCGGCCTGTTCGACAACCGCAACGGCACGCTGGAAACCGCCAACACCGACCTGACGCTCGGCACCGGCAGCTTCCTCAATACCGGCGGCAGCCTGTTGCACGTCGGCACCGGCACGTTTGATATATCCACCGCCAACCTGATGAATGCAGGGGGGGCGCTGGTAACCCGTGGCGGCCTGACGATCGGTGCTGACAGCTGGACCAACAGCAGCGTTATCCAGGCCGGGCGTCTTACCGTCAATGTCAACAGTCTGACCCAGACCGCTACCGGGCAATTGCTGGCGTCTGACAGTTTCACCGGCAATGGCGTCAATTGGCTCAACGACGGGTTGATTGCCAGTGACGGCCGGATGAATGTCGGCCTCGGTGGCGCTTATTGGGGCGCGGGGCGGCTCAGTAGCCTGGGTACTCTGAATCTGAGTGCCGCGCAGGTGAGTCTCAGCAGCGCGACATCGAGTATCGCCGGCGGCGGGGACACCACGCTTAATGTCGGTGGCCGCCTGGACAATGGCGCTCGTCTGACCTCGGCAGCCAACATGACCATCAATGCCGGAGCGGTCAACAACTTCGGCACGCTGGCTGCGGCACAAAATCTGACACTGACCAGCGGATCACTGCTCAACACCAATGCGTTGATCACCAGCGGCGGCGACATGCGCCTGCAGGTTGCGAACCTCAATAACTCCTATGGCCAACTCTACGGGCTGAGCAACGTTTACATCGGCAGGGATTCCGGAACTGGCAAAGCCGATCTGCTGGATAACTCTTCCGGTGACATCTACAGCGCTCAGAACCTGACCATCAATGCCCTGACCATCAACAACGTTCGGGCGATCCTGGAATACACCAAGCAAGAAAAAAGTTCAGTTGTCATCACGCAACTTGATTGCAATCTGGTTCCTATCGTTGGCTGTGACTTCCGTAGTGGAGGGCGGCGAAATGGCCTGTGGGAAATCGCTGAAACCGATCGTTTGAAAGTCAACGCCAGCAGTGCGGCTGCCAGCATGACCAGCGGCGGCGACATCTCGATCAATGCGTCGACGCTGAACAACACCAGTAGCACGATTGCCGCCACCGGCAACATCGTGGCCAATGCCGACACTATCAATAACACCGGTTTGCAAGAGCAGGAGATCGTCACCAAGCGCACGTACTGGAACTATGTGAAGCAGATCTTCGGGGCAGTCGCCGCAGCAGATGCGTTCAACAAGAAAAACGGTGGGACGCCGTCACCCGACGTCGAAGCGGATCTGAGTGCCTTTATCAAGTTGATGGGCGGGGGCAAGCTCACCGGCCCGGAGATTACGGTAACAGGCTCGACCAACGCCTACGATGCGGTGATTCAGGCGGGCGGCAACATCACACTCAATGCCACGCAGAAAATCAGCAACAGCGTCGAACGGCCTTACTACGCCTATGTCGCAGCCGGCCGCAACAAAACCGAAACAGGTGCGGGTAGCGCTTATTCGACACCGATTTACATCAACGCACAGCTGCCACCCGATCTGGCTCAACAGCAAGTCAACCCGTTAGCGCTGCCCGGTTTCAGTCTGCCCACCGGGCAAAACGGCTTGTTCCGTCTGAGCGGACAAGGCAACAGCACGCCGACCGCCACCGGTCCGGATAGCTGGACCATGGGTGGCGCCGCGATCAGCCCCGCCAATCGCCAGCAAACCTTGACCGATACCCAGCCAAGGAACATCCATCTGGCAAACAATGCTCAGGCTTCAGGCAGTACGGTTGACTTGAAGACGGCTGATCACAAGGCAGGCGAAACGGGTGCGACGGCCAGCGCTCTCGACGTCAGCACACCCGCTGCCGACACCAGTGGCACGGCATTGCCTGGCCGCTCCACCGACTTCACGATCAATCGCGTACAAGGCTTGCCGGTGACCAGCAAGTCATCCAATGCACACAAGTATCTGATAGAAACCAACCCGGTATTGACTGACCTCAAGCAGTTCATGGGTTCGGATTATCTGCTGTCGAACCTTGGGTACGATCCTGACAAGAGCGCCAAGCGATTGGGCGACGGGCTCTATGAGCAGCGCCTGGTCCAGCAGGCGGTTGTGGCACGTACCGGCCAGCGCTTCATCGATGGTCAGACCACCGATGAGGGTCTGTACAAGTACCTGATGGACAACGCCATCGCCAGCAAAAATCAGCTCAATCTGGCAGTGGGAGTCAGCCTGACATCCGAACAGGTCGCGGCACTGACTCACGATATCGTCTGGATGGAAAACGCCGTGGTAAACGGCGAGCAAGTGCTTGTCCCGGTACTCTACCTGGCCAATGCCAATAATCGCCTCGCAGCTAACGGCGCGCTGATTCAAGGCAGTGATGTCACGCTCATTGCCGGCAAGGATCTGGAAAACGCCGGAACATTGCGCGCCAAAAACAACCTTTCAGCCACCGCCGACAACAATCTGGTCAACAGTGGCCTGATTGAAGCAGGCAATCGTCTTGATCTTCTCGCAGGCAATAACCTTGTAAACAAGGCTGGCGGCATTATCGCCGGGCGTGACGTCTCGCTGACTGCCACTCGTGGCGACATCATCAATGAACGCAGCGTCACCACCCATGAGAGTGGTGTTGGCGACATGAACGAGCGTTCGGACTTCATCGACAACGCTGCGCGCATCGAAGCGGCCAACGATCTGACGCTCAAGGCTGGACGAGACGTCATCAACACGGGTGGTGTTCTGAAGAGCGGCGCAGATACCACGATCAATGCCGGTCGCGATGTGAATCTGGTTTCCGCTGAAAAGGCCTTCAGTTCTCAGCGTGGACTGCATACCAATGACAACGTTACCCAGTACGGCTCAACCGTCGATGCCGGGCGTGATCTGAACATCACGGCCGGACGGGACCTTTCGGTCATCGCCAGTCAGATCGATGCCAAGCGTGACGTGTCGATGTCTGCGACCGAGAACCTGACCATCGGCTCGGCTGCTGATGAGGAGCACTCGCTGTACAAAAGCAAAAAACTCACGATGCAGGAGGACCATGTCAGCCAGGTCATGTCCGGGATCACCGCAGGCGGCGACGTCAAGCTGAGTGCCGGTAAAGACCTCAGCGTGATCTCCAGTCGCGTGACTGCAGGCGACGAAGCTTATCTGGTCGCGGGTGACAACCTCAACATTCTTGCAGCGCAGGACACGGACTACTCGCTGTATGACATGAAGAAAAAGGGCAGCTTCGGCAAGCTCAAAATGAAGCGGGACGAGGTGACCGATATCAAGCATATCGGCTCCGAGATCAAGGCTGGCGGCGATCTGACGCTGTCCAGCAAAGGCGATCAGCTCTACCAGGTTGCCAAGCTGGAAAGTGGGAACAACATCACGCTGGACAGCGGTGGAGCGATTACGTTTGAAGGGGTCAAAGACCTCCATGACGAAAGCCATACCAAGACCAACAACAATGCTGCGTGGGTGTCGTCCAAAGGTCGCGGTAATACCGATGAAACCCTGCGTCAGACCCAGATGATTGCCAAGGGCAACATCGTCATCAAAGCGGTCGATGGCCTGAAGATCGACATCAAGGATGTCAACCAGCAGTCCGTCAGCCAGACCATCGATGCGATGGTCAAGGCTGATCCGCAGTTGGCGTGGTTGAAGGATGCCGAGGCGCGTGGGGATGTTGATTGGCGGCTGGTGAAGGAGATTCACGAGTCGTTCAAGTACGAGAACTCGGGAGTTGGTCCGGCAGCACAAATCGCAATTGCGATCATGATGTCGTTCGTGATGGGCCCCGGAGGATTGGCCTTGGTCAGCGGCGGTGCCGGCGGTGTAATTGCCACCTCTCTGGCGACCACCGCCGTGACCAGCACGATCAACAACAAGGGCAACCTGGGCGCTGCTTTCAAGGAGACGTTCAGCGCTGACAGCCTCAAGAGTGCGGCCATCGCCGGCTTTACGGCTGGCGTACTGAACTATGCAGACGCGAATTGGTTTGCGGGTGGAACCAGCAAAACAGCAAATATCCTGACCAGCAGCAACTTTACCGACGTCGCAATCCGCACGACTGGCCGGGCGATCATTTCCAGTGGCATTTCCACCACCATTGGTGGGGGAAGTTTTGGTGATAATTTTGGTGCTGCATTGCTGGGGGAGGCGAGCAGTGTAGCGATGGCGACCGGGTTTAATTGGGTTGGCGACACCATCAAGTTCCCAGAGGGCAGTCTTGAGAAAACCGTCGCGCATGCGCTGATGGGTGGCTTGCTTTCCGAGGCAATGGGCGGGGATTTTGCTACCGGTGCGGCGGCTGCCGGGTTGAACGAAGCGGCTATGAATGTTCTTGTTGATTTCGTAGGCGATAACAAAGAACTGCATCAAATGCTTTCGCAGCTTACTGGTCTAGTTGGGGCGGCAGCTGTTGGGGGGGACTTCCAACTGGGTGCTGATATCGCGGGAAATGCAACGCGGTACAACCACGATTTGCACGAGGGAGCAGCGCGGGATCTCGCGAAACAGGCATTGGGTTTCTGCAATTCAAATCCAGGTAGCTGTGACGTTGGTGTTGATGTTTCAGGACTGACAATCGAGGACGTTGTTGACGCGATGCGCGTCGAGGGCTTGCACGGTGCTGGGATTGATAGCGTGAAGCCTGAGGCGATTGCATTCTTGGATGATTTCATATTTTCAAGAATTCCCGGGTATAGAGACACCCTTTACAGCCCGACAGAGTCGGAGGCATCGAGACTCGACACCGAACAGAAGTTTACACTGGCTTTTTCGATACTCAACCTGGGCCAGGCGGTCAGACACTTTGGTAACACTTTGCAAGGATTGGTGGGTCTTGAAGCGGGTGGCGCAGTTATCGTTAAGAATGTGGAAGAGGCTGTCGCGGGTAGCCTGCCAGAAAAAGCGGTAGAAACGATTAAAGCCCTGCCAGGCCCTCGTCAAATTGATGCGGCCTGGGGAGCCCTCAGCTATAAAAAAGGTGGCCTTATGACGGGGATTGAACACGTAATGTACCGCCATGGGCCTGATACAGGATTCTCGGAAGTTAGCAAATTCTCCAAAGGAACGTCGATGAAGGATATTTCTGCTTATGTCGACAGTGCGCTGAGATACGGTAAAGTCTCTCAAAATGGGCCAACGGGCTACGCTATTGAATACAATGTCGGAAAAGTAATTGGTACTGATAATCTAGGTAATTCGACTAGTATTTTGAAGGTTAATGTGCGCGATGGTGTGATTCATACCGCGTTTCCACTGTGAGGCTTTGATGATGAGTGAGTTGTTTCAGCGTTTTTTAAGTGAGGAGCTTAATGAAAGTACTCGTGAGCTATTACGTAGAGGGATTTTAAGTGCGCAAGATCCCGGTAGTGTTATGTGTATTCGCGAGTTTAATTTTAATTTATTTGATGTTTTGATTGATTTTGAGAGGCGGGTTGTGGTAGTCCAAGACGTGCTGCTCCCAGAAACTGATCCAGGTTTAGTGATGTCGCTGGATGAATTTAGAAACTTATGTGGGATTTGAGGAAAGTGCGGGTCTTATTTATTGAGACCATCTCAAAGAGGTGAATGACCGACCCTGAGCATTAAGAAATCATACTGAGAGGCGCAAAAATAAGGAAAAGGGAAAAGGGAAAAGGGGAGTGATTTATTTTTATCTACGCTGAATTCGCAGGTGAAAATACATCTGTCCCTGATAGATCCCTGGTGGAGAATGCCTGATCAAGGGTTGTGTGCCAGCCGACTATATTAAAACGGTAAAGAAGTAGGATTTCGCCTATATTGGTGGTAGAGCCGTTGAATGGGTTGGTGGGAAGTGGGTTGGTGCAAAAGGTACTGCTAATACCGCATTGAAGCTTGGCGAAACCCAAACTATTAATGATGTAAGCATGACTCGTGTCGGGAGATGGATGTCTCCTGATGAGCTGGCACAGATGCAAAGTAGTAACAAAATTGTTCAGGGAGGCGGCGGGCAAACCTTTATCTCAACTAACGGTGCCGCTGATTTCAAGGGGGCTGCGTCTAAAGGTTCCGTCTATGTCGAGTTTGATGTTCCAAGTAGTGGATTATTGCAGGGTGGTAAGGAAGGCTGGTATAAAATGATTGGTCCGGACGCAAGTAAATCCCAGCAGTATTTGCTTAATAAACAGGGTGGAGAACATCTCCCTGAGGTAAAAAATATTACTGTGCTAGATAGTAAGTGAGAGGGGTTATGGATGCTTTTCAGTTTAATAAAGAAGTTAAGCCTCTATTGAAAGGCTACTCCGTAGAGTATTCAACATTCGCCAACGGGGATTTTGGTAACCTTGAGCGGATAGAGCTGGAAGGCTTTAATAAGCTGGCGACCGTAGAATTTTGGTCGGAAGGCTGGATAGGCATTGATATATATGACTGTGCTTGTGATGAGCAGGTCATGAATATTTTGCTTTCTCCAGAGGAAAAAGATCTTGTCCCTAAAGCATTTGAAAAGCTTCTGGATACATTAAATCGAAATAGTTAATAAGTATCTCCGGAAACCCAGGGTGCTTATTTATCTGTAGATCCCAGCCTCGATTTGACTCCGGCCCTGCGCCGGTGTTGTTTTATCTGCTTACTGCAAAACCTCCCGTCCTTCGCTGCTCGCTTTAGTCGTGGCCTGAGCGATCAGGGCATCAAGCATCTGCGCAACGAATTTCTATTGGCTCTTGGGTAGTTGGTCGATGGCCTCCAATTGCTGCTGCCATTTCGAAAGGTAAATGGGGACAGACCGCGTGTAGAAAGCACACCGAACATGTGTTGTGTCCCTGTTAATCCTGTTTGGCCGGAGAGAAAGTGATGTTTTTAGATTTAGATTGGCAACCGAGTTTTGGCGAAATAATTACGTGGTTTGCCATGGATAAAAACGGATTGGTAGCCATTATGGTAAATAACTGTTTTGGAAAGCTTCCCAAGGTTTTGCTACAGGTGTCGGAGTTAGAGGGGAAGCTTGACCGGTTAAATGAATATATGTGGGAAGAGTCTTCGGGGGTTGTCAGTTATCCAGAAAACAAAAGAGGACTTGCAATTCTTGATTTGTATTCAATCTGTAGATTTGGGGGCGATAAGTCTCGTAAAGAGGTCGAATTAATTATTGCGCAGCGATCTGCATTTGATAAAAAGTTATTGGAGTGCTCGATTCCTTCGATAAAGGGTTTTTACGTTTATCATGCAGTGGAGGGTAGTGTTCAAGGTGAGGATTATCCTGTTGGTTATAGCGGGAAAACTGAAATGGGTGATTATTTCCGCTACCTGATGCCAACTGTGTATGCGAGTATTGATGATTTCCCCGAAGAGCTTAGAGGGGTTGTGGTCGTATCGGATGTATTGGACTTTACGTCTGATCAGATTGTTAGAAGTTGTGAGGTGGATTCAATTTTTAATCGGCTCTATAGTTGATTTTATGATAATTTAAAGGCGGCAGATCAATTTGGAGTAAATGGGGGGGGACGGACCACGTTTAGACAACACTCCGAAAATGTGGTCTGTCCCCGTTAACCATCACGCAATATCGGGGGGCTCATTTCAACGACGAAGCCGGGAATCACTATGGCTCCTAAAATTAAAATCTTAAGAACATTTGATATTTCTCTTCCCAATGAGGTATTTAACCTGCATGAAGATAAAGAATATGGTGAGTTGAAGCTATCGGCGGCTAGTCTTGCGGTGTCAGAAAAGTCTTATGAAGCATCGGTAGTAGTATTGGATTTTATTTGTAAATCTGCCGTTAAAAATATGCCGGAATATGCATTCTGGCTGCTATTAGGTAATTCGGCTTGGCAACCAAACACGAGACTTGTTAGGTACCTGGGACTATGGGGTGGTTTGAAATCACGAGGAATCGAAATGCCCCAGGTTACTCGTTCGGTAGAGCGTATCGTTGAGCGTGATGGGAAGTTAAGGTTTTTTGGAGCTATGTGTTTGTCCGATTTTTCGGATCGTAAATCAATAGAAGTTCTTTTAACTGAACGATGTTCTTATATCGCTATTTTACCCAAGAATTTTGACATAGAGTGCGTCTTGGATCTTGGTTGGTGCGGCGGACTCTCTGAAGATCAGACGCTGTGTGCTTATGTAGGTGAGCGAAAAGGACTGCTGATAATGCGGGTTGGTGAATTTGACGATCCTGATAACGGATTTGTGTCAGTTGGGGAACAAGGCGTACTGAACGATCTGCTGAGCTAGGGGTAAATGGGGACAGACCACGTTTAGAAAGCACTCAGAAAATGTGGTCTGTCCCCGTTAAACTCCTTTCCCTCATCGAAAGGATGGCTCTGTATTCCAGAATCGTGCATTGGATTTGCCGCAGAAACCAGCCGGTTACTACACTGAGTATGTCCATCCATCGGCGGGTATTGCAGGACCTGGGCCTCAGCGAATAGTCGTAGGGAAAGGCGGCGAAATGTATTACACCGCCGACCACTACAAAACCTTCATCCCAATAAAAAATTGAGGTCTGTTAAAATGTTGCCATTCACGTTTGTGGAAACCCCGCCTTCATATGACACGGCGAAAGTGTTTTATGTGCGGATTGACCCCTCCATTCAGGTTACGGAGGAATTGATAAGATCGCTGTATTACCTACTTTGGTTACCGGGGTACTTTGGATACAACTGGGATGCCTTGTATGACTGCTTAAGGGATCTCAGTTGGATGCCGTGTCATAAAGTCGTCCTTGTGCATGAGTCTCTGCCAGAATTGCCAAGAGACGACCTAAAGATATACCTCGAGATTTTGCGTGACTCGGTCCTTGATAGGAATGGTGACGATGGACACGAGTTGGAAGTTGTCTTCAAAGATGTTGATAGAGCTGTGGCCGAAAGTTTGCTAAAAATTAGGCTAAGCCTGTGACGCGAGGTAAATGGAGGGTGAATGGGGACAGACCACGTTTAGAAGCACTCCGAAAATGTGGTCTGTCCCCGTTAACCCCCAAAAGGTAGCTCGATAGTTGATGCTGAGAAAGATGCACTAGACCGAATAGCGCAGAACCCCAAAGGCCCTGATTTAACAGGTAAGCAGCCCGGGGCAATTCTACAGCAGCAATCTGATAACCGAATTAGCGATCTTGCATCGCAGTACAATAATTCAAGTCTTCACCAAAGGATTTTCAATTGAGTATAGGAGGAAAGACGCTCCAAGCTGACCCTTATCTCAGTGTTGGTGCGCCTGTTTATTCTGGCACTACGACATCAGATGTAATGAGCTATTTTAGACAGTTGACAGGAACTGAATATATGCCAGTCGTAAAGTCGATTCCCGGGAAAGGGGATGTTTATGCTGCAACGATTACTTCTGGAGCTAACGCAGGTAGCAAAATTACGTTGAGGAATTTCTCGAACTCAACTCAACAGTCAGGCGCAGCTTGGACCATAGATGTAATAAATCCGTCTATTAATGCTGGGAAACGAATCGAGATTAAATTCAAATGAATATAGATTTTTTGTACTCAGCTATTCTAAGTAGCTCCTTCGGTCTATCAATTGGATCGATTTGGCAGCACTTAAGTGTGGAGATTTCGCACTTGAAAATAAGTAATGAAGAAAGAGCGGAAATTTTTCTCGAATTACTGAAGCGTCTAATGCTCGAAGGGCATTTAAAGCTGGCCTCAGATGGAAATTATCTCTCTGGTAGTATTGATGAGCAAATTAGTATCATTGCACTCGCATGGCCTGTTCACCCTGAGGAGGATGAACTTGATGGTTTTGGATTTTGGTTTTTAACTACCGTTCCGGTTGGAGTAGTATGGCTTACCTCCGCTGGCCAGGAGATATGGACATAATTTATCTAGGTTAGTTGGTGCAAAAGGCGACAGTGGTGGCGGCACAAAAGGTGGGTAAATGGGGACAGACCACGTTTAGAAAGCACTCCGAAAATGTGGTCTGTCCCCGTTAACTCGCAAGGCAAGAACCCGTCCTCCCTTCTTGGAGGTTGGGCCACAGAAACTCCTATAAAATCTGTGGCGGATGTTCGAAATAAACTTGCAGTTTCTGAAGAGTTCAAATAGGGTCAATTATTCCAAGTCGAATTTACGGTGAAGCCAGGTGTCGGGATTCGTGAAGGAACTGTTGGTGATATGTGGAATGCGAAAAAGGAAGCTCGCTTGCCTAGTGGTGGACATCAAGTTAAATTTATGGATAAGTCTCCCCGAACTAATCCAGAGTTGTACGAGGTTAATATGGGGTCGGTGAGGTCGTTGCAGTGAGTCTGTTGATTAGTGAAATTAGAACAAAGTGGGAATTCGATGATGGACTGCTTTTTGAGCAGTTTGTCAGCTGGAACGGGGCATGTACCAGTTTTGAAGATACTAAAAATATAATGCTGTATGCGCAAAAGCACGCCGTCGTACGATTTGAACGATATTTGGCCTTTGAAAACGGCCTGGAACTACGCATTCCCGTCAGTGAGATGCCTTACATTCTTGCTGATAGAACAGGGTTTTTGGTCGTCTTCAATGAGGTACCATCAAAATTTGGCATGTCTGTATTTCCTTGGTTTTTTAACTGTCCAAATAATGCGGCGATTTACAACTCTGATGGTTCCTTACGCTTCCAATTAAAAAGCGCTCATGGTGTGGGAAGCTATATTGGTGCTGTGCACTATACGTCAACGCCCACAAACCCAAATGCGTTAGGTGTTTTGGTAGGAAGCGTAGGGCATGACCCAGAGTGGCTTTATTTGGTTGATCCAGATAGCCCTGAATTAATTTCTACAGGGAAGTGGATTCGCTATTAGTTTAAATAAAAGAGAGCTAAATGGGGCAGACCTTGTAAAGGTGAAATGGGAAGGTAAATGGGGATAGACCACGTTTAGAAAGCACTCCGAAAATGTCCCCGTTAAACCTCATCTGTCCCCGTTAACCTGTCACAGATTTATTTTTACCGAAGGTTGTAATCGGCAAGGTCAACGCTTTCTGGAATAAGAAATGACTCCAATAAAGGTCAGGTTTCGTTTATACCCAGTGCTGGTTCTGAAGGCGGTGGTGTTTTTTTACCTCGTCGGATTGCTTGGAAGTTTGATAGGCGCGGTTATTATCTATTGTAAACTTGGAGTTTGGGGTTTTAGTGGTGAGGACCTGTTGGTTTCTTTGAGATTTTCGCTTATCTACGGTTTTTTTGGTGGAAGCGGTATCTGGATTTTTCGCAAAAATGGAGGAGATCAAAAGGCGAAAGAAGGAGAAGGTTTAAGCCTTACCGATCCGCGATCACGCTCCGAGGCTTTGCGCCTGATGATGACGCCCCGTCATGCAGAGCTTTTTGGGTAAATGGGGACAGACCACGTTTAGAAAGTACTCGGGAAATGTGGTCTGTCCCCGTTAACCTCCCATCAAGTTACGTTTATGGATAAAACCCCTCGTACAAATCCTGAGTTTTATACTATTGATATTGATAGTTTGAGGGTGTTGAAATGATTGATCTAGTTGAGCGTATAAGAAATGAGGTGGTACATGCTGATGGAACGATCTTTGAGAGTTTTTACGATTGGCATGGGCGCAGAACTGAATTTGAAGTTGAAATGGCACAAGTTAAATATGTGCGCGTGAGTAAGGTTGTGGAGATAAGAAAATACATAGTTTCTGATAGCGGCTCGGAAGTTTTGTTCTCTGCTGCAGGCATCCCATACATACTGCCAGATAGGAGCGGAGTTTTGGTCGTGTTTAATGAAAAACCATCTAGGTTTGACTTTGCTGAATCACCTTGGTTCTTTGGGTTTCCTCACAATGCTGCGATCTACGATGTTGATGGTGCATTGCGCTTTCAACTGCACAATCCTTATGGTGGAAGCAGTTATATAGGTGCCATACATTCAGGTGCGATGCCCGAGCATCCAAATTCGCTAGGTGTTTTAATCGGCACGGTAGGGCATGAACCAGAGTGGCTTTACTTAATTGATCCTGATGGCGCGGAATTAATCCCCACCGGAAAGTGGATTCGTTATTAGGTGAGAGAAAGATTGAGGATTGAAAGGGGAGACGGGAATAGATCACGCTTATAAATGTCTCTAAATGTCTAGTCCTGAAGCAGGTATGAGTAAATGGGGACAGGCCACGTTTAGGAGGGGGGGCGGGAATGGAGCGGATTTATTTTTTGATCTGTGATGAAGTTGATTCGCAGGATGACGATGCAGTCAAGTTTCGCATTTGGAGCGACCAGATAAGGTCATAAAGGAGCTTTTATGGAGTCAAAAACATACAGGCTATTAAACGATATTCCGGAATACGCTGATTATGCTGTAGAAGCCGGAGACCTGGATCCAGAGGATATTCCTCAGGAGCGAGTTGACGCAGTGGAGGAATTGCTTCGTCGCACTCAGGACGATAATGAACGGTTTTTTGCTGCGAAGCTTTTGACCAATTGGGGATACCCAAGAGGTTTGATGGCTCTCGAGAAGTGCATGGAAAAGCCTGAAAGTATTGAGTGGACGTATAGCCATCGATTGCACGGTTATGACGATACTTATTGCCATATACTTTTTGCACTGACTCAATATTATGCCAATATGGCCGATCGGGGCCACGCGGAGCTCGCAAGAGTTGAAGTGTTTCCACTATCTCGAAAATAATTGTGTTAGCGAGTAGTCGGCCATTTGAAATTACTGGTGCATTTGGTCTTGCGAGGAGAAATGGATATCAAGAATACCTACCTCTTATAAAAGAGCATCTGCTCTCGATAATCGATCATTTTGACGTGCATCGATGGAAGATTTACGACGCTATCGTGTTTCTGCTAGAGTTTGATGCCGATTTTGTAGAGGCTGTACTGAAGCAAAAAAACCAAACGATTGAAAATTTCAAGCCAGTGCACGGTGCATAGCTATTGCAGGTCCACATGAAGAAGCAAGTGTTGGGGTTGTTGATTGTGGTTACCGCTAATGAGTAAATCCTGTGGAGTGAAGTGCGAGCAGTGCGGAGGCAATCTTATTGTCCTCAAAGAAGGTATTACTCAGGGAGCCCGCTGTGATCAGTGTGACTGGTCGGTGGTGACAACGAATATGCCCGGTATCCAGCTGGATAGGTGCAGGTATGAACTTCGCTGTCGCGGCGACTATCGGAATCAGGCTCAGGTGAGTGCTGTCTCCGAGGTGACAGGTCAAAATTATTTACTGTCCAGGATTACACTCCAGCAAGGCGATACTCTGGTATTCAGCGGTCAGGCGCAGGAGGTTTTACAGGCTAGAAATATTCTTGTGTCGGCTGGGGTTGTTTGTGAAATTACGCCTGATTTTCCCTGGATATGAATGAATTTGGCGATGACAACGGTTTTCGGAGGCGGGCTATGAATCAACAACAGCAGGACTTGATGATTGATCTGGTATCGTATCGGATCTCAAAAGACTGTTTTCTTGAGTCTCTATTTAAGGGTGGGGATATCCCCGAAGATTACCTGCGTGCTGAACTGGAAACTGCCCTTGAAATTAAAGACGCTGATAGTTTGGAATGCTTGCTGATATTCGGTGCGGTGTTCGGCTACACTCAGGACTGTGCGGATGTGTTATGCCGCTTACTCGTTGAAGATTGGCACATCAGTCACGAGAATATTGCGAGGGAATTGAAGGTTTTCAGATACCCTGGGGCGGTTGACTATTTATTCAAGACGGCGCTCACCCGTTATCCGTATATCGCTTCCGAGCATGCTCTAGGTGTGAAATGCATTTATGCTTTACACGAGATTGGTACCGATAAGGCTAGAGAAAAATTGCAATTGCTGGCCAAGGTTGATAACGCTGAAATGTCCGAGCGTGCACGCCATTTATTGGCGCGAGTGTGATGCTGCTTCAAAAGTGGTTGAGTTCGCAGGCAGGAACATGCATTTTCCTCATTTAAAATAAAAAGCCCCGAATTGCTCGGGGCTTTTTGTCAGTCCAGAGAAATGGTAGTGGCTCAGCGAAACGCCGGCACCACATCCCTGATAAACAGCTCCAACGATTTCTTCTTCTCTGCATGCGGCAGACTGTTGTCACACCAGAAACTGAACTCATCCACCCCCAGTTCCTGGTAATACTTGATCCGCGGAATGATCTCTTCCGGCGTACCAATCATCGCCGTCTTGTGCAGGCTCTCCAGCTCAAACTCCGGGCGGCCAGCAAATTTCTCTTCTGGGCTGGGAGCGAGGAAGCCGTTGACCGGTACTTCCTTATTGCCGAACCACGCATCAAACGTGCGGTAAAAACGTGAGATCGCTTTAGCGCCGACTTTCCAGCCGCCCGGATCGTCAGCCGAATGCACGTGGGTGTGGCGCAGCACCATCAGTTGTGGACGCGGGACGTTGGGGTTGTTGTCGAGTGCGGTCTGGAACTTGTTCTTCAGGTCGACGACTTCTTCGTCACCTTTCATCAACGGCGTGACCATCACGTTGCAACCGTTGGCCACGGCGAAATTGTGCGAATCCGGGTCGCGGGCGGCGATCCACATTGGTGGATTCGGCTTCTGGATCGGCTTCGGCACGCTGGTCGAGGTCGGGAATTTCCAGATGTCGCCGTCGTGGGCGTAATCGCCTTGCCACAGGGCGCGGACCACCGGGACCATTTCGCGCAGGGCCTGACCGCCGCTGGAGGCGGGCATGCCGCCGGCCATGCGATCGAATTCGACCTGATAGGCGCCACGGGCCAGGCCGACTTCCATGCGTCCGTTGCTGATGACGTCGAGCAGCGCGCATTCACCAGCGACCCGCAGTGGGTGCCAGAACGGCGCGATGATGGTGCCGGCGCCGAGGTGGATGGTGGTGGTTTTGGCGGCGAGGTAGGCCAGCAGTGGCATCGGGCTCGGCGAGATGGTGTATTCCATCGCGTGGTGTTCGCCGATCCACACGGTGCTGAAACCGCCGGCCTCGGCCATCAGGGTCAGTTCGGTCAGGTCTTCGAACAGTTGGCGGTGGCTGACGCTTTCGTCCCAGCGTTCCATGTGGATGAACAGGGAAAATTTCATGACGCTTCCTCGGATCTTTTGTTGTTGAGGCTACAAAACTGTGTGGGAGGGGGCTTGCTCCCGAAAGCGCTGGATCAATCGACATCTCTGGTGGCTGACACATCGCCTTCGGGAGCAAGCCCCCTCCCACAGTGGATTTGTGTGGGGTTGAAGTTTTGCTCAGGCCAGGACGGGCAGGGCGCCCATCTTGCCGTGGCAATACACCAGCGGCCCGGTGTTCTGTTCCGGGACGATCAGATTCTTCACCGCGCCGACCATGATCGCGTGGTCACCGCCTTCGTATTCGCGCCACAACTCACACTCGATGATAGCCGTCGCATTGGCCAGGATCGGGTTGCCCAGCTCACTCAACGTCCACTCGATGCCCTGCGCCTTGTCCTTGCCTTTGCGGGCGAAGGCGTAGGCTTCGCTTTGCTGGCCGCCGGACAGGACGTGGATCGCGAAGCGCTTGTTCTTGATCAGCACAGGGTAGGAGTCGGAGCTGTAGTTGGGGCAGAACAGCACCAGGGCCGGGTCCATCGACAATGAACTGAAGGCGCTGGCGGTGAGGCCGACGATCTGGCCGTTATCGTCCAGCGTGGTGATGACAGTGACGCCGGACGGAAACGAGCCCATGACTTGTTTGTAGATGGCAGCATCGATCATTGGACGGTCCTCGGGTGTTGTGACGCGATTTTTATGTATTTATTGGTCTGATGGTATACCAGTATTTTTTCTTTGCAAGGGCTTTTAGGCTGAACCGATAAACGTGGTGCTTTCGTCGGAAACTCAGCGTTTATTGGGCTTTCGGCTGGCCTGCAGGCCGCAGTATCAGTGAGGATGGCGGATCAGCTAGCACCGTAAACTACGGATCAGTCTTGTGAAATGTTTGGAATACCATAATATGGTCTGCATCTGAGGGGCGACCCAGAGTCCCCCCGGTTTGGCTTCATACAAAGATAAGAACAGACAAACTCGAGTTCATGCATATGTCCCAGATGTCCCGGCAAGATCCGTTGATCGAGAATCACACGGTCGACTACGTCCCACTCGCGGAACGCCACGGGAAGGCCCGCGACCTTTTCACCTTATGGTTCAGCACCAACATCGCGCCACTGCCCATCGTCACCGGCGCCATGGTGGTTCAGGTGTTCCATCTCGATTTGCTTTGGGGGCTGCTGGCGATTGCGCTGGGGCACCTGATCGGCGGCGTGGTGATCGCTCTGGCGTCGGCGCAAGGCCCGCGCATGGGCATTCCGCAAATGGTCCAGAGTCGTGGTCAGTTCGGGCGTTACGGCGCACTGCTGATCGTGTTTTTTGCGGCGCTGATCTACATCGGTTTCTTCATTTCCAACATCGTGCTGGCCGGTAAATCGATTGTCGGCATCGCACCGTCGGTACCGGCGCCGCTGAGCATTCTGATTGGCGCACTGGCGGCCACGGCGATTGGCGTGATCGGCTACAACTTCATCCATACACTGAACCGCATCGGCACCTGGGTGATGGGCAGTGCGTTGCTCGCCGGTTTCATCTACATCTTCGCCCACGACTTGCCGGCAGACTTCCTGACGCGCGGCAGCTTCAACCTGTCGGGCTGGCTGGCGACGGTGTCGCTGGGGATCATCTGGCAGATCAGCTTCTCGCCGTACGTGTCCGATTATTCGCGTTACCTGCCGGCGGATATCGGCATCGCCAATCCGTTCTGGGCCACTTATCTGGGCGCGACGCTGGGGACGATTCTGTCGTTCAGCTTCGGCGCCGTAGCGGTGCTGGCAACGCCGGAAGGCACCGAAGCGATGGCTGCGGTCAAGCAGTCCACCGGGTGGCTGGGGCCGATTCTGATGGTGCTGTTCCTGCTCAATATCATCAGCCACAACGCGCTGAATCTGTACGGCGCGGTGCTGTCGATCATCACCTCGATCCAGACCTTTGCCAGTCAGTGGACGCCGAGCATCAAGGTGCGTGTGCTGTTGTCGAGCGTGGTGCTGGCGGGGTGCTGCGTGGTGGCGCTGGGGGCCTCGGCGAATTTCATTTCGCAGTTCATCGGACTGATTCTGGCGTTGCTGCTGGTGTTGGTGCCGTGGGCGTCGATCAACCTGATCGATTTCTACCTGATCAAGCGCGGCGCGTATGACATTAGCTCGATTTTTCGCGCGGACGGCGGCATTTACGGGCGCTTCAATCCGCACGCGATCATTGCCTATTTCATCGGGATCATTGTGCAGCTGCCGTTCGCCAATACCTCGTTGTATGTCGGGCCGTACGCCAATCTGGTGGACGGTGCGGATCTGTCGTGGCTGTTTGGCCTGGTGGTGACGGTGCCGCTGTATTATTGCCTCGCCACACGCGGGCAGACGCAGAAGCAACGTGGCGAGGGGATTTATCCCCGATCGGCTGCGAAGCAGTCGTGAAATCAGCGAGTGCGGGCCCCTTTGAGATGTAAAAGGGGGCCGCTTCGCGCCCCATCGGGGATGAATCCCCTCACCACAAGTGATCCCCGTCCAGCTTCCGCATTCCAGTGGTCATTCAAATTGGCCATTTCGATCCCCTTTTGGCCCATCCCCCACTGTGCCGCGACCCCGCGGTCGGCAAGAATCAAAGCCACAACGAAACGCTGGACCTTCCTTGCCCTTGGCTACCTTTACAGCCGCTGCCGTGTACAGAACATAAAAACCATCGATCTCACGTCGCATTCTGGGGAAACAACCATGGTCACGATGAAACGCATTCTGGGTGCCACCGTGTGTGGGCTGACGCTGCTGGCCAGCGCGGTACACGCCGAACAGCGCGAGCTGCGGGTGTACAACTGGGCGGATTACATCCTGCCGTCGGTGCCCAAGGATTTCGCCGCGAAGACCGGCATCAAAGTGACCTGGGACACCTTCGACACCAACGAATCGCTGGAGGCCAAGTTGCTCACCGGCAACTCCGGCTACGACCTGGTGGTGCCGTCGAACCAGTTCATCGACACTCAGATCAAGGCCGGGGTATTCCAGAAACTCGACAAGTCAAAACTGCCGAACTGGAGTCATCAGGATCCGGCGCTGCTCAAACTGCTCGACGCCAATGACCCTGGCAACCAGTACGGCGTGCCCTACATGTACGGCACGGTACTGATCGGTTTCAACCCGGCCAAAGTCAAGGCAGCGCTCGGCGACAACGCGCCGGTGGACAGCTGGGATCTGGTGTTCAAGCCGGAGAACATGGAGAAGCTCAAATCCTGCGGCGTGGCGATGCTCGATTCGCCGTCGGAAATTCTGCCGCTGGCCCTGCATTACCTCGGTCTCGATCCGAACAGCCAGAACCCGGCCGACTATGAAAAGGCCAAGGATCTGATGCTGAAGATTCGCCCGTACGTGACCTACTTCAACTCGGCCAAATACATGACCGACATCGCCAATGGCGACATCTGCGTGGCCATCGGATACTCCGGCAGCTTCTATCAGTTCGGCAACCGTGCGAAAGAGGCGGGTAACGGTGTGGTGGTCGATTGGCGTTTGCCGAAGGAAGGCGCGCCGATCTGGTTTGATACTTTCGCCATTCCGAAAAGCGCGAAGAATGTCGAAGAGGCGCATGAATTCCTCAACACCTTGCTCGATCCGAAAGTCATTGCGCCGATCAGCGACTTCCTCGGCTACCCGAACGTGAACAAGGACTCGATGCCGCTGGTGAACAAAGACATCACCGGCAACCCGAACCTGACGCCAACGCCTGAGGCCCTGAAAACCCTTTATGTAGTCCAGCCACTACCGCAAAAACTCGAACGCGTGCGCACGCGAGTGTGGACCAGCATCAAGTCCGACAAGTAACGCCGCGGTCACCTGTAGGAGTGAGCCTGCTCGCGATGCGTCGTGTCAGACGACATTGATGCTGGATGTGCCGGCCCCTTCGTGAGCAAGCCCACTCCCACCCTTTGATCTCGGCCAGCTCCGGATCCTCCATCCACTGACTATCACCTGTGGGAGCGGGCTTGCTCGCGAAGGCGTCGGGTCAGCCGACACCTTTATTGAATGTCGCACCGCATTGTGAGCAGGCTCACTCCTACAGGTTTTGTGGCGCGTTTTTACTCATCACCAGACTCAACACCACCGACCCCAGAATCACCCCGCCCACCACCGCCAGCGACCACTCCACCGGCATGTGAAACCATGGCATCAGCGTCATCTTGCCGCCGATGAACACCAACACAATCGCCAGTCCATACTTGAGCAAATGAAAGCGGTCGGCCATGTCCGCCAGCAGGAAGTACAGCGCGCGCAGGCCCATGATCGCGAAGATGTTCGAGGTGAACACAATGAACGGGTCGGTGGTGACGGCGAAGATCGCGGGGATGCTATCGACTGCAAACATCAGGTCGCTGGCCTCGATCAGCACCAGCACGAGGAACATCGGCGTGGCCCAGCGCACGCCGTTCTGCAGCACGAAAAAGCGCTCGCCATGAAAGCCCTGCGTGATCCGCATGTGCCCGCGCACCCAGCGCAGCAGCGGGTTTTTGTCGAGGTCCGGTTGCTGCTCGGCGAACATCAGCATCTTGATCCCGGTGATGATCAGGAACACCCCGAAGGCATACAACAGCCACTCGAACTGCGACACCAGCCACACCCCGGCGAAGATCATCGCCGCGCGCATCACGATCGCCCCGAGTACGCCGTACAGCAGCACCCGGCGCTGCAATTCCGGTGGCACGGCGAAGTAGCTGAAGATCATCACGAAGACGAACATGTTGTCGATCGACAGTGACTGCTCGATCAGATAACCAGTGAGGAATTCCAGCGTCTTGCGCTGGGCAATTTCGGCGCCGAACTCGCCGTGCAGATACCACCAGAGCAACCCGGCGAAAGCCAAGGCCAGTGCGCACCAGGCGATCACCCAACAGGACGCTTCCCGCACTGAAACGCGGTGTGCCTTGCGTCCGCCGAAGACGAACAGGTCCAGTGCAAGCATGGCGAGAACGAAGATGATAAACGCGCCCCACATCCATGGTTCGCCAATATTGATGTTGGTGGTTGGCATGGTTGGCTCCCTGGCTTTTATTGAATTAGGGTCAGGCAGGGCCATGCTAGCGGCGAGTTTAGATGTAAGAAAAATCGCTTATTTCTTAGCGACAGTTCGGGAAAAACGAAGTGTTGTACTGATGATGCGCGCATAGCGGTATGATCGCCGCCTTCATTGGGTCGGGCGAATGCCTTGTCCGGCAACGAAAAGGAGTTTCGTAATTGAATCAGCCAGTCAATGAGTTGCGTGCAGAAGAGGGGTTGGAACGCTACCGGAAATACTTGCGCATCGAGGTTTCGTTATTCATTGCGGCGATGCTCGGCGCATTCGTACTCAATGGCTACGCTCATCTGGAAAAATATTATCTGGTGCTGGATGTGCCGTTTGACCGATTGAATATCAGTGGTCAAAAGCTTGCTGCGTATGGCGCTGCAGGACTTGGCGCGATGATCGGCGCGTTACTGTTCGCCATAGCATTTGTCATTGCCGTTTCATTGATCATTGCCTTGACTGAGCGGCCGGGAAGGCTGCCGGTATCCCCGACAAATCCTCTGTGGCTTGTGAGGTTTCGCCAACGTGCAAGTGAATTGAACATCGTGTTCAAACTCTTCGCTTTTTCCGCAGTCCTGGCCGGATTTTCCATTCTGGCCTGGTATCTGACCGTCCACGTACCCTCGATGTCGGGCAGAAAATCTGCCCTGGATACCGCCGCGAAGTGCGAGGAGCGCACCTTGACCTTCCGCAGCCTGGACCGCTACACCGCCTGCCAGGTCGCAGAGTCTGAGGACATGTTGTATCTGCTCAAGCGCGACTCAAAAAACAACACCCAGGTTTCGTTTTATACCTTTCAGCTCCCCAAAGCCGGCCTTGTTGAAAGTAAGGGAGAAAGCAAGAAAATGAAATTCGATCCGGATGATGACGACGCGAAATAACATGACTGTCGGCATCAGGACCGATCAAGTGCGCGCACCTGATCGGTCATCTGGCGTGCCCGAGGAGGCTGCAGCTGCCGCCTCGGGTTAGTTATTTGCCACGGGCCAACGCCGGAGTACGCGGCGGCACCTGACGCTTCGAGTCAGTCGCCTCGAACGCCGAGGCCAGACGCAACAGATTCGAGTCATCGTAGGCACGACCGGCGAAGGTCAGGCCGACCGGCATGCCGATGTCGGCCATTATCCCCATCGGTACGGTGACAGTCGGCACACCGAGATGCCGGATCGCCAGATTGCCGTTGGCGACCCAGACACCATTGCTCCAGGCGATGTCCGCCGATTCCGGATTGATATCGGCATCTGCCGGGCCGACGTCGGCGTTGGTCGGGAACAATACCGCGTCGAGTTTCAGCGCATCCATCCAGTCTTCCAGATCAAGCTTGCGGGTCTTTTCCAGACCGCGCAGGCCATCGGGCAGCGTCGGGATCTGGTCCCACGGAGTGATTCCGCGCTCGGCCATGCGCACGTACTCGTCCATGCCGGCGGCCAGATCGCCTTCACGGTTGGGCAGGGTACCCGGGTCGTGCGGGAAGATTTTCGGCCCGTCGACATCGGCCAGGCGATTGAGCTTCGGATCGTCGTTGGCGCGCAGGAAATCGTCGAAGGCCCAGGCCGACAGATCCCACAGTTCGTGGTGCAGGAATTCCTTGGAGACGATGCCGCGATTGAACACGGTCGGCGCGCCGGGGCGGTCGCCTTCGCAGTTGGAAACCAGCGGAAAATCCACTTCGATGACTTCGGCGCCGGCCGCTTCCAGCGCGGTGCGGGCCTGGTTCCACAGGTCGATCACCGAAGCGCGGGTGTTGATCCGCTGCCCGGTCGGGCCGCCGATGCCTGGGGCTTCGCTGGTGCCGGCTTCGGGGTCGGCATTGATGTACATCTTCGGCACGCCGAGGCGTTTACCGGCCAGTGCATCGGACTTTACCGCCAGCTCGGCGTAGGAGGCCGGGCGCACCGAATCGACGCTCGGGATCGGTACCCACGGCTGCAGGCGCCACAGATCGCCACGGGTGTCGGGGTCTTCGGCGACCACAACGTCGAGCACTTCAAGCAGATCGGCCATGGTGCGGGCGTACGGCACCACCACGTCCATGGTCGGCGTCAGCGGCCAGTTGCCGCGCACCGAAATTACTCCGCGCGATGGCGTGTAGGCGCACAAACCGTTGTTCGATGCCGGGCCGCGACCGCTCGACCAGGTTTCTTCCGCCAGACCGAACGCCGAGAAGCTCGCCGCGGTCGCGGTGCCGGCACCGTTGGACGAGCCGGAAGCAAACGGTGCAGTCAGATAAGCAGCGTTATACGGGCTCTCGGCCCGGCCATAGACGCCACGCTGCATGCCGCCATTGGCCATCGGCGGCATGTTGGTCTTGCCCAGGCAGATCGCTCCAGCGGCGCGCAGGCGTTCGATGGTGAAGGCGTCGCGATGTGCCACCAGATCGGCGAATGCCGGGCTGCCGGAAGCCGCAGTCAGACCCTTGACCAGATAGCTGTCCTTGGCGGTGTAAGGGATACCATCCAGCGGGCCGAGGGTTTCGCCCTTGGCCCGGCGCGCGTCGGACGCCCGGGCTTCGGCCATTGCTTCGGGATTGCGCACCACCACGGCATTCAGTGCGGTGGCGGTGTTCGGGCCGTCGTAGGCGTCGATCCGGGCCAGATAGGCCTGCACCAGTTCAACCGCGGTGGTCTGGCCGGCTTCGAGCGCCGCGCGTAATTGAGCAATGGAGACTTCAGTGACTTCGATCATGCTGTTACCGCCGACAGGTTCGCTAAAGGGGTGGGTCATTATGGTTATCGTCGAAACGTGTGAAGAATTACCGATGGGCGAAACTCTACCCTGAACTTTGCCGAATGGCATGTGCTAATTCGATAAATATCGACAAAATTCAGCGAAAAAATTCCCCCGGTGTCTCACCAAACTGCTGGCGAAAAGCTGCGATGAACGCCGAGGTCGAGTCATAACCGCAGGCCAGAGCCACGTCGGTGACCCGTTCGCCGCGTTCCAGCGGGGTCAGCGCACCCAACAGACGCAAGCGCTGGCGCCAGGCGCGGAAGGTCAGCCCGGTGTCGCGTAAAAACAGGCGGCTGAGGGTTTTTTCGGTGACGCCGAATTTTTCGCTCCAGTGCTGCAGTGTGGTCTGCTGTTCCGGATGTTGCTCCAGGCTTTGATAGATCTGCCGCAGACGGCTGTCCTGCGGCAGCGGCAGCATCAGGTCGATCTGCGGTGCCTCGGCCAGTTGATCGAGGATCACCTGGGCCAGGCGGCCATGCGCGCCGCTCTCGTCGTATTCCACCGGGACCAGACTGAACGCACGAATCAGCTCGCGCAGCAGGTCGCTGACGCCCAACACATGACAACGCTCCAGCGCCCAGCCAGCCACACTGCAATCGATGTACAGGCTGCGCATTTCCGTGTGCGGCGAGCTGAACACACGGTGCGGCACGCCCGCCGGAATCCACACTGCGCGCTCCGGTGGCGCGACAAAACGCCCGGCGCTGGTCTGCACTTCCAGCACGCCCTGAATCGCGTACGACAATTGCACCCACGGGTGACTGTGACGCCGGGTCAGTGCGCGATTGGGCAGCGATTCGGTGCGCCCGTACAGCGCACGGGGCAGGCTGGGCAGCCCGGGAATGCTGCGTCGGAAGCTTTTCTCATGTCCTTTAGGCGGCATCTGTTGGCTCTTCGGCGTTAGTCGGTAATTTCTGCTCACGTTAGAGTCGCAGTCACGTACTGGCAACTCCCGGATGAACAAGCCCATGACTCGCCCAAGATTCCTGCCCGACAACTTCACCCTGACCCTGATCAGCGTCGTGCTGCTGGCCAGTTTCCTGCCGGCCAGCGGGCAGGTCGCGGTGGGGTTTGGCTGGCTGACCAACATTGCCATCGCGCTGCTGTTCTTCCTCCACGGCGCCAAACTGTCGCGTGAATCAATCATCGCTGGTGCCGGCCACTGGCGCCTGCACCTGTTGGTGTTCGGTCTGACCTTTGTGCTGTTCCCGCTGCTCGGGCTGGCGTTGAAACCGCTGCTGTCACCGCTGATCGGCGACAAGCTGTACATGGGCATGCTGTATCTCTGCGCGTTGCCGGCCACCGTGCAGTCGGCAATTGCCTTCACCTCGCTGGCCCGAGGCAATATCCCGGCGGCGATCTGCAGTGCAGCGGCGTCGAGCCTGTTCGGGATCTTTCTCACGCCGTTGCTGGTGACGCTGCTGCTGAACGTGCACGGCGACGGTGGCTCGACCCTGGATGCGATCCTGAAAATCAGCGTGCAACTTCTGCTGCCGTTTATCGCCGGGCAGATCGCTCGGCGCTGGATCGGCGCGTGGGTGGGACGCAACAAAAACTGGCTGAAGTTTGTCGATCAGGGTTCGATTCTGCTGGTGGTGTACGGCGCATTCAGCGAGGCGGTCAACGAAGGTATCTGGCACCAGATTCCGGTAGTCGATCTGCTGGGGCTGGTGGTGGTCTGCTGCATCCTGCTGGGGCTGGTGCTGCTGGCGTCGACCCTGCTGGGCAAGGCGTTCGGTTTCAGCCAGGAAGACCGCATCACCATTTTGTTCTGCGGTTCGAAGAAGAGCCTGGCCACCGGCGTGCCGATGGCACAGGTGTTGTTTGCCGGCAGCACGATTGGCGTATTGATTCTGCCGCTGATGCTGTTCCATCAGATTCAGCTGATGGTCTGTGCGGTGCTGGCGCAGCGTTATGCCAAGCGGCCGGAATCGGTGCCGGAGCTGATGGCGCAGGTTGATCCATAATGCAGTGATGCCCGGCGGTCAGCCATCGCGAGCAGGCTCGCTCCCACAGTTGACCGCGCAGGGCATTACAGCGCAAGAATCCTTCAGTCCTGAGTCACGTGTTTCGGGCCGGCCAGTGCCCAGGCAATCAGGCCAAACAACGGCACGAACACGATGGCGATAATCCACACGCCTTTGTTGCTGCCTTTGCCTGCGCTCTTGCGCACGCGGTTGATCGCCCACAATTCAACGATCACAAGAACGACGGCGAGTACGATCCAGACGGGTTCAATTTGCATGGGCTACCTCCTGATGGTCTTTCAGTTAGGTGAGTCCAAGCGCGCAGGGTTCATTTAAATTGTGCCGCTGCCTCCCGAATACTTCACCGCAGCGGCTGCCCGCGACGGCACATTGAGCGTTCGCAACAGCGACGACACGTGGATGCGCACGGTGAACGGCGAGATATCCAGTTCCCGGGCGATCTCCTTGTTGGTCTTGCCTTGGGCGATCAGCCGTAACACATCCTGCTGACGCGGGGTGAGGGCGGTGCCGGTTTCCAGCGGCAGCAGCCCGGAAGGCGCGAACCTGACCAGCACTTCGCCTTCGCGGATCGCCAGAATCGCCTCGCCGATCTCATCCGGGACAATGTTCTTGCCGATGAAACCGTCGATGCCGGCCGCCATCACCTCACCAATCAACGCCTCGTCGTCGACCATCGACACTACGATCAAAGTGGTGCGCGGCAGTTTTTTGCGCAGTTCGGCGAGTTGGCTGATGCAGGTCAGACCGGGGAAGCGCAGGTCGAGAATCAGTGTGTCCGGCTCGCTGCCGTCGGGCAGCAAGGCCAGCACGGCGTCGAGGTCGCCGGCCTCCTCGATAGCCGCCTCGGGCAACAAACGCTGCACGGTGCGCCGCATGGCTTCGCGAAACAACGGGTGATCGTCGGCTATGATGATGCGGCATGTCATGACGTGACCCTCCCTGGATCAGCGTGGTTTACGGCATGCACCTTAGCACCGCAAGCGCAGATTGCCTGCCGACCGCTGCTGAATCTGACGACTGTCGCACAAGGACGTTGCCCATGAAGTTCGAGAAAAACACCGAGCTGGATCAGGCCAATCTGCGGATCATCATCGCCAGCATTGCCATGGTTTACATCTGCGTGCTCGGTGTTTTGCCGGGGCAGCGCTTCGATACCTATCTGCCAGTGGTGGTCTACATCTCGCTGTTTCTGCTGGCGTCGATTGTCTTGCGCCAGGCCATCGCGCGCTGGCCGGGGCATTACCCGGCGCGACGAATATTCGCGATGATTCACGATTACACCGGCACCTGTTTCGGCCTGGTGCTCGGCGGTGAAGCGGCGTTGCCGCTGTACGCGGTGATCATCTGGGTCAACCTGGGCAACGGCATGCGCTACGGCTCGCGCTATCTGGCGATTGCCACGGGGTTGGCGCTGCTGGCGTTGCTGGCGGTCTATCGGTTGACGCCGGTGTGGCAGGCGCAGCCGTACATGGTGCTGATGTTGATGCTCACCAGCACCGTGATTCCGTTCTACGCGCACTTGCTGCTGGAGCGCACGCGCAAGGCCTCCGAAGAGGCGGTCGCGGCCAATCTGGAGAAATCGCGGTTTCTCGCTCAGGCCAGCCATGATCTGCGCCAGCCGATTCACTCCATCGGTCTGTTTACGGCGTGCCTGCGTGAATCGCGTCTGGGCGAGCAGGAGCGGCAACTGGTCGACAACATCGACCGTTCGCTGCTCAACGTCTCGCAGTTGTTCCGTTCGATTCTTGACCTCTACACCCTCGACAACGGGCGCATCCTGCCGAGGCTGCAGGTGTTCAATCTCGGCGAGTGGCTGGCCGACCTGATCCGCCAGAACGCCGAGGCGGCACGCTGGGCCGGTGTGGAATTGCGCCTGCGTCCGTGCCAGCACTGGGTACAGAGCGATCCGGCGTTGCTCGCGACCATGGTGCAGAACGTGCTTTCCAATTGCTTCAAGTACGGCGCGCAACGCCCGGTGCTGATCGGCGTGCGCAAACGCGGCGCCGGGCTGGCCATCGTGATTTATGACCGCGGCAACGGTATTGCCGAGGAGCATCTGCCGAAGGTCTTCGAGGAGTTTTATCGAGTGCGTCAGGTGCGTGACAAGGACGTGGAAGGCGTCGGCCTCGGGCTGTCGATCGTCAAGCGTCTGGGGCAGTTGATCGGCGTCGATGTGGCCTTACGCTCGCAGCTTGGGCGCGGCACGGTGGTCTCCCTGTATGGCTTGCCGGTGGCCGTGGCGCCGCAGTTGCCGGTCATGCGTGACGATGTGCGGCAGGCCGGCCTGTTGACCGGGCTGAAGGTGTGTCTGGTGGAGGATGATCGCAACGTCTTGCTGGCGACCTCGGCGCTGCTCGAGCGCTGGGGCTGCGTGGTGCAAGGCGAATTGAGCGGGCAGGGGCTGGTCACCGATTGCGACATCATCGTCGCCGATTACGATCTGGGTCCACATTCCACGGGCATCGAGTGCATTGACGAGGTGCGGCGCCAGCGTGGCTTTGCGGTGCCAGCGATGATCATCACCGGGCATGACATCGAGAAAATACAGGCGGCCTTGCACGACCGCCAAATTGCCATCCTGTCCAAACCGGTACGCCCGGCCGAGCTGCGCGCGACCTTGCGCAGCCTGCGCGACCGGCAAACCGAGCCGGCCGAGCAGGTTTGACTCAACGCTTGCAGAGGTAGTCCTGAGTGATGGTGGTTTGCAGGCAGTTGAACTGGCCCATGGTGCGGCAGATGTTCTTCTCGGAACCGGTCACCTCGGCGTTCTTGTAGCCCCAGGTCTTGCAGCGCTCCATCGCGACAGTCAGACCTTGTGCGGCGTTGGTCTGGCCGCTTTCGAACTGACCCAATTCGTAGGAGACCTGGACCACGCCGTCGTTCTTGCTGCCACCGGTGGCTTCCCATTGTTTGGGTGTGGCGCAGCCTGTCAGAGCGAGGGCGGTGAGAGTGAGAGTTGCGATCAGGATTTTCATGATGGAACGTAGTCCTTTACCGGGAGGAGGGATTACTGGAACGGAATCGGTGAGGCGCCTTTGGGCAGGCACGACAGCGGCGGGGTCATGATGCCCATGCTCGCCACGGCGATAATCGCGCCGCTGGGCAACTCGCAGTTGTACTCGCCGGCGGGGGTGTAGGCGGTGTAGTAGGTGAGGGTGCTGTCGCTGCGGATGTTGTCGATTTTCGACACCGGTTTACCGATGACCGTCTGGGCCCGTTCTTTCATGCTGGCTTCGGTAGGTTTGGCGGTCTGGCAGCCGCTGGCGCCAAGCAACAAGGCGCTGACGATCGCCACTTTGCACAGATTGGAATGCAGTTTCATGGTGTTTCTTCCTTGGTGTTGTTCTGATTTCCAGGCACAACGATCCCGCGCACTGCACAGCAGCAGTGTTGGGGAGCATCGGGGGTTGCGAGGGAATATAACGCCGGTGGGCGGGGCGGTCGATTAGCACAAATGTGCTAGTGCGGCGGAGGGAGAGGCGACCCAATGGGTCGCCTCGCGCCGATTACTGAGGGGAGTTGAACTGGTCGGAATAGCTGCCGGTCATCAGCGCCGACGCGACGCGATCAGAACCGACGCCGACGCGTGAGTAGGCATAGCGATTGGCGCCGACCTTGTCGGTGCCGTCGGAAGCCAGTGCGCCTGCGCCGACGTGATCGGAGCCATCGGAGGCTACTGCGCCCGCGCCGACGTGATCGGAGCCATCGGAGGCTACTGCGCCCGCGCCGACGTGATCAGAACCGTCCGAGGCGACTGCACCAGCGCCGACATGATCGGAACCGTCCGAGGCGACTGCGCCAGCCCCGACATGATCCGAACCGTCCGAGGCGACTGCACCAGCGCCGACATGATCGGAACCGTCCGAGGCGACTGCGCCAGCGCCGACATGATCGGAACCGTCCGAGGCGACTGCGCCAGCGCCGACGTGATCGGAACCATCGGAAGCCACTGCGCCAGCGCCGACATGATCGGAACCATCGGACGCCACTGCGCCAGCACCGACATGATCAGAGCCATCGGACGCCACTGCAGCGGCTCCGACATGATCCGAACCATCAGAGGCCACCGCCTGCGGCTGCGCAGCCCAAACCGTTGGCAACATCACGGTCGCCGCGACCGCAAGAATGGCGCCTGACAAAAGCGTGTGTTTCATGATTTTCTCCACGACCCATCAGCCACACAGCATTCGTTGGCCCGGGGTTGACCAGGTTGGCAATTGGCACGGGCGCGCTCGATGGGCGCACGGGTGTCGACGTTTTTGCATGAAACCGCGTTAGCGAACTGAAAAGTATAGATCGGCAAAATGCAGGCGCAGGTGCGACAACATGCAAGCGATAGTCGGTTAACTTCCTTGCACAGGGGCGCTTGAAGGAAATCAGTCTAAAAACACCGCCCGGGACGCGATGGCTTTTGCTAGCCTCAAAGGTGTAGGCGAAGACGCAGACTGATGCGCAAGCGGATAGCAAGGGGACGTGGGGCGCGTTCCGAAGGGTACACGGTTAGAAAGATCTCCGCGCTGAGATCCAGCCCTTATGCCGTGTGAGGCAGCAAAGCACCGCTCTTTTTCCATGGTTGCTTTTGTACTGTGAGAGGCCCGATAAACCTTGTAAGCCAGAGACCAGCACTGGCCGCCTACTCGAACACCAAAGCCCGCATTGCTGCGGGCTTTGTCGTTGTTGCAGGATCAGATTTTGGTCAGCGCGTACGCCAGATCGGCGCGCAGGTCTTCGAGATCTTCGACCCCCACCGACAGACGCACCAGGCCATCGCCGATCCCCAGTTTGGCGCGGGTTTCAGCGGGAATGGTCGCGTGAGTCATGATCGCCGGATGCTCGATCAGGCTTTCAACGCCGCCCAGGCTCTCGGCCAGGGCAAAGATCTTCACGTTTTCCAGAAAGCGCCGTGCGCCCTCCAGATCACTGTTCAGATCCACCGAGATCATCCCGCCAAAACCATGCATCTGCCGTTTTGCCAACTCATGCTGCGGGTGCGATGGCAGGCCCGGGTAGTAGACACGTTTGACCTGCGGTTGCTGCTCCAGCCACTTGGCCAGTTCCAGCGCGTTGCTGCAGTGACGCTCCATGCGCAGCGCCAGGGTCTTGACCCCGCGCAAGGTCAGGAACGCGTCGAACGGCCCGGAAATCGCGCCGACGGCGTTCTGCAGGAAGCCGAGTTTGTCCGCCAGTTCGGCATTCTGCCCAACCACCGCGATACCACCGATCACGTCGGAGTGACCGTTCAGGTACTTGGTGGTCGAGTGCAGCACGATGTCGAAACCCAGCTCCAGCGGGCGCTGGATATAGGGGCTGGCGAAGGTGTTGTCGGCAACGCTGATGATCCCGCGTGCGCGGCAGATGCGCGCAATCGCGGCCAGATCCGACAGGCTCAGCAGCGGGTTGGTCGGCGACTCGACAATCACCAGACGGGTGTCGTCCTGCAGCGCCGCTTCGAACGCCGCCAGGTCAGTCAGATCGACGTAGCTGAAGCGATGCCCGGCGCTGCGCTGGCGTACCTTGTCAAACAGACGGAATGTGCCGCCGTACAGGTCATTGCCGGAGATCACGTGCGAACCGGCATCGATCAGTTCGAGCACGGTGGAAATGGTCGCCAGCCCGGAAGCGAACGCGAACGCGCGGGTGCCACCTTCCAGATCCGCCACGCAACGCTCCAGGGCAAAACGCGTCGGGTTGTGCGAGCGCCCGTAGTCGAAGCCCTTGTGCACGCCGGGGCTGTCTTGCAGGTAAGTCGAGTTGGCGTAGATCGGCGGCATCAGCGCACCGGTGGTCGGGTCCGGCGCTTGCCCGGCGTGGATCACCCGGGTCGCGAAGCCTTGGGATTTATCGTCGTGCTGACTCATGCGAGGGATCTCCGTAATTGGTTGAGCATGTCGGTGCGGGTAATCAGGCCGTGGAAGCCCGACGCGTCGGCGATGATCGCGACGAGGCCGCGACTGAGCACCGCTTCCAGCTCGGCGAGGTTGGCACCGGGGGCGAGGGTTTGTAGTTTGCCGGTCATCACGCTGGACACCGATTGACTGAAGCGCGCAGCGTCTTCGTGCACCGGCAGCAGAATGTCCGATTCGTCAATCACGCCGACCAGTTGTTTGCCTTCCACCAGCACCGGCAGCTGCGAAACATCCGCCAGACGCATGCGCTGGAACGCGGTCAGCAGGGTGTCGTCGGGACCGACGCTGATCACGCGGCCATCTTCGAAACGGCGGGCGATCAGATCACGCAGATCGCCATAGCGTTTGCGCTGCAACAGGCCCTGATCGGTCATCCACTGGTCGTTGTAGACCTTCGACAGATAGCGCGTGCCGGTGTCGCAGACGAAGCTGACCACGCGTTTCGGCTCGGTCTGTTCGCGGCAATAACGCAGCGCGGCGGCGAGCAGGGTGCCGGTCGACGAGCCACCGAGAATGCCTTCGGCGCGCAGCAACTGGCGGGCGTGATCGAAGCTTTCTTCGTCGCTGATCGAGTAGGCGTGGCGCACGCTGGTGAGGTCGGTGATCGACGGAATGAAATCTTCGCCGATGCCTTCCACCGCCCATGAACCGGGCGTTGGCATCGTGCCGTCGCGGCTGTACTGAGCCATCACCGAACCGACCGGGTCGGCGAGGACCATTTCCAGATCCGGTTGTACCCGTTTGAAGAAGCGGCTCAGCCCGGTCAGGGTGCCGGCGGAACCGACGCCAACCACGATCGCATCCAGATCATGCTCGGTCTGCGCCCAGATCTCCGGCGCGGTGCTGCATTCGTGGGCCAGCGGGTTGGCGGGGTTGTTGAACTGGTCGGCGAAGAACGCGCCGGGAATGTCTTTCGCCAGGCGTGCGGCCACGTCCTGGTAATACTCGGGGTGGCCCTTGCCGACGTCCGAGCGGGTGATGTGCACTTCGGCACCCATGGCTTTCAAGTGCAGGACTTTCTCGGTGGACATCTTGTCCGGGACTACCAGCACCACGCGGTAGCCTTTGGCCCGGCCGACCAGCGCCAGACCCAGGCCGGTGTTGCCGGCGGTGGCCTCGACGATGGTGCCACCTGGTTGCAGGCGCCCGTCGCGTTCAGCGGCATCGATCATCGCCAGACCGATGCGATCCTTGATCGAGCCGCCGGGGTTTTGTGATTCCAGTTTGAGAAACAGTGTGCAGAGGCCGGTATCGAAGCGGGTAACCTGTACCAGCGGCGTATTGCCGATCAGCCCAAGTACGGCAGGGCGTGAATCCTTTGACATTTCTTCACCTCTTGTAGTGGTGTTGATCGCGTTCCATTCGCGGGGAAAAGCTCGCGTGCAACATAGGCTTAGACATGATCCGTCGCAACCTTTAACCCGCCGCTGCGCCAGCCATTTCGATCTAACCATAGAACAGAATCGCAGCCTGCAAGCGCCCGGTTTCAGAGGGTTTACATCAAGGCGCCATCGAGTATTGAAAGGGCGTCGCCAGCGCCCCTCACAGCTTGATCTGCGTAGGAATATCCTGCAGGGCGAATCGTGTTTTCAGCGGGCATACGGCCGACAACTGATTATGAGGGAAACTTGTGATCATCAAGATTAAAATGAGTTTGTCTCACTAGAGGCTGATCCTGACAATGGCCGCCATCAACAAGACATTGGAGTTGTTTGTCATGGCACTGGCCCATTCCCTCGGATTTCCGCGCATTGGTCGCGACCGCGAATTGAAAAAAGCGCAAGAGGCGTTCTGGAAAGGAGAACTGAACGAGGCCGGCCTGCGTGAAGTGGGTCGTGAATTACGCAAGGCCCACTGGGACTTGCAGAAGAACGCCGGCATCGAGCTGCTGCCGGTGGGCGATTTCGCCTGGTACGACCAGGTGCTGACCCACTCGCTAATGTTCGGCGTGATTCCCGAGCGTTTCCGTCCACATGACGGCAAAGCCAGCCTGCAGACCCTGTTCAGCATGGCCCGTGGCGTCAGCGACAGTTGCTGTGGCGGTGCGCATGCGCAGGAAATGACCAAGTGGTTCGACACCAACTACCACTACCTGGTCCCGGAATTCAGCGTTGATCAGCAGTTCCAGCTCGGCTGGGAACAGTTGTTCGAAGAAGTCGAAGAAGCCCGCGCACTGGGGCATAACGTCAAACCGGTGATCATCGGCCCCCTGACTTATCTGTGGCTGGGCAAGGCCAAAGGTGCCGAGTTCGACAAGCTGGAATTGCTTGATCGCCTGCTGCCGCTGTACGGACAGATCTTTGCGCGCCTCGCCGCCCTTGGTGTGGAATGGGTGCAGATCGACGAGCCGATTCTGGTGCTCGACTTGCCGCAGGAGTGGAAGAATGCTTTCGAGCGTGCGTACAACCAGATCCAGCGTGATCCGCTGAAGAAACTGCTCGCCACTTACTTCGGTGGTCTGGAAGAGAACCTCGGTCTGGCCGCCAACCTGCCGGTCGACGGTTTGCACATCGACCTGGTGCGCGCAGCGGAACAGTACCCGACCATCCTTGATCGCCTGCCGGCCTACAAGGTGCTGTCGCTGGGTGTGGTCAACGGCCGCAACGTCTGGCGCTGCGATCTGGAAAATGCGCTGGCGACTTTGCAGCATGCACATGAGCGCCTGGGTGATCGCCTGTGGGTCGCGCCATCGTGCTCGCTGTTGCACAGTCCGGTGGATCTGGGCCGCGAAGACCAGCTCGATGCCGAGCTGAAAAGTTGGCTGGCGTTTGCCGTGCAGAAGTGCGAAGAAGTCGCCGTGCTGGCGCAGGCGGTCAACGAGCCGGAAGCGCCGAAAGTGCTGCGCGCCTTGGCCCAAAGTCGCTCGGTACAGACCAGCCGCGCCGCCTCGCCTCGTATTCACAAACCGGCAGTGCAGGCCCGTGTGGCGGCCATTACTGCGCAGGATAGCCAGCGCCAATCGCCGTTTACCCAGCGCATCGCCAAGCAGCGCGCCGGCCTCGATTTGCCACTGTTCCCGACCACCACTATCGGTTCGTTTCCGCAAACTGCGTCGATCCGCCTGGCGCGTCAGTCGTTCAAGCAAGGCAAACTGAGCGAAGCCGAATACACCGAAGCCATGTACAGCGAGATCCGCCACGCCGTGCAAATTCAGGAGCAGTTGGGCCTCGACGTGCTGGTGCACGGTGAAGCCGAGCGCAACGACATGGTCGAGTACTTCGCCGAGCAACTCGACGGCTACGCGTTTACCCGTTTTGGCTGGGTGCAAAGCTATGGTTCGCGTTGCGTCAAACCGGCGGTGATCTTCGGTGATTTGAGCCGTCCGCAAGCCATGACCGTGGACTGGATCCGCTACGCCCAGGGCCTGACCGGCAAGGTCATGAAAGGCATGCTGACGGGACCTGTGACCATGCTGATGTGGTCGTTCCCGCGCGAAGACGTGTCCCGTGAAGTGCAGGCGCGGCAACTGGCGCTGGCGCTCCGTGACGAAGTGGTGGACCTGGAAGCCGCCGGAATCAGGATCGTGCAGATCGATGAAGCCGCGTTCCGCGAAGGTTTGCCGCTGCGCCGCGCGCAATGGCAGCACTATCTGGATTGGGCCACCGAAGCGTTCCGCCTGTGTGCCTCCGGTGTACGCGACGAAACGCAGATCCACACGCACATGTGCTACAGCGAATTCAATGATGTGATCGAGTCCATCGCCGCCATGGACGCCGATGTGATCACCATCGAAACCTCGCGCTCGGACATGGAACTGCTGGAGGCGTTCGAGGCCTTCGATTACCCGAACGAGATCGGCCCGGGCGTCTACGACATTCACTCGCCGCGGGTGCCGGATGCTTCGGAAATGGCCAATCTGCTGCGCAAGGCAGCGCAGCGAGTTCCGGCCGAGCGGTTGTGGGTCAACCCGGATTGCGGTCTGAAAACTCGTGGCTGGCCGGAGACTGAGGCGGCGCTGGTACACATGGTCAACGCTGCCCGCCAGTTGCGCAACGAATTGGCCTGAGAAGACAACCCAAAAACCTTGTGGGAGCGGGCTTGCTCGCGAAGGCGGAGTGTCAGCTAAATAATTTTCGACTGACACTCCGCCTTCGCGAGCAAGCCCGCTCCCACAATGGGTTCAGTGATCGGTCAGTGACGGCTCATCAAACCATGCAACACACCGAGGCGCAGCCCCGGTTCCGACGGCGCCATCTGCGAAATGCCGAATACCTTGAACGCCGCCAGCATCAGCACCAGCCCTCCCGGGAGGATGCTCTGGCGATGCGGTTGCAGACCGGCGAGCTTCAGTTGTTGAACGTTCTTCACCTTCAGCAGCAACAGCGACAGGCGCAATAACCCGCCATAGGTAATGCCGTCCTGACCGAAATCGTTCAAGCGATTGGCTTTAAGCACCTTCGCCAGCATCCGCGCCGTGCCGGAGGAACCAATAGTCTGCTGCCAGCCCTGCGCGCGATAGCGGCGGGCGACTTTTTCGAATTGCAGGATCGCCACGCGCTCGGCTTCTTGCAGTGCGCCGGGAGCAATGCGCCCGTCGGGGAAATAGCGTGCGCCCATGCTACCGCTGCCAATGGCGATGCTTTCGGTGAGCAGCGGTTGCGACCCCTGGCCGAGAATCAGCTCGGTGGAACCACCGCCAATGTCGACCACCAGCCGCATGTCCTCCGCCCCCGGTAGGGAGTGGGCGACGCCGGCATACACCAGTTGCGCCTCTTCATGGCCCGAAATGACGTCGATGCGAAACCCGAGATGGCGTTCGGCACTGTGCAGAAACAACTGCGCATTGTCAGCCTCGCGTACTGCGCTGGTCGCCACGGCCCGCACCTTGCCGGCCTCGAATCCGCGCAGTTTCTTGCCGAACCGCGCCAGCGCCTGCCAGCCCCGATCCAGCGCCATTTCGTCCAGCGCACCGCCGTCGAAGCCCTCGGCCAGCCGCACCGGTTCACGCAGGGTTTTGACCTCCTGAATCATGAAGCCTTTTCGACTGCGAACCGACTGGCCGATCATCAGGCGAAACGCATTCGAGCCCAGGTCGATGGCGGCAAACAGCGAGGCGTCTTCTTTCATGGGAATCCCTGCGAAACATCCGTCGAAGGCTCAAGACGGTTTGCGAGGATTCTGCGGTGCGCTTGATGACATCCTGATGACGGGGCAGGGGCGGTTCAGTGAATTCGCGGCTGTCATGACACTGTCATTATCCGGCGACTATCCTGACCCCAATACATCGCGTGTTCTTAAAGTTTTTGCTGCCTCTTTGGGCAGCTTTTTTTTTGCCCGCGATTTGGCAAGCCGTGCGCAAGGTTTGCAATCGTGGGCGTCCCTTGGCTAATATACGATCCATATACACTTCGTATCGGATTCGGATATGGGCATCGTAAAAATTTCAGAAGACATGCATGAGAACCTGCGCATCTCCAGCACCGCGCTCAGCCGCTCGATCAACGCGCAGGCCGAGCACTGGATGCGCATCGGCATGCTCGCCGAGCTGCACCCCAACCTCGACCACAGCGCCATTTGCCGCTTGCTGATCCGCGCCGAACAGAACGGCGGGCTGGATCTGCATCAACTGACTCAGGAAGCCGTCAGCGCATGAGAAATCAGATCAAGATCAACACCCCTGCGGAAATCGCGAAGTCGCGCGCGGCGGGCAAACTCGCCGCCGAAGTGCTGGCAATGCTGGTACCGCATGTGAAGGCCGGGGTGACCACCGATGAGCTGGATCGCCTGTGCAACGACTACATCGTCAACGTGCAAAAAGCGATTCCGGCCAACGTCGGTTATCACGGTTTCCCGAAAACCGTCTGCGCCTCGGTCAACGATGTGGTGTGCCACGGCATCCCGTCGGGCACGCCGCTGAAGGATGGCGACATCGTCAACCTCGACATCGCGGTAATCAAGGATGGCTGGTTCGGCGACACCAGCCGCATGTACGTGGTCGGCGAGGCGACGCCTGAGGCGCAGCACCTGATCAAAACCACCTACGACGCCATGTGCGCCGGCATTCGCAGGGTGCGTCCGGGCGCGACACTGGGCGACATCGGTCATGCGATCCAGAGCCTGGCGGAGAGCGAAGGTTTCAGCGTGGTGCGCGAGTATTGCGGGCATGGCATTGGCAAGGTGTATCACGATGAACCGCAGATCCTGCATTACGGTTTCCCCAATCAGGGCATGAAGCTCAAGGCGGGGATGATCTTCACCGTCGAGCCGATGCTCAATGCCGGCAAGCGTCATGTGAAGAACATGCCGGATGGCTGGACCGTGCTGACCAAGGATGGCTCGCTGTCGGCGCAGTGGGAGCATATGGTCGCGGTGACCGAAACCGGCTTCGAAATTCTCACGGCGTGGCCGGATCAGATTGAAGGCTACCGCGCTATTCCCTGAGACCGTGCTGACAGCTTCCCTCACCCTAGCCCTCTCCCGGAGGGAGAGGGGACTGACTGGATTGTCTGGACGAGTTACGCCGACCTGAAATATCGGGTCGAACTCAGGTCTTGACCATCATGGTGATCGGCTCCCTTTCCCCCTCGCCCCCTTGGGGGAGAGGGCTGGGGTGAGGGGGGGACTCCCACAGACGACACGCTATCAGTGAGAACCGGCCGCTTTGTTGAGGTCGCTTTCAGCCCATTCGGTGTAGACGCAGGCATCCGCCGTGGCCCAGCGCACTCGCACCGGATCGCCAGCCTTGAGCGGCATGCCCGCCGCCGACAGCGCTTTCACCGTCATCGAAGTACCGCCCGACGTCACCACGCTGCACGTCTGGCTTTCGCCAAGAAACAGCACCTCCACGACCTTGGCCGACACCTCATTCCAACCCGCTGCCAGCGGCTCCTCGCTCGCCTGCTGCACGCTCAGCGCCACAGCTTTTTCCGGCCGCACCATCAGCAGCACATCCTGATCGGTATGCAAGCCAGCAGTCAGGCGAATCGACAACGACTGCCCCTCGAAACTCGCCGCCGCGTTGCCCTGGGCCTTGAGCTTGAGGAAGTTCGAGTTGCCGAGGAATGACGCGACAAACGCATTCGGCGGATTCTGATACAGGTCATAACCGCTGCCCAGACCAACAATCTTGCCGTGACTGAAAATCGCGATGCGCTGCGACAAGCGCATCGCTTCTTCCTGATCGTGGGTGACGTAGACGATGGTGATGCCCAGGCGCCGATGCAGCTGGCGCAGTTCATCCTGCAAGTCTTCACGCAGTTTTTTATCCAGCGCACCGAGCGGTTCGTCCATCAGCAGAATGCGTGGCTCGTAGACCAGCGCCCGGGCGATGGCGACGCGTTGCTGTTGCCCGCCAGAGAGTTGCGAAGGGCGGCGATGGGCGAATTGTTCGAGCTGCACCAGTTTCAACATCGCATCGACACGCTTGTCACGTTCGGCGGCGTCGAGTTTGCGGATCGCCAGCGGAAAGGCGATGTTGTCGCGCACCGACAGATGCGGGAACAGCGAATAACGCTGGAACACCATGCCGATGTCGCGCTTGTGCGGCGGCACGTTGACCAGCGACTGACCGTTGACCAGGATCTCGCCGCTGCTCGGGGTTTCGAACCCGGCGAGCATCGACAGCGTGGTGCTTTTGCCCGAGCCGCTGGAGCCGAGGAAGGTCAGGAACTCGCCGTCCTTGATGTCCAGCGAGATGTTGTCGACGGCGGCAAAGTCGCCGTAGTGCTTGTTCAGATTGCGCAGGCTGACCAGGGGTTTGTCGTTCTGCTGGGATGCGTCTTTGATCACGGCACTCATGTCGTACTCCTGGGCGCTCAGGCGCGGATTTCGTTGCGCCGGCGCAGCGCGGCGGCGATCACCATGACCAATACCGACAGGCCGATCAGCAGCGTCGAAGCGACGGCGATCACCGGGGTCAGGTCCTGGCGCAGGGTGGTCCACATTTTCACGGGAAGAGTTTGCAGGGTCGGGCTAGCCATCATCACGCTGAGCACTACTTCGTCCCACGAAACCAGAAAGGCGAAGAGGGCGCCGGCGACCATGCCCGGACGGATCGCCGGGAACGTCACCTTGAACACCGCTTGCAGGCGTGAGGCACCGCAGATCACCGCCGCGTCTTCAATCGACTGATCGAACAGCTTCAGCGAGTTGATGATCGAGATGATGGTGAACGGCAGCGCGACGATCACATGGCTGACCACGAAGGCAAACATGGTCCCGGTGTAACCGAGTTTGAGAAACAGCGCGTACACCGCCACCGCGATGATCACCAGCGGCACGATCATCGGCAGGGTGAACAGACCGTAGAGCATTTCCCGACCGGGAAAGCGCCCGCGCACCAGCGCAAACGCGGTTGGCAGACCGAGGGCCACGGCGCAGATCGTAGTCAGCACGGCAACCTTGAGGCTGGCCGCCGCAGCGTTCATCCAGTCGGCGTTGGAGAAGAACTGGCCGTACCATTTCAGCGTCCAGCCCGGCGGTGGGAACACCAGCCACTGCGACGAGCCGAACGACAGCAGGACGATGAACACGATCGGCAACAGCAGGAACAAACCGATCAGTCCGGTGGTTGCATACAAGCCGAAACGCATCCGCCGGCTCATGGCATTGGGAGTCAGGAGCATCTCGGCTTACCTCGTGTTGCTGGCGCCAACCGGGGATTCCGGCTGAAGCTTCAGGTAGAAGTAGAACAGCACCAGCGTGATCGCGATCAGCAACGCAGCGCCGGCACTGGCCAGGCCCCAATTGAGGAACGATTGCACCTGCTGAATGATGAACTCCGGCAGCATCATGTTCTGCGCCCCGCCGAGCAGCGCCGGGGTGACGTAGTAACCGAGCGACATCACGAACACCATCAACCCGCCGGACGCCAGACCCGGCCGGCACAGCGGCAGGAACACCCGGAAGAAGTTGGTCCACGGGCTGGCGCCGCAGATCGAGCCGGCCTGCAGGATCATCGGGTCGATGGCCTGCATGGTCGCCTGCAACGGCAGCACGATGAACGGGATCATGATGTAGCTCATGCCGATCACCACGCCGGTCAGGTTGTGCACCATTTCCAGCGGCTGATCGATGATCCCCAGCGCCATCAGCGCCTTGTTGATCACGCCCGAGGCTTGCAGCAACACCAGCCACGAATAGGTGCGGGCGAGCAGGCTGGTCCACATCGATAGCAGCACGATATTGAGGATCCAGCGGCCCCAGCCGCGCGGCACCAACGTGATCGCCCAAGCCAGCGGAAAGCCCAGCAACAGGCTGAAAATCGTCACCAGCCCGGCCACCGAGAAGGTGTTGAGCAGCACCCGCGCATACGCCGAGTTGGCGAACAGTTGTTCATAGTTGCCAAGGCCCGGGGTCGGTTCGAGCACGCCGCGCAACAGCAGGCCAATCAACGGCGCGAGAAAGAACAGGCCGAGGAACAGCAGTGCCGGGACCAGGTTGCCGGCACCTTTCCAGCGTTGTCTGAAGGTGTGGGTCGAGCCGGCAGCGCCGGTGGCGCTCCCGGTCACCGTTGCAGGACGAGGCGCAGCAGCCGCCATTTTCATTTGACCAGCCATTCGTTCCACCGTGTCGCGATGGCTTGACCGTTCTTGGCCCAGTACGCGAAATCAAGAGTGATCTGATCCTTGGCGTAAGCCGTCGGCAGGTTCGGGGCCAGCACCGAGTCCAGGCGCGCCACGCTGTCGACGTTGACCGGGGCGTAGGCGGTCAGGTTGGAGAAGTCGGCCTGGCCTTTGGCACTGCTGGCGTTGGCCAGAAACTTCATCGCCGCGTCCTTGTTTTTCGAACCCTTTGGAATCACCAGAATGTCGGCCATGACCAGGTTCTGTTTCCAGCTCACACCGACGGGTGCGCCGTCTTCCTGCAGCGCGTGAATCCGGCCGTTCCAGAACTGGCCCATGCTCGCTTCACCGGAGGCCAGCAGTTGCTGCGACTGCGCGCCGCCGCCCCACCAGACGATGTCTTTCTTGATGGTGTCGAGTTTCTTGAAGGCGCGATCAAGGTCAAGCGGGTAGAGCTTGTCGGCCGGCACGCCGTCGGCCAGCAGCGCCAGTTCGAGCACGCCGGGGCTTGGCCATTTGTACAGGGCGCGTTTGCCGGGGTAGGTCTTGGTGTCGAACAGCGCGGTCCAGTCTTGCGGCTTGGCCGCGCCGAGCTTGCCTTCGTTGTAGCCGAGGACGAAGGAGAAGAAGAACGAGCCGACACCGTAATCGCTGACGAAACGCGGGTCGATCTTGTCGCGCTGGATGACTTTGAAATCGAGGGGTTCAAGCAGGCCTTCAGCGGCGGCGCGCAGGGCAAAGTCGGCTTCGACATCGACCACGTCCCATTGCACGTTGCCGCTTTCGACCATGGCCTTGAGTTTGCCGTAGTCGGTCGGGCCGTCCTGCACCACGGTGATGCCGCTGGCCTTGCTGAACGGATCGGCCCAGGCCTGTTTCTGCGCATCCTGGGTGCTACCGCCCCAGCTGACGAAGTTCACGCTTTCGGCGGCCATTGCAGCCTGGCCGGTCACGCTCAGCAGTCCCGCAAAAAGGATTGCGGTTGCAGCTTTGTTCAACACCATTTTTACGCCCTCATTGTTGTGTTTTTGAGCGGGCTTGCGTTGTTGCCCGCCTGTCGGGAGCAGTAGCCGGACGGTTTTTCAGGTCGCCCGGTCTATGGAATATCATATTATGGTATTCCAAACTTTGTGCAAGCACTTTGCCTTACCGGTTATCTGGCGGATGGGCTTTTTGTGAGCTCGAGGGAATTAAATTGAAATGCAAAACCCTGTAGGAGTGAGCCTGCTCGCGAAAGCGGTGTGACGTTCTGCGATGATGTTGGCTGATCCACCGCTATCGCGAGCAGGCTCACTCCTACAGTTGGAATTGTGGTTGGCGTGGATTATTCGCTGAAGGGAATGCTCTCGACCACTTCCAGGTCATACCCGGTCAGCCCCGCATACTTCAGCGGCGGCCCAAGATGCCGCAGCTTGCCCACCCCCAGGTTCTGCAGAATCTGCGCCCCGGTGCCCACCTCCGAATAAATCCGTGATTGCGAGCGGCTGAACTGCCGTGGCGGCTGGGTCAGTTGCGGCACGCGCTCGAGCAGCGCCTGCGACGATTCATGATTGGCCAACACCACCACAACCCCATTACCTTCCGCCGCGACCCGTTGCAGCGCCGCCCACAACGTCCAGTTGCTCGGCCCGCTGTACTCAGCGCCGACCAGATCCCGCAGCGGATCGATCACATGCACGCGCACCAACGTCGGCTCTTCGCGACGCAGATCGCCCATCACCATCGCCATGTGCACGCCACCCTCGATGCGGTCTTCGAAAGTGATCAGACGGAACGTGCCATGCACCGTCGGCAGCTCACGTTCGCCGATGCGTTCGATGGTGTGCTCGGTGCTCAGGCGATAATGAATCAGGTCAGCGATGGTGCCGATCTTGATTCCGTGCTTGCGCGCGAACACTTCCAGATCCGGGCGGCGGGCCATGGTGCCGTCATCGTTCATCACCTCGACGATCACCGAGGCCGGGGTGAAACCGGCGAGGCGGGCGAGGTCGCAGCCGGCTTCGGTGTGGCCGGCGCGGGTCAGCACGCCGCCTTCCTTGGCGCGCAGCGGGAAGATGTGCCCAGGCTGCACCAAGTCTTCGGCGCGGGCGTCTTTGGCCACAGCGGCCGCGACCGTGCGTGCGCGGTCAGCTGCAGAAATGCCAGTGGTAACCCCGACCGCCGCTTCAATCGACACGGTAAACGCGGTACTGAACACGCTGCCGTTGCTCGGCACCATTTGCTCAAGGCCCAGGCGCTGGCAGTGCTCGTCGGTCAGTGTCAGGCAAATCAGCCCGCGTGCTTCACGGGCCATGAAGCTGATCGCTTCGGGCGTGCAACAATCGGCGGCCAGCAGCAGGTCGCCTTCGTTTTCCCGATCTTCGTCATCGACCAGCAGGACCATTTTGCCGAGGCGATAATCTTCGAGGATTTCTTCGATGCTGTTGAAGGCCATGCTGGACTCTCAGGGTTTGTTGGAAATATATTGGTATACCATAATACAAAATCAACAAAGAGGTCACTATGAAGGCGTACTGGATTGCCCACGTGGATGTCGACGATGCCGAGCACTACAGCCAATACACCCAGCGCGCACCGGCAGCCTTCGCCGCGTTCGGCGCGAAATTTCTGGCCCGGGGCGGACGCAGCGAAGCGCTGGAGGGCAGGGCTACTCCTCAGCGTAGCGTGGTGATCGAATTCGAGAGCTACGAGCAAGCGCTGGCGTGCTACCACTCGGCGGCGTATCAGGAGGCGAAACGTTATCGCGAGGAATGGGCGAGGGCGGAGATCGTCATCGTAGAAGGCATCGCACCACTTTAAGCAACACCGCTAAACACTGTGGGAGCGAGCCTGCTCGCGAAAGCGGTCGTTCATTCAACATTTGTATCGACTGACCCGACGCCTTCGCGAGCAGGCTCGCTCCCACAGGGGGATAGGTGGTGATCAGCGGATAAAGTGGATCTTCCCGCTGTCATCATTGCCCATGTAGATCCCATACACCCCGGCCTGACGCTCCTCGATGTAACGCTCAAGAATCTGCCGGATCGCCGGGTAATAGATCTGCTCCCACGGAATGTCCTCAGGGGCGAAGAATTTGTAGTCGAGGGTTTCCGGGCCGTACTGCCCGGTGATCTCCAGCGCGATCGCGCGGAAGATGATGTACACCTCGCTGATCTTCGGCACGCTGAAAATCGAATACGGCGAGACTATTTCCGCGCGCACGCCGCTTTCTTCCCAGACTTCGCGCAGCGCCGCCTGCTCGGTGGTCTCGCCGCTTTCCATGAAGCCGGCCGGCAGCGTCCAGGTGCCCGGGCGCGGGGGGATCGCCCGTTGGCACAAGAGATATTTGCCGTCCTGCTCGATAATGCAGCCGGCGATGATTTTCGGATTGACGTAGTGGATATAGCCGCAGCCGCGGCATATAAGGCGCTCGTGCGTATCGCCCGGCGGTACCTGCTGACCGAGGTCAGGGCCACCGCATTTCGGGCAAAAGCTCGGGCTGAACATGTCAGTGACCTATGCGCGGTTCTTTCAGCGCGATGGGCAGGGTGATGTTCGGCGTGGCGCCAGTCTCTTCCTGTTTGCGCTTGAGGTAGTCGAGGGCCACGGCCGCAGCGGCGCGCACGTGATCGACACAGGCCTGATGCGCCGCCAGCGGATCGCCGCTCTTGATCGCCTCGACCATTTTTTCCATCTCGTGGTTACTCGCGCCGCGACGGTTTTCCTGGGACACCGAGGTCGCCCGCAGGTAGCTGATGCGCGCCTGCAACTGGCGCAATTGAGTGGCCGCAACGTGGTTGCCCGAGCCTTCGAGCAGCACGTCGTAGAAGCCCTGTACCGAGTCGATCACCTGTTGCAGCTCGCCGTCCTTGAGCGCCTTGCGGTTCTCGTCGAGGGCTTTTTCCAGGGCCTTGATGTCCTTGGCCTTGGCACGCAGGGTGAACAGCTGGACGATCAGACCTTCGAGCACGCAGCGCAGCTCGTAGATGTCGACTGCATCGGCGAGGGTGATGATCGCCACCCGTGGGCCTTTGGCATCGGCGAACTCGACCAGACCTTCGGACTCCAGGTGACGCAAGGCTTCGCGCACCGACGTGCGGCTGACACCGAGGCGATCGCACAGATCGCGCTCGACCAGACGATCACCGGGCATGAGCTGGAAATTCATGATCGCGCTGCGCAGTTTATCCAGCACGATTTCGCGCAGGGTAACGGGGTTGCGATTGACCTTGAAGCTGTCGTCGAGTGGCTGGCGTTTCATGGGGTCCGCTCTTGAAGTTGGCTGTCCATGCCAGACGGGCATCTAAACAGCCGAGGGGTTAACTGGAGGCCTCGGCGTCGGCTTCGGCGAAGGCTTCACGGGCGAGCCGGAAACTGTCCACGGCTGCCGGGACGCCGCAATAAATACCGACCTGAAGCAGAATTTCGCGTATTTGCTCACGACTCAGGCCGTTACGCAAGGCGCCGCGCACATGCAGCTTGAGTTCGTGCGGGCGGTTGAGCGCCGAGATCATCGCCAGGTTGATCATGCTGCGCTCCTTGAGCGACAAACCCTCACGGCCCCAGACATGGCCCCAGCAGTATTCGGTGACCATTTCCTGCAGTGGGCGGGTGAAGTCGTCGGCGTTGTCGATGGAGCGCTGCACATAGGCTTCGCCCAGCACCTGGGTGCGGATTTTCAGGCCTTTTTCGTACTTTTTGTTACTCATATTCTTCGGCTCACCTCAATCCCTGTGGGAGCTGGCTTGCCAGCGATAGCGGTGGTTCAGTCAGCATTGATGTTGAATGTTCCGACGTCATCGCTGGCAAGCCAGCTCCCACAGGGTTTTGCATTGTTCTTTCAAGCAAGGGTTGGCAGCGGCCCGAGCTTGCCTTTGTGATAAATCATCGGCGTCACCGGTTGTTCGGGCAGGATCAGGTTCTTCACCGCGCCGACAATGATCGCGTGATCACCACCGTCGTATTCACGCCACAACTCGCACTCGATGATTGCCGTGGCCTTGGCGAGGATCGGGTTACCGAGTTCGCTCAAATGCCACTCGATGTGCTTGGCCTTGTCCTTGCCTTTACCGGCGAAGGCGTAGGCCTCGGCGGTCTGGTCGGCGGACAGCAAATGGATCGCGAATTTCTTGCTGTCGCGCAGCACCGGGTAGGTGTCGGAAGCGTAGTTGGGGCAGAACAGCACCAGCGCCGGATCAATCGACAGCGCGCTGAAGGCGCTGGCGGTGATGCCGACGATGGCGCCGTCCGGGTCGAGAGTGGTGACCACCGTGACCCCGGACGGGAATGAGCTCATGACGTCTTTGTAAATGCCGGGTTCGATCATGTCGCAGGACTCCTAGCGCATCACAAACGGATCAGGCATCGGCGCCTGAGAGAGATTGATCCACACCGTTTTCAGTTCGGTGTAGGCCAGCACCGAATCGATGCCGCTTTCGCGTCCATAGCCACTGTTCTTGAAACCGCCGATCGGCGCCATCGCCGACACCGCACGGTAGGTATTGACCCAGATGATTCCCGAACGCACATCCCGCGCCAGACGATGGGCGCGGCCCAGATCGCGGGTCCAGATGCCGGCGGCGAGGCCGAACTGCGAGTCGTTGGCGATTGCCAGCGCCTCGGCTTCGTCTTTGAAGCGAATCACCGATGCCACCGGGCCGAAAACTTCTTCCTGCATGATCTTCATCGAGTTGCGGTCGCACTCGAACAGCGTCGGCTCGTAGAACCAGCCGTCACCCAGATCTGTGGGGCGCTTGCCGCCGGTGCGCAACCGCGCGCCTTCAGCAAGGGCATCAGCCACCAGACCTTCGACCACCGCCAATTGCTGCGCAGTAGCCATCGGGCCCATTTCGCTGTGATCTTCCTGCGGGTTGCCGATGCGGATGCGCTGGGCGCGTTCGACCAGGCGGTTGACGAACTCGTCGTAGATTTCGTCCTGTACCAGCAAACGTGAGCCGGACACGCAGCTCTGGCCGGAGGCGGCGTAGATCCCGGCGATGGCGCCATTGATCGCGCTGTCCAGGTCGGCGTCGGCGAAGATGATGTTCGGCGACTTGCCGCCGAGTTCCAGCGACAGCTTGGCGAAGTTTTCGGCGCTGCTGCGCACCACATGCCGGGCCGTGGCCGCGCCGCCGGTGAAGGCGATCTTGCGGATCAGCGGATGACGGGTGAGGGCGGCGCCGGTGCTCGGGCCGTAACCGGTGACGACGTTGACCACACCCGGCGGAATCCCGGCTTCGAGGGCCAGGCGTGCCAGCTCAAGGATGGTCGCCGAGGCGTGCTCGGACGGTTTGATCACGATGGTGTTGCCGGCGGCGAGGGCCGGGGCCAGTTTGATCGCGGTCAGGTACAGCGGGCTGTTCCACGGAATGATCGCGGCAACCACACCCATCGCTTCGTGCACGGTGTAGGCAAACAGGTCGGGCTTGTCCAGCGGCAGGGTGCCGCCTTCGAGCTTGTCGGCCAGGCCTGCGGTGTAGTGGAAGAACTCCGGCAGATAGCCGACCTGACCCCGGGTTTCGCGGATCAGTTTGCCGTTGTCGCGGCTTTCCAGCTGCGCCAGTTGTTCCTTGTTTTCCGCGATCAGGTCACCGAGACGCCGCAGCAGCTTGCCGCGTGCGGTGGCGGTGAGGCCGCGCCAAGCCGGGCTGTCGAAGGCAGTCTGCGCCGCTTGCACGGCGCGTTCGACGTCGGCTTCATCGGCGTCAGGCAACTCGGCCCAGGCCTGAGCGCTGGCCGGGTTGAGGCTTGTGAAAGTCTTGCCGGAGAGGGCGTCGACCCATTCTCCGCCGATGCACATCTGGAAGCGTGCGAGTGTCATGCAACGATCCCCTTTATAGGGTTTTGTCGGGAGTGTGCGTATTCGAGGAATTCCAGCAGCGTCTGGTTGACCAGCCGCGGCGACTCTACCGGCATCATATGCCGTTGCTCGGGCAGCACCGCAACCTTCGCGCCGGGGATGCGTCGGGCCAGTTGCTCGGCCATTTCCGGGGTGGAACCGGGGTCGAGTTCGCCGGTGGCGATCAGCGTCGGCGCATGGATACTGCCGAGGTCGTCGGCGCGGTACATGTCCTGAGTGGCGAACAGTTCATAAGTGGTCAGGTAACCCTGCGGATCGTTGCCGGCCAGGGTCTGACGAATGGCTGCGATCTGCGCCGGGTTGGCCGCCTGATATTCACGGCTGAACCAGCGCGACAGCGCCGCTTCGGCGTTGGCATCCGGGCCGTGTTCAGCCGCCTGCGCGGTACGAGCGATGACCCCGGCGCGCTGTTCTTCACTGCGGTTGAACACGCTGTTAAGCACAACCAGGCTTTGCAGGCGCTCCGGGTAGTGCAGGGCAAACGCCCGTGCCACCAGTCCGCCCATGGAGAAACCGATCACCGCAGCCTGAGGCAGATTCAGGTGATCGAGCAGCTCCAGCAACTGATCGGCATAACCGAGCAGGCCGGTGCCGCTGGCCGGGCGCGGGCTGGCGCCGTGGCCGAGCATGTCGTAGGCGATCACCTGGTATTGGGCAGACAGGCCAACGATCTGGCCGCCCCACATTTCTTTGTTCAGGCCCACGCCGTGGATCAAGACCACGGGCTGGCCTTGGCCGGTCGCCAGGTAACTGGTGCCAGCCGGGGTGAGTTCAGCGGTGAGCCGAATCATGGAGCGCTCCTGCAATGCCTTTTTATTGTGATTACTGGGCTTTTTCGGCGGCCAGTTCTTCCAGATCGATGTAGCGGTTGCCGATGCGCGGGTGCAGGCGGCCACCGTCGGCGCACCCGAGCACCACGACGATTTCGTCGGCACGCGGCGCGTCTTCGATCTGCATTTCCAGAGTGATGTAGTGCGAGCGCTGGCCTTCGTCGTCCTTGTGCATCATCGGGATCTGAATCGAAGTGCCCGGGCCGCCGCGCTTGTTGGTGAAGCTCAGGTAGCTCTTGGCCTTGACCGCCTCGCGGTAGTGATTACCGAAGCGCAGGGTATGGATCACCGCCGAGGCGTGTTCGATCTCACCGTCGGCGCCGACCACTGCCGCTTTGCCGTACGCCTCGATCTTCTCGGCGCCGCCGATGATGCCCACCAGACGCTCGACCATCATGGCGCCGAGGTCGGAGCAGTTGGCGCGGATCTGCGGTTTCAGATCCTCGACGAAACCGTTGCCGACCCACGGGTTCTTCATCACCACGGCCAGCCCGACCATGGTCACCGGCTTGTCAGTGGCCTTGCCGCCTTCGATGAAGGTTTCTTCGACATAGCTGACGATCTTGCGAATTTCGAAACTCATGAGCTGCTCCGTAGGGGGATTGAGAGTGTCTGTGCGTCTGATGGTATACCATAATACCGATCGTGCAAGTCCCCCACGCAAGATTTGCCGGATCCATCCGGCGAATGGCGGTGTATTCATCTGCCACCACAATTCCCCCAAACACCATTAACCCTTGTGGGAGCGAGCCTGCTCGCGAATGCGGTGGGTCAGCCGATGAAGATGGCGACTGCAAGGGCATCTTCGCGAGCAGGCTCGCTCCCACAGGGAAATTCATTCGTTACAGGGGCCGCTTTCGGTTAACAAAAGATAACGTGGCGCCGATTGTCAGACGTTTCCAAAGCCCGATAGGATGAGCCAGCTTCCCAAGGCGCTCTGGACTGCGGGTTTCACGGCTATGCTTGTGACCTGTCAGTCACCACGAGCACCCTTGCGGCGCCCTAAGGCCCAATGGCCTAACAATAATAAATAGGGGAAGGTCTATGAGTCGTTGCCGCCCGCCGGCGTTTCGCAACACCGCGTTGCTGGCCACAGCCCTCACACTGCTGGGCTGTGCTGCCTTGTCGGCACCCGTGCTGGCCGCCGAAGCGCCCGCCGACGGGGTGTATTCCACCGAATCGGCCAAAGCCGCCAAAAGCCTGATACTCGATGTAGTCCACGCCGGCACCCGGTTGGTGGCGGTGGGTGATCGCGGGCACATTCTCTATTCCGATGACCAGGGCAAGACCTGGACCCAGGCCAAGGTGCCGACCCGGCAACTGCTGACGGCGGTGTATTTCGTCGACGACAAGCACGGCTGGGCGGTCGGTCACGACGCGCAGATTCTCGCCAGCGAAGACGGCGGCCTGACCTGGAGCAAACAGTTCGAAGACCTCAAGCGCGAAGCACCGCTGCTCGACGTCTGGTTCCAGGACGTTAATCACGGTGTTGCGGTCGGTGCTTACGGTGCGCTGCTGGAAACCACAGACGGCGGCAAGAACTGGCAAGACGTCAGCGACCGCCTCGACAATCAGGATCAGTTCCACCTCAACGCCATCGCCGCCGTCAAGGACGCCGGGCTGTTCATCGTCGGCGAGCAGGGCAGCATGTTCCGCTCCCCGGACTGGGGGCAGACCTGGGAGAAAATCCAGGGCCCGTATCAAGGCTCGCTGTTCGGCGTGATCGGCACCGCGCAGGCGCAGACTCTGTTGGCCTACGGCCTGCGCGGCAACCTCTACCGCTCCAGCGATTTCGGCAGCACCTGGCAGCAGGTCGAACTCAAGGCCGCGCGCGGTGCGCTGGAGTTCGGTCTGTCCGGCGCCACGCTGCTCGCGGATGGCTCGATTGTGATCGTCGGCAACGGCGGCTCGGTGATCAGCAGCAGCGACAACGGCGAAACCTTCAGCGTGTTCAACCGCCCGGACCGCATCTCGCTGTCCTCGGTCACTGCGGCCGGCGACGGCAATCTGATTCTGACCGGGCAGGGCGGCGTGCACACCACGCAGCCCAACGGCGCCGAAATCAATAATAAGAAGGCGGGGCTATGACTTCCTTGAGCACTCATCATCAGGACAAAGCGACGTTCCTCGAACGTCTGATTTTCAACAACCGCCCGGCCGTGATCCTGATCTGCCTGGTGGTCAGCATCTTCCTGTTCTGGCAGGCCACGCTGATCCGGCCGTCCACCAGTTTCGAAAAAATGATCCCGCTCAAGCATCCGTTCATCGAGAAGATGATGGAGCATCGCAACGATCTGGCGAACCTGGGCAACACCGTGCGTATTTCGGTGGAAGCCAAGGACGGCGACATCTTCTCCAAGGAGTACATGGAGACGCTGCGGCAGATCAACGACGAGGTGTTCTACATCTCCGGCGTCGACCGCTCCGGCCTCAAGTCGCTGTGGAGTCCGAGCGTACGCTGGACCGAAGTGACCGAGGAAGGTTTTGCCGGCGGTGAAGTGATTCCGCAGAGCTACGACGGCTCGCCGGACAGCCTCGACATGCTGCGCAACAACGTCCTCAAGTCGGGCCAGGTCGGGCGTCTGGTGTCCAACGACTTCAAATCGAGCATCGTCGACATCCCGCTGCTGGAGTCCTACCCGGACCCGCAGGATCAGGGCAAGCTGCTGGCGCTGGACTACCGCCAGTTCTCCCATGAACTCGAAGACAAGATCCGCAACAAGTTCGAAGCGCAGAACCCCAACGTCAAGATCCACATCGTCGGTTTCGCCAAGAAGGTCGGTGACCTGATCGACGGGCTGGTGATGGTGGTGATGTTCTTCGGCATCGCTTTCGTCATCACCTTGATCCTGCTGCTGTGGTTCACCAACTGCCTGCGCAGTACCGTGGCGGTGTTGAGCACCACACTGGTGGCGGTGGTCTGGCAGCTCGGGCTGATGCACTTCTTCGGTTTCGGGCTGGATCCGTACTCGATGCTGGTGCCGTTCCTGATCTTCGCCATCGGCATTTCCCACGGCGTGCAGAAGATCAACGGGATCGCCCTGCAATCGAGTGAAGCGGACAACGCTCTGACCGCGGCGCGGCGTACCTTCCGGCAACTGTTCCTGCCGGGGATGATCGCGATTCTCGCCGACGCCGTCGGCTTCATCACTCTGCTGATCATCGACATCGGCGTGATCCGCGAACTCGCAATTGGCGCCTCCATCGGCGTGGCGGTGATCGTGTTCACCAACCTGATCCTGCTGCCGGTAGCGATTTCCTATGTCGGCATCAGCAAGCGCGCCATCGCCAAGAGCAAGAAGGACGCGAATCGCGAACATCCGTTCTGGCGCTTCCTGTCGAACTTCGCCAGCCCGAAAGTCGCACCGATCTCCATCGCTTTGGCGCTGATCGCCTTCGGCGGCGGCCTCTGGTACAGCCAGAACCTGAAAATCGGCGACCTCGACCAGGGTGCACCGGAGCTGCGTCCGGACTCGCGCTACAACAAGGACAACAACTTCATCATCAACAACTACTCCACCAGTTCCGACGTGCTGGTGGTGATGGTCAAGACCGCCACCGAAGGTTGCTCGCGCTACGAAGCGATGGCGCCGATCGACGAGCTGATGTGGAAGATGCAGAACACCGAGGGCGTGCAGTCGGCAATCTCGCTGGTGACCGTGTCCAAGCAGATGATCAAGGGCATGAACGAGGGCAACCTGAAATGGGAAACCCTGTCGCGCAATCCGGACGTGCTGAACAACTCGATCGCCCGCGCCGACGGCCTGTACAACAACAGCTGTTCGCTGGCGCCGGTGTTGATCTTCCTCAACGACCACAAGGCCGAAACCCTCGACCGTGCGGTACACGCGGTGCAGGAATTCGCCAAGGCCAACAACAAGGACGGTCTTGAATTCATCCTCGCCGCCGGTAACGCCGGGATCGAAGCGGCCACCAATGAAGTGATCAAACAGGCCGAGCTGACCATCCTGATCCTGGTGTACATCTGCGTCGCGGTGATGTGCATGATCACCTTCCGTTCATGGGCGGCGACGCTGTGCATCGTCCTGCCGCTGGTGCTGACCTCGGTGCTGGGCAACGCGCTGATGGCGTTCATGGGCATCGGCGTCAAGGTCGCGACCCTGCCGGTGGTGGCGCTGGGCGTGGGCATCGGCGTCGACTACGGCATCTACATCTACAGCCGTCTGGAGAGTTTCCTGCGCGCCGGTCTGCCGTTGCAGGAAGCCTATTACCAGACCCTGAAATCCACCGGCAAAGCGGTGCTGTTCACCGGTCTGTGCCTGGCGATTGGCGTGTGCACCTGGATCTTCTCGGCGATCAAGTTCCAGGCCGACATGGGCCTGATGCTGACCTTCATGCTGCTGTGGAACATGTTCGGTGCGCTGTGGCTGCTGCCGGCGCTGGCGAAGTTCCTGATCAAACCGGAGAAGCTGGCGGGGCAGAAGGGCAATTCGTTGTTCGCCCACTGATCCGGATGCCTGAAACGACGAAGCCGCAACCTTAGGGTTGCGGCTTTTTCATGCCTTGAACTTCACGCTGAACCCCTGTGGGAGCGGGCTTGCTCGCGAATGCGGTGTGTCAGATAAGTTTGTGCCGACTGACACACCGCATTCGCGAGCAAGCCCGCTCCCACAGGGGATTTGTGGTGTGTCAGGAGAGCTCGGTGCCTAGCACAACACTCAGCGCACTGCGCGCATCATCCAGCTGCACCAGCGTTGCATGCCTTGCACCCAGCGCATCACGGTTCTCGATCGCCGTAAGAATCGCCTTGTGCCGCGGCAACGCCAGTTCATGCAGATTCGGCCGTTGATTCGAATGCTTCAACGCCTCGGCAATCGCCACCGAAAGCATGTTGCACAGGTTCGCCAGCAGATCGTTGTGGGTCGCGTCAGCGATGCGGCTGTGGAAGTCCAGGTCCGGTTGCAGCAAGGCTTCCGGCGTCGGCGCTGATTCCATGCGTTGATAGGCCTCGCCGATGGCGGCGATGTCGGCCTCGGTCGCATGCTGGGCGGCGAGGGCGGCAGCGGCCGGTTCGATGATGCTGCGCACACTGGTCAGCACATTGAAGAATTCATTCTGCGGACTGCTTTGCATCAGCCAGTGCAGCACGTCCGGGTCGAGCATGTGCCATTCGCGACGGGCCTTGACCACCGTGCCGACGCGCGGTTTTGAATACACCAGCCCCTTGGCCACCAGCACCCGCGTGGCTTCGCGCAACACCGGCCGGCTCACCGCGTATTCCTCGCACAACAGCGCTTCGGCGGGCAGTTTGTCGTCGGGCAAAAAACGTCCGGAGACGATCTGCATGCCCAGTTCCTGGACAATGCGCGAGTGCATGCTTTTACGGTCGGAAGGTTTGCGGTAATCCATGGGGAACGGCGCGATCCTGAGCGATGGAGATGCCGCGCATCATAGCAGGCACGGCGCATTCTTGAGGTGGATACACAAAGCAAATGTGGGAGCTGGCTTGCCAGCGATGGTGGGGTGTCAGTCAACATAAATGTCAGCTGGCAGACCGTAATCGCTGGCAAGCCAGCTCCCACAGGGGCGACGGTGTCAGTGAGAATGACGCGGGACTTCCGCCCCTCGGCAACCCACCAGGAAGTCGAAGTCACAGCCCTGATCCGCCTGCAGCACATGGTCGATGTACAGCTGACGATAGCCGCCGACCAGTAGCTGCTGCGGTGGTTGCAGATCCGCCATGCGCGCCGCCAGTTCGGCATCCGGAATATCCAGATGCAAACGCCCGCTGGCGCAATCCAGCTCGATCCAGTCGCCTTCCTGCACCACCGCCAACGGCCCGCCGGCTGCCGCTTCCGGGGCGACGTGCAACACCACCGTGCCGTACGCGGTGCCGCTCATTCGCGCATCAGAAATGCGCACCATATCGGTCACGCCTTGAGCCAGCAGCTTGGCCGGCAAGCCCATGTTGCCGACCTCGGCCATGCCCGGATAACCCTTCGGCCCGCAGTTCTTCATCACCAGAATCGAATCTTTATCGACATCCAGTTCCGGATCATTGATCCGCGCCTTGTACATGTCGAAGTTCTCGAACACCACCGCACGACCGCGATGTTGCATCAGCTCAGGTGTGGCGGCGGACGGCTTGAGCACCGCACCGAGCGGCGCCAAATTGCCGCGCAGCACGCAGATGCCACCGTCAGCGCGGATTGGATTGTCGAGGGTGCGGATCACTTCGTCCTCGCCGTAGATCGGCGCGTCTTTGGTGTTCTCGCCCAGCGATTTACCGTTGACGGTCAGCGCATTGGGATTGGGGATCAGATTGGCTTCGCCGAGACGCCGCAGCACCGCCGGCAAGCCACCGGCGTAGTAAAACTCTTCCATCAGGAAACGCCCGGACGGTTGCAGATCGACGATGGTCGGCATGCCGCGCCCGATGCGGGTCCAGTCGTCCAGATCCAGCTCGACGCCGATGCGACCGGCGATGGCTTTCAAGTGGATCACCGCGTTGGTCGAACCGCCAATAGCCGCGTTGACCCGAATGGCGTTTTCAAAAGCTTCCTTGGTCAGGATCTTCGACAGGCGCAAGTCTTCGCGCACCATCTCCACCGCGCGCATGCCGGACATGTGCGCCAGCACATAACGCCGTGCATCCACCGCCGGAATCGCTGCGTTGTGCGGCAGGGACGTGCCCAGTGCTTCGGCCATGCAGGCCATGGTCGACGCGGTGCCCATAGTGTTACAGGTGCCCGCCGAGCGCGACATGCCGCCCTCGGCCGCGAGGAAGTCGTCAATGGTGATAGTGCCGGCCTTGACCTGCTCGCTGAGCTGCCAGACCACCGTGCCGGAGCCGATGTCCTTGCCCTTGTGCTTGCCGTTGAGCATCGGCCCGCCGGTGACGACGATCGCCGGCACATCGCAACTGGCCGCGCCCATCAGCAGCGCCGGAGTGGTCTTGTCGCAACCGGTCAGCAGCACCACGCCGTCAATCGGGTTGCCGCGAATCGCTTCTTCGACGTCCATGCTCGCCAGGTTGCGGGTGAGCATGGCGGTCGGGCGCAGGTTCGACTCGCCATTGGAGAACACCGGGAATTCCACCGGAAAGCCACCGGCCTCGATCACCCCGCGTTTGACGTGCTCCGCGATCTGGCGGAAATGCGCGTTGCACGGGGTCAGTTCCGACCAGGTGTTGCAGATGCCGATGATCGGCTTGCCGTGGAACTGGTGGTCGGCGATGCCCTGATTCTTCATCCAGCTGCGGTACATGAAGCCGTTCTTGTCGGCAGTGCCAAACCATTGGGCCGAGCGCAGGGTGGGTTTCTTCTCAGACATGATCGATTCTCTTATTGTAAGACTATTGTTTGCGAGTCACGGCTAAACATAAGCGCAAAATCGCCGCTTTGGAAGTGTTGTTGGGTAATTAGTATTACTATATAGTCGTTTTCGACGGAGGGATTGGCCCTGGCGGTTTTCCGCGAGAGGCGTCCCCCGAGGTTCTATAAAAACAACAATCGGAGACCGATCCCATGAGCCAGGAACTGCGGCTTGTCCGGCGCATCACGCTGAAACTGATTCCCTTCCTGATCCTGCTGTACCTGATCGCCTATGTGGATCGCTCCGCCGTTGGCTTCGCCAAGCTGCACATGGGCGCCGACATCGGCATCGGTGACGCGGCCTATGGCCTCGGTGCCGGGCTGTTTTTCATTGGCTACTTTCTTCTCGAAATCCCCAGCAACCTGATGCTCGAACGCTTCGGTGCGCGGCGCTGGTTTGCGCGGATCATGATCACCTGGGGCGCATTCACCATCGGCATGGCGTTCGTCCAGGGCCCGCACAGTTTCTACGTGATGCGCTTTCTGCTCGGCGCGGCGGAGGCGGGGTTCTTCCCCGGCGTTCTCTACTACATCACCCAATGGTTCCCGGTGCGCCATCGCGGCAAGATCCTCGGCCTGTTCATCCTCTCCCAACCCATCGCGATGATGATCACCGGCCCGGTGTCCGGCGGCTTGCTGGGCATGGACGGCATCCTCGGCCTGCACGGCTGGCAGTGGCTGTTCATCGTCATCGGCACGCCGGCGATCCTCCTCACCTGGCCGGTACTGCGCTGGCTGCCCGACGGCCCGCAGAACGTGAAGTGGATGGATCAGGCCGAGAAAGACTGGCTGACCGGCGAACTGAAAAAGGATTTGCAGGAATACGGCCAGACCCGTCACGGCAACCCGCTGCATGCACTCAAGGACAAACGCGTGCTGCTGCTGGCGCTGTTCTACCTGCCGGTGACCCTGAGTATTTATGGCCTCGGCCTGTGGCTGCCGACGCTGATCAAACAGTTCGGTGGCAGCGATCTGGTGACCGGTTTTGTCTCGGCGGTGCCGTACATCTTTGGCATCGTCGGTCTGCTGATCGTGCCGCGCAGCTCCGACCGCATGAATGATCGCTACGGCCATCTGGCGGTGCTCTATGTACTGGGTGCGCTGGGCCTGTTCTTCAGCGCGTGGCTGACCCTGCCGGTGGCGCAACTGGCGGCGCTGTGCCTGGTGGCGTTCGCGCTGTTTTCCTGCACCGCGGTGTTCTGGACCTTGCCCGGGCGGTTCTTTGCCGGTGCGAGTGCGGCGGCGGGGATCGCGCTGATCAACTCGGTGGGCAACCTCGGTGGCTACATCGGGCCGTTCGTGATCGGCGCGCTGAAGGAGTACACCGGGAATCTGGCTTCGGGGCTGTATTTCCTCAGTGGGGTGATGGTGTTCGGTTTGATTCTTACCGGAATCGTCTACCGCGTGCTTGAGCGCAAACACGTGCTACCGGTCGAGCAGTTCGCCGCCAGTGCACGCGGTGCCACCCGAACCTGATATCAAACGAACCATCACCGCAAACCCTGTGGGAGCTGGCTTGCCAGCGATGGCGGCGGTACATCCAACATAGTGGTGTCAGACAGATTGCTATCGCTGGCAAGCCAGCTCCCACAGGGTTTTGCAGTGTTTCGAAGTTTTGTTTACAGGAGAAATTTATGCATCTGGTTCAATTCGAATTGATTAACGGCGAGCGCCGCGTCGGCGTGGTCGACAACGGGCTGATCCGCGAAGTGCAGGACGCCCGCAGCGTACGCGATCTCGCGTTGGCCGCGATTGAGGCCGGCAGCACCCTGGAGCAGCAAGTACAAACCCATGGCCTGGGCATCAGTCATGACTATGCGCAGTTGCTCAAAGACCGGCGCATCCTGCCGCCGCTGGATCACCCGGATCCGGCGCACCTGCTGGTCAGCGGCACCGGCCTCACGCACCTGGGCAGCGCCTCGGCGCGGGACAAGATGCACCAGCAGGCCGGTGACGAAGCGCAAATGACCGACACCATGCGCATCTTCAAGTGGGGCGTGGAGGGCGGCAAACCGGCGGCGGGGCAGGCGGGCGTGCAGCCGGAATGGTTCTACAAGGGCGACGGCAGCATCGTCGTGCGTCCGGGCGAAGCGTTCCCGTTGCCACCGTTTGCCGAGGATGCCGGCGAGGAACCGGAAATGGCCGGGCTCTACGTCATCGGCCACGACGGCAAACCGTATCGCCTCGGTTTCGCGGTGGGCAACGAGTTCTCCGATCACGTCATGGAGCGCAAGAACTACCTGTACCTGGCCCACTCGAAACTGCGCAGTTGCAGCTACGGCCCGGAACTGCGCACCGGTGAATTGCCGCAGCATCTGGCCGGCAGCAGCCGCATCCTGCGTGACGGCGAAGTGCTGTGGCAAAACGAATTTCTCAGCGGCGAGGCAAACATGTGCCACAGCCTCGCCAACCTCGAATACCACCACTTCAAATACCGCCAGTTCCTGCGTCCTGGCGACGTGCACATCCACTTTTTCGGCACCGCGACCCTGTCGTTCGCCGATGGCATCCGCACCCAACCGGGCGACCAGTTTGAAATCAGCCAGGCCGAATTCGGCGCACCGCTGGTCAACGGCATAGCCCCGGCAGCAGCGGCTTTTCAACCGGACAGCATCGGCACCCTTTAAGGAGCTCCCATGACTCAGATTCTCGGTCACAACTACATTGGCGGACAGCGCAGCGCAGCGGGCAATGTGAAACTGCAAAGCGTCGACGCGACTACTGGCGAACAGCTGCCGTACGATTTCATTCAAGCGACTGAAGCCGAAGTCGATGCTGCCGCCAAAGCCGCCGCCGCAGCGTACCCCGCTTATCGCAGCCTCAGCGCCGAACGCCGCGCGCAATTTCTCGACGCGATTGCCGATGAACTGGATGCCTTGGGTGATGAGTTCGTCGCGCTGGTCTGCCGCGAAACCGCGCTGCCTGCGGGGCGGATTCAGGGCGAGCGCGGGCGCACCAGCGGCCAGATGCGCCTGTTCGCCAAAGTCCTGCGGCGCGGAGATTTCTACGGCGCGCGAATCGATTTGCCATTGCCGGATCGCCAGCCGTTGCCGCGCCCGGATCTGCGCCAATACCGCATCGGTCTCGGCCCGGTGGCCGTGTTCGGTGCGAGCAACTTTCCGTTGGCGTTCTCCACGGCCGGTGGCGATACCGCAGCGGCGCTGGCCGCCGGCTGCCCGGTGGTGTTCAAGGCCCACAGCGGCCACATGGCAACCGCTGAACTTGTTGCCGATGCACTGATTCGTGCCGCCGAAAAAACCGCGATGCCGGCAGGCGTTTTCAACATGATCTACGGCGGTGGCGTTGGCGAATGGCTGGTCAAGCATCCGGCGATCCAGGCAGTGGGTTTTACCGGTTCGCTCAAGGGCGGTCGGGCACTCTGCGACATGGCAGCGGCGCGGCCGCAACCGATCCCGGTGTTCGCCGAGATGTCGAGCATCAATCCGGTGATCGTTCTGCCTCAAGCCTTGGCTGAACGCTCGGAAACCATTGCTCGCGACCTGACCGCTTCGGTGGTGCAGGGCTGCGGCCAGTTTTGCACCAATCCGGGTTTGGTCATTGGTATTCGCTCGCCGCAGTTCAGCGCCTTCGTCCAGCAAGTCGCCGGGCTGATTGGCGACCAACCGGCGCAGACCATGCTCAACGCCGGCACCCTCGGCAGTTATGGCAAAGGCTTGCAGAAGCTCTTGGCGCATTCCGGGATCGAGCACTTGGCGGGCCAGCCGCAGCAGGGTAATCAGGCGCAGCCGCAATTGTTCAAGGCCGATGCCAGCCTGTTGATCAACGGCGATGAAGTGCTGCAGGAAGAAGTGTTCGGCCCGACCACGGTGATCGTCGAAGTGGCCGATAAGGCGCAACTGAGCGCGGCATTGCACGGCCTGCACGGGCAACTGACGGCGACCATTATCGGCGAGCAGGCCGACTTCGAACGCTTCCCGGAACTGACGCCGCTGCTCGAACAGAAAGTCGGACGGATCCTGCTCAATGGCTATCCGACGGGTGTGGAAGTGTGTGATTCGATGGTGCATGGCGGGCCGTATCCGGCGACATCGGATGCGCGCGGCACCTCGGTGGGGACGCTGGCGATCGATCGCTTCCTGCGCCCGGTGTGTTTCCAAAACTACCCCGACAGCTTGCTGCCGGAACCGCTGAAGAATGGCAACCCGTTGCGCATTCAGCGGCTGGTGGATGGCAAGCCCTCGCGCGACGCCTTCTAACCCACACCGCAAATCCCCTGTAGGAGTGAGCCTGCTCGCGATAGCGGTTTCACATTCGACATCTTGGTTGGATGACACACCGCCATCGCGAGCAGGCTCACTCCTACAAGGGCCGGGCACGACAATGAGCTATCATTGGCCCTTTCCCCCCTAAGAAAGACTGTTTGCCATGACTGCCCAAACCCTTCTCAACGCCCTCGAACACTGCGGCATGGTCGAAATCGATGGCTTGCATGCCTTCGAATTCGCCCTCGACGAAGACGACAACCTGCACATCGAATGTATCGATGGCCGCACGGCCAAGCATTGGGAGTTCACCCCGGCGCAGGTTACGGCGGCGACGTTTGACGAAGATCTGCAGAGCTGGCTGATCATTGGCTACGCCAGCGACACCAAGACCACCGGCGAGCACCGTTTGGTCTGCCTCGGTGATGTAGTCAGCAGCAGCGATGACGAGGAAGATGATCAATGAACATGCGTAAATTCTGGCCACTGCTGATGGCCGGCAGCGTCGGTGCGATGGGCCTGTCCAGTGCCAGCGCCGAGACCTATCAATTGCTGGTCGGCTCCTACACCGCCGGCACCAGCCAGGGCATCTATCGAATGAATTTCGATAGCGCCACCGGCCAGATCGCCGCCAAGCCGCTGCAAGTGGTGAAGAGCGAAAACCCGTCGTGGCTGACCCTGTCCAAAGACCAGAAGCAACTGTTCGTGGTCAACGAAAACGGCCCCGGCCAGAAAGATCCGGTCGGCCGCGTCAGCAGCTACTCGATCGATCCGAAGACCCACGCCCTGACCCTGATCAATCAAGTGCAGAGCCTGGGCAACGAGCCGACCCATTCGAGCCTCAGCGGCGATGCCAGCCATCTGTTCGTCAGCAACTATTCGGTGGTCGAAGATCCGGGTGGCACCCTCGCGGTGTTGCCGGTCGGTGCTGACGGCAAGCTCAAACCCGTGGTGCAGATGAGTGCGCACCCGGCGAGCCGGGTCAATCCCGAGCGTCAGGCCTCGAACCACGTGCACTCGACGGTGTCCTCACCGGATGGTCACTACGTGTTCTCCAACGACCTCGGGGCGGACAAGGTTTTCATCTACCAATTCGACCCGAAGGCCAACCCGGACCTGCCACTGACCCCGGCGAAAACCGCTTCGGTGAGCCTGCCGGCCGGCAGCGGCCCGCGTCATCTGCTGTTCAGTGCCGACGGCAAGCATGCCTGGCTGACCATGGAAATGAGCGCACAGGTCGCGGTGTTCGACTACCACGACGGCGTGCTGACGCAGACGCAACTGGTCGATCTGGCCGCCGGTCAGCCGACCTCGGACAAAGCCGCCGCGGCGCTGCATGCCTCGGCCGATGGCAAGTTCCTCTACGTCAGCAACCGTGGCACCGCCAATCAACTGCTGGTGTTCAGCATGGATCCGGCGACCGGTCAGCTCAAAGAGCTGCAAAAGCGTTCGGTAGAAGGCGATCACCCGCGTGAGTTCAGCCTTGATCCGAGTGGCAAGTTTCTGCTGATCGCCAACCAGAAGAGCAACGAAATTGTCGTCGTCGAGCGCGATGCCAAGACCGGTCTGCTCGGCAAAACCGTGCAAAAACTGCCGATGGACGCCCCCAGCGATCTGAAGTTTCTAGTGCGACAATAAGCCACAGGCCCCGGTATTCGGGGCCTGTCTCGTTGTATTAATCGCGCTGATATCCGGTAATGCTACAAAGCATTTCAAGCGATCAACCCTCGAGCGTTAAGTTTGCTTCACGGCCCAACCGGGCAAGCAAGCCAACCAAACACGAGGGTTACCGCCATGAACTTCAATCTCTTCTCCGTTATCGCCGCTTCCGCCATCTCTGCCACCGTTGCATTGCCAGCCAGTGCCAACGCTGAAATCAGCAGCAAAAAATCCCACACCCAGAGCTATACCCAGAAATATCTGCAACAGAGCGCCAACTTCTACGCCGCGCTGGATCACAAAGCCCAACACTGAAATGCCCGCTTCGAACAATTCCCTGTAGGAGCTGCCGAAGGCTGCGATCTTTTGATCTTGTTTTTAAAAAGCAAAATCAACAGATCGCAGCCTTCGGCAGCTCCTACACGTGTGCGTGTGTTTTTCGCAGCCTGATAGGTTTCTTGAACCGCGCAAATAGACCGGCTAAATAATCAACCAAGCTGATGTTTACTATGGCAAACCCTGAGTGGTTACCGCGGCTTTTTTGATCGATCCTGACGGCACTGAAACATGCCCACGGAGAACATCATGGCCAGTTCAATCATTACTTCAGCCAAGCGCGGCGCCTACCTGGCCATCGGTCTTTACCTGGCATTGGTGCTGTTCGTCAGCATCGCCGCGCAAACCCAACACAGCTTCGACGCACCGATCCAGGTCGCACACCCCGGCATCCAGTTCGAACACCGCGCAGACGTGCTGGTTGATCGCGCTGAACTCGCAGGAGTGGGCGGCGCATGAAAGGCTACAGACTCTGGGTCATCGCCGGACTGGCACTGATGACCAATGGCGCCGCGTTACTTGGCTTCGGCCAAGGCTCGGTGGGTGCGCTGGCGCGGGCCATAGAGGCCAATCACAGCATTGCGCACAATATCGAAAGGGCGAACTCGCAGGGGTTGCTGGCCGGTAATCCGCCGATCAAGGCTGAGGTCGATTTTCTTGGGCCGTTTGAAGTGGATTGCATGGCACTAGGCATGTGCAACGCCTTGGCTTAGACAACCCGATCATTGTGGTGAGGGGATTCATCCCCGATGGGTCGCGAAGCGGCCCCAGACCCGGCGAACCGGATTATTCTGATACACCGAGGTGTCTGATTTCAGGGCAGCTTCGCCGCCCATCGGGGATGAATCCCCTCGCCACAAGGAGTTCGGTACCAGGAGTTCGGGTTACTTCTTCATGATCGCCGTGAACAGCTCGGACTCAAGAAAACTTTGCAACCACGCCTGCAACCGCACATAAGGCGTCTGCGCAAACCACTCGCGATCAACATGCGCAAACTGCCGAACGAACGGCAGCAACGCCACATCCGCAAGACTCAAGTGATCGCTCAGCAAGTAATCGCGATCCCTCAGCAACTCATCCAACTGCTGCAAAAACAACGCCCCCTCAGCGCGATAAACCTCCATCGGCTGCTCGGGATAGCGCTCGGCGTACTTGTAGCGGTTCAAATGCACCTTGAACCCCTGATCGTTAGCCTCGATCACCCCGGCAATCCGTGAATCACCACCGAGCAGCCAATCGTCCGGATCATGCTGCGCCAACGCCCAGCGCATGATCTCCAGACTTTCATCAATCACCTGCCCATCGGCATCCAGCACCGGCACCGTGCCTTTGGGCGAGATCGCCAGCATCGCGGCCGGTTTGGCCTTGAGGCTGACTTCGACAATCTCCACCGGCACCCCCGAATAACGCAGGGCCATCCGCGCCCGCATCGCATACGGGCAGCGGCGGAACGAATACAGCGTGTTCATTTCACCTCCAGCGTACTCAAGCCGTTGCCCTGGCGTTGCACCTGAATCTGCACCGGAATCCGTTCGTGCATTTCCTGCACGTGGGAAATCACCGCGACTTTGCGTCCCTGGGCCTGCAAGCCGTCGAGGGCATCCATCGCCAGTTGCAGCGACTCCGGATCGAGGCTGCCGAAGCCTTCGTCGATGAACAGCGATTCGATTTTCAGCGTGCTTGAGGCCATCGATGCCAGCCCCAGTGCAAGGGCCAGCGACACCAGGAAAGTCTCGCCGCCGGACAGCGAATGCACCGAGCGCAATTCGTCGCCCATCTCGGTATCCATCACCAGCAGGCCGAGCATGCTGCCACCGCGTTTCAGGCGATAGCGCTTAACCAGTTGGCGCAACTGCACGTTGGCGTGATGTACCAGCAGGTCGAGGTTGTAGGCCTGGGCGATCTTGCGGAAGGTGTCGCCGGTGGCCGAGCCGATCAACGCATTCAAACGCGCCCAGCGCTGGTACTCGGCATAGGCGTCGGCGATCTGCTGCGCGAGTGCCTGATTGGCGTTTTGCCGGCGCTGATCTTCGGCCTGTTCGGCGCGCAGTTCGGCGCACTGTTGCTCGCTGAGGTTGAACTGGTTCTGCAGCTCGGCGAGCGCGCTGGCGAGTTGTTCGGCATCGAGATTGCCGTTGTGCTGCGCCTGATGATCGGCCAGACGCTGATCACGTTCCTGCAGCAGCACCTTGGCCTGTTCGATGGCTTTTTCGTTGTGCTGCAAGCGTTGGCGCAGTTCACTGAGCTGCGTGTCATCGATGCGCAACAGATCTTCGAGGCCGCCGTCATCCAGTTCAGGATGGCGTGCGCGCCAGTCGGCAATCTTCTGCGTCAGTTCGTCGTCTTCGCTTTGCAGCGCCTGCAAGCGTTCTTGTTGAGCCTTGAGTTCGGCGCCAATCTGCACCCGTTGCGTGCGCACGTTCTGCAGTTCCGCAGCGGTGCCGGTTTCGGCGTTGCGCGCCTGATCCACAGCCTGTTCCAGTTGCTGCTGCCAGTGTTCGGCGCTGCTGTGTTTGCCCAGCAGTTGCGCGAGTTTTTCCTGACTGGCTTGTTGCTGCTCGGCCAGTGCACTGAATTGCTGCTCGGCGCTTTGCAATTGCTGTACGCGGCTGAGCTGGCGATCCTGTTCCTTCTCCAGCGTTTGCTGGCGTTGCTGCTGCTCGGCCAACTCTTCCTTTTGCTGCTCGACCTGCGCCAGGCGCTCGGCAATCTGCCGGTCCAGCTGCATGAAAGTCGCCGCTGGCTCGATACGTAAGGCTTCGAGGGTGTCGGCCGGCAGCAAACTGGCGAACGCGGTCAGTTCCTCGTCGAGACGCTGACGGTCGCTGCTCAGTTCGCGTTGTTGGTTGCTCAGGTGCTGCGCCGCTTGCTGATGCGCGGTTTCGGCATTGCGCAGTTGCTGGGTCAGACGCGCCGCGTCCTGTTGCAGGGTGAGCAGGGCGCTCTGGCGTTGTTCGTCCTGAGCGATGCTCTGGTTCAACTGATCGTTCTGCCGGGTCAGCCAGGCGTCGCGTTTGTCGGCGTCCTGGTTCAGTAACTGAGCGGACAGCGGATGGGCGTCGAGGCTCGGCGCTAGTGCCTGTTGCTGCGCGACCAGTTGTTCCTGTTGTTGCAGCAGCTCCTTTTGTTGAGCGATCACGCCACCGACTTCGGCGCGCAGTTCGATGAGCTTTTCCTTGAGCTGATCGACCACTTGCTGGGCGTTGGCCTGTTCGCTTTCATCATGACGGCCGAGGCTTTGCAGCAGCGCTTCCGGCTGATGATACGGATGCTCGTTGCTGCCACAGACCGGGCACGGCTGATCGTCCTGCAACTGCGTGCGCAGCTCTTCGACACTGGCGCTGCGGGCCAGACGCTGGCGCTCGAGCAGTTCACGGGTGACGTTGAGGGTTTGTTCGGCGACGGTCAGCTCGGCCTTGGTTTTCACCCCGTCCTGGGTCAGACGTTCACGTTCCTGCTGTGCATCGAGCAGGCGCTGTTGCAGCTCAGCGCCGCGTTTTTCCAGTTCCTGCTGGCTGGCCCACAACCGCGTCAGATCTTCGATGGCGCGCAATTGTTTGCGGTTGTCCTGCAACAGATTGCCGAGGATGCCGATCTGTTCGGCGACGGCATCCGGCTCGGCGCCGGCCTCTTTGAACAGCACTTCCAGTTGCTGTTTCTGCGTGGCCAACGCGACGGCGCTGTGCGCGGCATTCTGTTCGAGGGTCGCCAGTTCGGCCTGACCTTTATTCAGGCGATTGCCGATCAGCATCAGCTGTTGCAGGCGATCGCGATAGGCATTCCACGCATCGCTGAGCGGTGCCAGATCGGCACTTTGTTCCAGCTCGGCGGCGATTTTCTGCAAGCGTTCAGCGACTTCGGCCTGTTTCGTCTGCAACGCTTGAATCGCGCTCTGGCCTTCGGTGCAGGCTTGCTCGGCGGACTGCCGGGCCTCGGCGCTGAGTGCGGTGTCCTTGGCGAGGCGGGCAAGGGAGCTTTGCTCGTCGAAGGCCTGACGCAGCAGCGGGGCACTTTCGCTGTGCCGCTGCTGCGCTTCGCTCAGGGCGATTTTCACCGCATCCAGTGCCTGTTCCAGTTGCGTCTGGCGCTCGTTGAGCTCGCCGTGTTGCTGGGTATGCGCGGCAATCTGTGCCGCCAGCGGCGTCAGTTGCGCATCCAGTTCAGTCTTGCGCGCGAACTGGTGGCGTTGCGGCGCGAGTTGCTCCAGGCGCGTCAGTTTCAGGCGTTCACCCGCCAGACCTTCCCACTGTTGCTGTGCACTGTGCAATTGTTCGGCTGCGGCTTGTTGCGCGTCCTGCAACTGGCGCAAATCCTTGAGCCAACTGTGCTGTTGTTCCAGTTGCTTGAGCTGCGCTTGTTGCAACTTCAATTGCTGCTGGGCAGCGTTGAAGCGTTCGTCCAGCTCGGCCCGCGCTTCTGGCGTCAGCGGGGTGACGCCGGTGGCCTGATCCTGCAGCAGCTTGTGCGCTTCGCGGGCCTCTTTGGTCTTGTCGAAGGCGCGGCGGCCGAGGCGGGTGTAGAGCGCGGTGTCGGTGAGTTTTTCCAGCAGTTCGCTGCGGTCGTTGTCGTCGGCCTTGAGAAATGCGCTGAACTCACTCTGGGCCAGCAGCACGGCACGGGTGAACTGTTCGAAGTTCAGGCCCAGCGCGGCTTCGAGTTGGGTTTTGTATTCGCCTTTCTGGCTGGCGAGCAGTTGATCCTGATCGATGTCGCGCAGGCTCTGCCGGCTGGCCTGCAACTTGCCGCCGGCCTTCTCGCGGGCACGGTTGGCTTCCCAGCGCGCACGGTAACGGCGACCATCGACGCCGACGAAATCCACCTCTGCATAACCTTCACCGGTACCACGGCGCAGCAAGGTGCGCGGGTCGCCGGTGGCGATTTCGCCGTCCGCATCCGGAACCTTGGCGTCACGGCCAGTGTTGTTCAGCCGCGGCACGGCGCCAAACAGCGCCAGGCACAGGGCATCGAGCAAGGTACTTTTACCGGCGCCGGTCGGTCCGGTGATCGCGAACAAACCGGCACTGGCCAACGGCTCGGCAGTGAAATCAATCTCGAACGGCCCGGCCAGCGAGGCGAGGTTCTTCAAGCGAATGGCGAGAATCTTCATGGCTGCTCGCCCTCCATCTGTACGTCCTGCAGCAGTTCGGCGAAGTCCTTGAGCGTCTGCTCATCGACCTCATTGCCATAATTGTCGAGCCAGGCGCGGCTGAACAGCTCCTGCGGAGTGAGTTGATCCAGTTCGACCAGCGCGCTGCCGTCGTCGCTGCCATCGGCGCCACGGTTGCCGGCGTACTCGGCGGCGATCCGTACCAGTCGCACGGCTTTGCCTTGCAGGGCGTTTTCCACCTGATGGCGCAGATCCGGCTGCGGCTCATCGAGGGTTACGCGCACTTCCAGCCATGGCTGGCGCTGGGTTTCGGCGAGCAGATCGATGTTCGGCAGGTCGGCCAGTTGCAGCAGGATCTCCGCCAGCGGCGCCGGGCCGATGCGTTGCAGGTTGACCGAGCGCGGGATCAGTTTCGGTTCGACGCTGACCAGGGTTTCGCCATCGAGGGTGACGTCGAGAATCTGGTGCTGATAACCGATCTCCGAAAACGACAACGGAATCGGCGAGCCGCTGTAGCGAATGCGTTCTTCACCGTTGACCTTCTGCGGCTTGTGCAAATGGCCGAGGGCGACGTAACTGATGCTCGGCCCGAACAGGCTGGCGGGCAGCGCTTCGGCGTTACCGATGATCAGGCTGCGCTCGGAGTCTTCCGAGACCGAGCCGCCCGCCATGTGCGCGTGGCTGATGGCGACCAGCGCCTGACCCGGCTGGCGCTTGGCATTCGCCGCTTCGATCAGCCATTCATGCACCTGACCGATACCGCGCAGATAGTTGTCGCCCAGATGCGCACCGGTCACCTCGGCTGGACGCAGGAATGGCAGCGCCAGGCACCAAGCGGCGATTTCGCCTTGGGCATTCGGCAGTGGCAGCAGCAGCCGTTCGGCGTCGAGCTGGCCGTCATCCAGCCACAACACCCGCCCCAGTGCATGGGTGCGCAAGCGGCGCATCAACGGCGCCGGCAGTTCGATGCGCGAGCCGGAATCGTGGTTGCCGGCAATCATCACGATGGTCAGCAACGGCTGTTGCTCGTGAGCGCTGACGATGAAGTCGTAGAGGCGCTCCTGGGCTTTGACCGGCGGATTGACCGTGTCAAAGATGTCCCCGGCAATCAGCAGCACATCCGGCTGCGCCAGTTGCAGTTGGCGCAGCAGCCATTCGAGAAAGCACGCATGCTCGAAATCGCGCTCCTGGCCGTGCAGGTTTTGCCCAAGGTGCCAGTCGGAGGTGTGGAACAGACGCAAGGTGGACTCCGCAACAGAAAAAGGTGATGGCCGCGGGGAAATGATGGGCGGCTGAAGAGGAGGGAGTTTACTGGCAAAAGCACTCGCTGTGGTCGAGCAATGCCCAAGTAGAGTGAAGGTCTCTGTGGCGAGGGGATTTATCCCCGATCGACTGCGAAGCAGTCGTAAAATGAGGCTATGCGGTGTGTCAGGCAGACCTGAGTTGTAGAGTTCGGGGCTGCTCTGCAACCCATCGGGGATAAATCCCCTCGCCACAGGGCTTCACTATCTCTTGGGGAGGATTACTTCGGGTAGAGCGGCGGTAACCCGCTGTCACCCACCGGATCCTGCACCCGTTCCGCCGCCGGAATCGTGCGGATCGCCCGCCACAGATCCTCACCCTGCCAAAGCTGCCCGGTCTCGCTGTACAGCGCACCGTTGAGGCCGTCGAGGGCGTCGGAAAGCGGTACGAAGCGCGCCGCCATATCAGCCAAAGTCTCCGGCTGCTGCCGCGCCCATGCATCCAGCGCCTGCCGCGTCGCTTGCGGATCATTCGCCTGGCACGCCCGTTTGATGTCGTCCAGCAAGGTGCGCGGGCTCGGCCCGGTTTGGGCGGCGCGGTGCACCGCCGGTTGCCAGCGCGCACGCCACCACAGGCCGAAGCCGAGCAGGGTGGTGCAGGCGAGGCTCAGGGTGCTGAGTTTCCACCACCACAACACATCGTTATCGATGGCGCTCACTTGCAGAGTGCCGGCCGGGGTGTCGACCTGCAGGCTCGGGTTGTTCGCCACTTGCAGGGTGCGCGCCGGCAGGCTGGTGTGTTCCAGATGATCTTCGAAAGTGTTCCACCAGATTACGTCGACGGTCGGCAACTCGATCGCGCCGCTGCGGCTGGGCACCAGTGCTTCGCGTTCTTCACGGCTGCCGATCAGGCCGCGCTCGCCGCTCTGGTTGCTCAGCACCGGTTGATCCGGGTAACGGCGCAGGCCGTTGGCCTCGGTGGCGGGCAGGGCCGGCAACTGCGAACTGGCCAGGCCTTCGGCTTTTAAAGTCAGGCTGCGGGTCAGGGAATCGCCGACCTGAAGGTGATCCGGCTCCGGGTTCCAGCTTTCGCTCAGGCTCAGGCTACGCGCGGGCAGCCACGGCGCATCGGCCGGGTAGGTCAGGGGTTTCGGTTTGACCGTCAGCGGAATCTCTGAGGAGCTGACGTGCAGCAGCTTGCCCGGTTTCGGGCCTTGCGCGGTCGCGTCCTGAGCGGGTTGGGTGTCGACCAGTGTGGCGCTGAAAGTCTGAGGGGCGATGGTCAGCAAGCCACTGTGCTGCGGGTAGATCGCATAGCGCATCTCGATCACGCCATGGCGCACGCCGTTGATGTCTTTCTCGTAAGTGCGGGTGTCGCCCAGTTGCTCGATGCGTGCATCGGCGATTTGCAACGGGGTCAGGCTGCTGTCGTCATACAGCGACACCGAGTGGTAGATGCGCAGGGTCAGGATCGCCTGGGCCTGCACGTACACGCTGGACTGGTCGAGACTGGCCTCGATGAACACCGGGTCCAGGTTGTTTTTCTCTTCGCGGATGTCGCTTTCGACCACTTGCACGGTGATCGGCTGGCTCTGCACCTCACCCAGTTGCAGCGGCGGAATAACCACGCTGCCGTTCTCTTTCGGCAGCAGGGTAATGATCCAGCGCGTGGTGGCGCGGGTGTCGCCATTAAGGGTGTTCAACTGGTTGACCTGACGCGTGCCGCGCACCTCGAACAACGGTTCCAGCGGGGTCAGGTCGGGTTTGCCGAACTGCGTGACATCATCCGTTTCGAGGGTGAGTTCGACCGTCTCGCCGGAGTTCAGGCGACTGCGATCCACGCTGGCCGTCAGCTCGGCCGCCTGGGCGGTGGCCGTGCAGAGCAGCAGGGGCAGCAAGAGAGCGGTGAAACGGGTCATCGAGTTTTTTCCTGATCCTGATGTTGTTGCTGTTCGTACCAGAATTTGCGTCGCAGCAGTTCGCCCGGGTCGTCGGGAATCTTGCCCAGCCATTGTTCCAGTGCTTGACGCTGCTCGCCTTCGAGGTTGTCTTCGCTCGGACGCAGCGTTGGCACGGTGTCGGTTTCTTCCGCTTCATCGCTGCCCGGCACTTCGTTGGGGCCCGGTTGCGGCGGGGTGGTCGGTGGCGGTTCGCTGGCCGACTCGCCGGGCTGCGCCTCGCTCGGGGTGTCACTTTTCACCGCGGGTGGCGGCGTGGTCGCTGGCGGTGGTTCATCGCCGGGCACATTCGGCTGCGCCGGTTGTGGCTGTGGTTCGGCCGGTGGCGGGGTGTTCTTCTGCTTGAGCAGATTTTCCACCAGGGCCTTGTTGGTCAGCGCCGGGCGCAAATCCGGTTGCAGTTCCAGCGCCTGTTCATAGGCATCGATCGCCGCTTCCAGCTCACCACTTTTTGCCAGCGCGTTGCCACGATTGTAGTGGGCACGGGCATCGCTGCCTTCGGCGAAACGCTGAGCGGCGCCACTGTAATCGCCGGCCTCGTACAACGCTACCCCTTGCCACTGATGATCTTCGAAGTGTTCGGCAGCCTCGGCCGGGCGTTTCTGCTTGAGCAAGTGCAGGCCCTGTTGATCGGGGCGCAGCCACAGGTCTTCGAAGTCAAAAGCGTAGCTTGGCTGCGGCAGGCACAACAGCAAGGGCAGACAAAACAACCAGCCACGCCGTCCGGCGCAGGCAGCCAGCAGCAATAGCGGCAACAACAGCCAGTAACCCTGATCGGCCCAAGTGTCGAGGCGCACGGTCTGGCCATCGTCGCGCAGGCTGCGCGGGCCATCGAGCAGGCCGAGGGCGCGCAAATCGGACTCGTCCAGTCGCGCGCTGTGGTACTCGCCGCCGACGCTGGCGAGGAATGCGCCAAGGCCCGGGCTGTCGAGTTGCGGCACGCGAATCGCGCCCTGTTCGTCCTTGAGGAAACTGCCGTCCTCCTGAGCGATCGGCGCGCCTTCAGCGGTGCCGATGCCGAGCATCAGCAGTTGTGCCGATTGCTGGCCGAGGGCGCGGCGGATGCCTTGGCGTTCTTCTTCGGTCAGCGAGGAGCCGATCAGCAGAATCCGTCCCTGACCGAGCGCGCCTTGCTTGAGCAAGGCCAATGCTTTGCTCACGCCGAGATCAGCGCGATGGCCGCTTTCCGGCATCAGCGACGGCTTGAGGGCGTCGAGCAGATTGTGGCTGGTCGCCAGGTCATCCGACAGCGGCACCAGCGTGTGCGCGCTGCCGGCGTAGACGACGATCGCGGTCTGCGCATCGCTGCGTGCCTGCAACAGGTCGAACAGCTTGCGCCGGGCCTGTTCCAGTCGCGTTGGCGGCGAGTCAGTGGCGAGCATTTCCGGGGTCAGCTCCAGAACGACGACCAGCGGGTCGGCAGGTTTCTGGCTGGTCTGTTCGACGCGTTCCCAGCTCGGCCCGAGCAGGGCGACGATGGTCAGCAGCCACGCCACGCCAAGGGCGACCCACGGCAGCTTGCTGGCGCGGCCATTGCCACCGCTGAGCAGCGTCGCGTGGAACGCCGGCGGCAGAATCATCTGCCAGCGTCCGGCGCGTTTCTGCCGGTGCCAGAGTTGCCAGATCAGCCAGCCGAGCAGCGGCAGGAGCAGCAGCCACCAAGGGCGGAACCAGTGCGGCCAGAGCGCGATCATCGGCGCCTCCGCAGACGCAGGCGCTTGAGACGCTCGCGCCAGTCAGGCAGCGGACTTTGCAGATACAGCTCCTTGGTAAACAGGCGTTGCAGCGGGTTGTCCGGCCACAATTCGCGGGCGACCAGCAACAGGCTAAGCAGCAGGGCCAATGCCAGCGGCCACTGATACAAGGCTTGCGCCGGGCGCGCCTGGGTCGGTTGCTGAGTCACCGGTTCAAGTTGATCGAGGGTGTCGCGGATCGCTTGCAGCTCTTTGCCGTCGCGGGCGCGGAAGTATTGCCCGCCGGTAGTGTTGGCGATGGCTTTGAGGGCTGGTTCGTCAAGGTCCAGGCTCGGATTGACCCCGAGCAGGCCGGTGCTGCCACTGTCTTGCGGGTCGGCACCGATGCCGATCGGGTAGATTTTCACCCCTTCGCTGGCGGCCAGTTTCGCCGCAGTCAACGGATCGATTTCGCCGCCGTTGTTGGCGCCGTCGGTGACCAGAATCAATACCCGGCTTTGCGCCGGACGCATGCGCAAGCGCTTCAGCGCCAGACCGATCGCATCGCCGATGGCGGTGTTCTTGCCAGCGATGCCGATGCGCGCTTCATCGAGCCAGACGCGCACGGTATGCCGGTCGAACGTCAGCGGTGCCTGCAGATAGGCCTGACTGCCGAACAGGATCAGACCGACGCGGTCGCCATCACGGCTTTCAAGGAAATCCCCGAGCAGATGCTGAACCAGCGACAAGCGACTGACGTCTTCGTCCTGCCACTGCATGTCGGGAAAGTCCATCGAGCCGGACACGTCCACCGCCACCAGCAGATCGCGGCCGCTGGCGGCAATCGGCAACGGTTCGCCGAGCCATTGCGGACGTGCGGCGGCGCTCAGCAGCAACAGCCACAGCAGCAGGAACGGCGCTTGCTGGCGCCACGTCGGCAGGTTGGCGCGGGCCCGGCGCCGTGCCAGACCTTCGAGGTCGGAGAGGAAGCTCACGCGCAGCGCCGGCTCGCCGCTGTCGGCCACCGGCAGCACCAGACGCATCAGCCACGGCAGCGGCAGCAGCACGAAGATCCACGGCCAGGCGAATTCAAACATGCTTGCGAATCCAGGTGTCGACGGCTTGAGTCAGGCCGGCGATGGCTTTGTCGTCGAGTTTGCATTCGGGTTTGTAAGCACCTTCGACCAGCACCATCCAGCGCGTCAGGCCAGCGGCCGGGCAACGGTTGTCGAGAAACGCCAGCCATTTGCGGCCATTGAGCGTGTGGCTCTGGCTGTAGGGGTAGTGGTTGCGGCACAGGCGTTTGAGCAGACCGTTGAGCTGCTGCAGCCAGGCACCGGCCGGTGCGCCGTCGTAGGGTTTGGGCATCTGTGCCAGTTCGGCCAGCGCGGCGATGCGCACGGGGTCGAGCGGCTGTTCGGCGCGCACGATCGGGCGTTTCCTGGTCGGAATGAACCGGCGCAAACGCCACACGGCGAAGCCCAGCAACGGCAGCAATAACAGCAGCAGCCACCAGCCCGGTGCTGGAGGCCAGAAGTCGATCGGCGGCGGGGAAATCAGCGGTTGCAGTTGTTCGAGGCCGTTCATCGACTGCTCCCCGGACGCTGCGGATTGAGGAACTCGCGCATCTGCTCGACCATTTCGCTTTGCGTGCTCAACGGCATCAACAACACCCGCAGTTTTTGTGCGAGCAATTCCCAGCGGGCGATGCGTGCTTCGGCCTGAGCGCGATAGGTCTGGCGCAGATCGAAATTGAGGGTGTCGAGTTCCAGTTGTGCGCCTCTTTCCGCGAATCTCAGCAGCCCGGCGGCAGGCAGGGCGTGATCCAGTGGATCGGACAGCGGCAACAGCAACAGATCGCAATGACGCGATAGCAGACTCAGTTGCTGCTCGGCGCTGTCGGACAGCGCGCGCTCGTCGCAGATCACGATCACCAGACTGCCCGGGCGCAACACCTCACGCGCCCGGCGCAGCGCCACGCCGAGGGCGTCGCGGTCCGGCTCGCGTTCGCTGTGCAGCGACTGATTGACCTTCACCAGGCGGTTGAGCAATTGCAGCAGGCTCTGCTTGCTGCGGCGCGGTTTGATTTCGTAATGCTCGTTGTCGCCAAAGACCAGCCCGCCGACCCGATCATTGTGCCCCAGCGCCGCCCAGCCGATCAGCGCCGCCGCTTGCGCTGCAAGCACCGACTTGAACATCAGCCCGGAGCCGAAAAACAGCCGCGTGCTTTGCTCGACCATGATGAAAATCGGTCGCTCGCGTTCTTCATGGAACAGCTTGGTGTGCGGCTCCTGGGTACGCGCGGTCACGCGCCAGTCGATGGTGCGCACATCGTCGCCGGCCTGATAGACCCGCACCTGATCGAAGTCGACCCCGCGCCCGCGGAATTTCGAGTGATGCAGGCCGATCAGCGGGCTGCGCTGACTGGGTGTGGAAAACAGCTGCACTTCGCGCACACGGTGGCGCATCTCGATCAGATCGGTGAGGCTGATGCGGATGCCCGGTTCGGACGGCAGGGGGGCGTTCATGGGGGTCAAGCGACGGCTACGACGTCGAGAATCCGCTGCACCACCCGATCTTGATCGATGCCTGCGGCTTCGGCTTCAAACGACAGAATGATGCGGTGACGCAACACGTCGAACAGCACCGCCTGAATGTCTTCCGGGCTGACGAAGTCGCGACCGGCTAGCCAGGCGTGGGCCCGGGCGCAACGGTCGAGGGCGATCGAGCCACGTGGACTGGCGCCATAGGCGATCCACTCGGCCATTTCCGGGTCGAACTTGGCCGGGGTGCGCGTGGCCATGACCAGTTGCACCAGGTATTCCTCCACTGCGTCGGCCATGTACAGACCGAGGATTTCCTTGCGCGCAGCGAAGATCGCCTGCTGGCTGACCCGGCGTTCAGGCTTGGTTTCGCCATTCAGCGCTTCGCCACGGGCCTGCTGCAGGATGCGGCGTTCGACGGCAGCATCCGGGAAACCGATTTTCACGTGCATCAGGAAGCGGTCGAGTTGGGCTTCGGGCAACGGGTAGGTGCCTTCCTGCTCGATCGGGTTCTGCGTGGCCATCACCAGAAACAGCGGCGACAGCTCGTAAGTGCTGCGCCCGACACTGACCTGACGTTCGGCCATGGCTTCGAGCAGCGCCGATTGCACCTTGGCCGGCGCCCGGTTGATTTCGTCCGCCAGCACCAGGTTGTGGAAGATCGGCCCTTGCTGGAACACGAAACTGCCGGTTTCCGGGCGATAGATCTCGGTGCCGGTAATGTCGGCCGGCAGCAGGTCCGGGGTGAACTGGATGCGATGGAACTGGGCTTCGATGCCCTCGGCGAGTTCTTTGATCGCTTTGGTCTTGGCCAGACCCGGAGCGCCCTCGACCAGCATGTGGCCGTCGGCGAGCAGGGCGATGAGCAAACGCTCGATGAGTTTTTCCTGGCCGAGAATCTGCGTTGAAAGAAAGGTTCGCAGCGCCAGCAGCGCTTCACGATGTTCCATCGGTGACTGTTCCTGGAAAGGGTGGCCGCAGGCGTTCGGATAACGCCGGGGCTGGGGGCGTTACTTTAATCCATCGAGGGGGGCGGCGACTAACGGCATTTTGCGCAAAGTGCGGGAAATGACTGGGGGATTTGTTGGAATTTTGTAGCCGGAGAAAGGTGCAGTGTTCTTTCGGACGCCTTCGCGAGCAGGCTCGCTCCCACATTTGAACGGCGTACACCCGTCAAAGTGGGAGCGAGCCTGCTCGCGAAGGGGGCAGTCCAGACAACGTCAAATTTCGCCTCATCGCTGGCAAGCCAGCTCCCACGGGTATCAGAAGTGCGAATGCGATTTGTGCAACACATCGGCCACTGTGGGAGCTGGCTTGCCAGCGATGAGGCCAGTCCAGCCAGCATCAGATCTGGCTGATATAGGTCCCGGTGCCATCAAGGATGTTCTTCAGGGTTTCCTCAACCTCATCCAGATCAACCATGTCCGGATTGAAGGTAATTTCCAGCACATCATCGCCATTCAGCGCATCGGCATCCGCCGCCGCGATTTCAATCTTCAGCAGAGTCTTGGTCAGGGTGACTTTCACGCCGTCGAGCGTCGAAGGCTCGCCATCCAGGGTGATCTCCAGCTCGTCCTCGTCCGGGTAGCGGCTCATCAGAAACATGTCGCCCTTGTCGCTATGGCAGCAGAGCATGGCCATGTTGTCTTCTTCGTCGTCGCATGGGTTGACGATCAGTAGGGCGGTGGTCATTTGCATGGGGGAATTCCTGCCTCGGCGGGCGTGTTGGTCGCAATTGGGCGCGATTCTGCCAGCCCTCGGGAATTTCTGCATGTGAGAGTGTCAGAGGATGTGTCGTGAACGCGACACAGGTCAATGGTCACTTCTGGCACAGATGTACCGTAAATACGGGCATTCAGGCCGGCGTTTTGCGCCATGAATGCTAGTGTTTACCGTTGCCAAAGCCTTGGTTTACGTGCCAATGACCGAATATGTCGCAGCACCGCAAGCAGACACATTGTCGCACCCATTAAGCTGCGCAACGGATGAGCACCCGTAAAGGCATTGTCGGCAGCCTCGACAGTCGTTTTTGCAGATGCCCATTCAATGGAAGGTGAATGTGACCTGAGTGTCTCGTCCAGCTTCACCCACCTGCCCCCTGTTTCCTCTGCCCGAGAATCAGGAACAGGGCGACACAAGCCCCGAAAGGGGTGTTGCACGCGACGCTTTCCATCAATAACAAGCTTAAGCGGAGTACCACAGATGGCGTTCTTCACCGCAGCCAGCAAAGCCGACTTCCAGCACCAACTGCAAGCGGCACTGGCGCAGCACATCAGTGAACAGGCACTGCCACAAGTGGCGCTGTTCGCTGAACAATTCTTCGGCATCATTTCCCTGGACGAGCTGACTCAACGTCGCCTCTCCGACCTCGCTGGCTGTACTCTTTCCGCGTGGCGCCTGCTTGAGCGCTTCGATCACGCGCAACCGCAAGTGCGCGTCTACAACCCTGATTACGAACGCCACGGCTGGCAGTCGACCCACACCGCGGTCGAGGTTCTGCACCACGACCTGCCGTTCCTGGTCGACTCGGTCCGCACCGAGCTGAACCGTCGCGGCTACAGCATCCACACCCTGCAGACCACCGTGCTCAGCGTACGCCGTGGCAGCAAGGGCGAGCTGCTGGAAATCCTGCCCAAGGGCAGCACCGGCGAAGGCGTGCTGCACGAGTCGCTGATGTACCTGGAAATCGACCGCTGCGCCAACGCGGCCGAACTGAATGTGCTGAGCAAAGAGCTGGAGCAGGTGCTCGGTGAAGTGCGCGTCGCGGTCGCTGATTTCGAGCCGATGAAGGCCAAGGTGCAGGAGATCCTCACCAAGCTCGATCACAGCGCATTCGCCGTCGATGCCGACGAAAAGACTGAAATCAAGAGCTTCCTGGAATGGCTGGTGGGTAACCACTTCACCTTCCTCGGCTACGAAGAGTTCACCGTTGTCGATCAGGCCGATGGCGGTCATATCGAATACGACCAGAATTCCTTCCTCGGTCTGACCAAACTGCTGCGCACCGGTCTGACCAACGAAGACCGGCACATCGAAGACTACGCAGTGAACTACCTGCGCGAACCGACCCTGCTGTCGTTCGCCAAGGCTGCGCACCCGAGCCGCGTACACCGTCCGGCCTACCCGGACTACGTGTCGATCCGTGAAATCGACGCTGACGGCAACGTCATCAAGGAACACCGCTTCATGGGCCTGTACACCTCCTCGGTGTATGGCGAGAGCGTGCGGGTCATTCCGTTCATCCGTCGCAAGGTCGAAGAAATCGAACGCCGCTCCGGCTTCCAGTCCAAGGCTCACCTGGGCAAGGAACTGGCGCAGGTACTCGAAGTACTGCCGCGTGACGACCTGTTCCAGACCCCGGTCGACGAGCTGTTCAGCACCGTGATGTCGATCGTGCAGATCCAGGAACGCAACAAGATCCGCGTGTTCCTGCGCAAAGACCCGTACGGTCGCTTCTGCTACTGCCTGGCCTACGTGCCGCGCGACATCTATTCCACCGAAGTGCGCCAGAAGATCCAGCAGGTGCTGATGGAGCGCCTGAAGGCCACCGACTGCGAGTTCTGGACCTTCTTCTCCGAGTCCGTGCTGGCTCGCGTGCAGCTGATTCTGCGCGTCGATCCGAAGAACCGCATCGACATCGACCCGCTGCTGCTGGAAAAAGAAGTGGTGCAGGCCTGCCGCAGCTGGCAGGACGACTACGCCGCACTGACCGTCGAAAGCTTCGGCGAAGCCCACGGCACCAACGTGCTGGCGGATTTCCCGAAAGGCTTCCCGGCAGGTTACCGCGAGCGTTTCGCGGCGCATTCGGCCGTGGTCGACATGCAGCACCTGCTGAGCCTGAACGAAAAAAATCCGCTGGTGATGAGCTTCTATCAGCCGTTGGGCCAGGTCTCCGGCCAACGCGAGCTGCATTGCAAGCTGTACCACGCCGACACCCCGCTGGCGCTGTCCGACGTGTTGCCGATTCTGGAAAACCTCGGCCTGCGCGTGCTGGGTGAATTCCCGTACCGTCTGCGCCACACCAACGGCCGCGAGTTCTGGATTCACGACTTCGCGTTCACTGCCGCCGAAGGCCTGGACCTCGACATCCAGCAACTCAACGACACCCTGCAGGACGCGTTCGTCCACATCGTCCGTGGCGATGCCGAGAACGATGCGTTCAACCGTCTGGTGCTGACCGCCGGTCTGCCATGGCGTGACGTGGCGCTGCTGCGTGCCTACGCCCGTTACCTGAAGCAGATCCGTCTGGGCTTCGACCTGGGTTACATCGCCAGCACCCTGAACAACCACACCGATATCGCTCGCGAGCTGACCCGGTTGTTCAAGACCCGTTTCTACCTGGCGCGCAAGCTGGGCAGCGATGATCTGGAAGACAAGCAACAGCGTCTGGAGCAGGCGATTCTGACCGCACTGGACGATGTTCAGGTGCTCAACGAAGACCGCATCCTGCGTCGTTACCTGGACCTGATCAAAGCCACTCTGCGTACCAACTTCTATCAGACTGACGCCAACGGCCAGAACAAGTCGTACTTCAGCTTCAAGTTCAACCCGCACGCGATCCCTGAGCTGCCGAAGCCGGTACCGAAGTTCGAAATCTTCGTTTACTCGCCACGCGTCGAAGGCGTGCACCTGCGCTTCGGCAACGTTGCTCGCGGTGGTTTGCGCTGGTCCGACCGTGAAGAAGACTTCCGTACCGAGGTCCTCGGCCTGGTAAAAGCCCAGCAAGTGAAGAACTCGGTCATCGTGCCGGTGGGCGCGAAGGGCGGCTTCCTGCCGCGTCGCCTGCCACTGGGCGGCAGCCGTGACGAGATCGCGGCCGAAGGCATCGCCTGCTACCGCATCTTCATCTCCGGTCTGCTGGACATCACAGACAACCTGAAAGACGGCGCGCTGGTGCCGCCGGCCAACGTCGTGCGTCATGACGACGATGACCCGTACCTGGTAGTGGCCGCGGACAAGGGCACTGCGACCTTCTCCGACATCGCCAACGGCATCGCCATCGACTACGGCTTCTGGCTGGGTGACGCGTTCGCCTCCGGTGGTTCCGCCGGTTACGACCACAAGAAAATGGGCATCACCGCCAAGGGCGCGTGGGTCGGCGTACAGCGCCACTTCCGCGAGCGCGGCATCAATGTCCAGGAAGACAGCATCACAGTGGTCGGCGTGGGTGACATGGCCGGTGACGTATTCGGTAACGGCCTGTTGATGTCCGACAAGCTGCAACTGGTCGCTGCGTTCAACCACATGCACATCTTCATCGATCCGAACCCGAACCCGGCGACCAGCTTCGTCGAGCGTCAGCGTATGTTCGACCTGCCGCGTTCGGCCTGGACCGACTACGACACCAGCATCATGTCCGAAGGCGGCGGCATCTTCTCGCGCAGCGCGAAGAGCATCGCCATCTCGCCGCAGATGAAAGAACGCTTCGACATCAAGGCCGACAAGCTGACCCCGACCGAACTGCTGAACGCCTTGCTCAAGGCGCCGGTGGATCTGCTGTGGAACGGCGGTATCGGTACTTACGTCAAGGCCAGCAGCGAAAGCCATGCCGACGTGGGCGACAAGGCCAACGACGCGCTGCGCGTGAACGGCAACGAGCTGCGCTGCAAAGTCGTGGGCGAGGGCGGTAACCTCGGCATGACCCAACTGGGTCGCGTGGAATTCGGTCTGAATGGCGGCGGCTCCAACACCGACTTCATCGACAACGCCGGTGGCGTGGACTGCTCCGACCACGAAGTGAACATCAAGATCCTGCTGAACGAAGTGGTTCAGGCCGGCGACATGACCGACAAGCAACGCAACCAGTTGCTGGCGAGCATGACCGACGAAGTCGGTGGTCTGGTGCTGGGCAACAACTACAAGCAGACCCAGGCCCTGTCCCTGGCGGCGCGTCGTGCCTACGAGCGCATTGCCGAGTACAAGCGTCTGATGAGCGATCTGGAAGGCCGTGGCAAGCTGGACCGTGCCATCGAGTTCCTGCCGACCGAAGAGCAGATCAACGAGCGCGTTGCGGCAGGCCATGGTCTGACCCGTCCCGAGCTGTCGGTGCTGATCTCGTACAGCAAGATCGACCTCAAGGAACAGCTGCTGAACTCGCTGGTGCCGGACGACGACTACCTGACCCGCGACATGGAAACGGCGTTCCCGCCGACCCTGGTCAGCAAGTTCTCCGAAGCCATGCGTCGTCACCGTCTGAAGCGCGAGATCGTCAGCACCCAGATCGCCAACGATCTGGTCAACCACATGGGCATCACCTTCGTGCAACGACTCAAAGAGTCGACCGGCATGAGCCCGGCGAACGTGGCCGGCGCCTATGTGATCGTGCGTGACATCTTCCACCTCCCGCACTGGTTCCGTCAGATCGAAGCGCTGGACTACCAGGTCTCCGCTGACGTGCAACTGGAGCTGATGGACGAGCTGATGCGTCTGGGCCGCCGTGCTACACGCTGGTTCCTGCGTGCCCGTCGCAACGAGCAGAACGCTGCCCGTGACGTCGCGCACTTCGGTCCGCACCTCAAGGAGCTGGGGCTGAAGCTCGACGAACTGCTGAGCGGCGAAATCCGTGAAAACTGGCAGGCGCGTTATCAGGCTTACGTCGCGGCCGGTGTACCGGAGTTGCTGGCGCGTATGGTGGCGGGTACCTCGCACCTGTACACCCTGCTGCCGATCATCGAAGCGTCCGACGTCACTGGTCAGGATCCGGCCGAAGTGGCCAAGGCCTACTTCGCCGTGGGCAGTGCGCTGGACATCACCTGGTACCTGCAACAGATCAGCGCGCTGCCGGTTGAAAACAACTGGCAGGCCCTGGCCCGTGAAGCGTTCCGTGACGATGTGGACTGGCAGCAACGTGCGATCACCATCTCTGTCCTGCAACAGGGCGACGGCACTCAGGACGTGGAAGCACGCCTGGCGCTGTGGATGGCACAGCACGAAAGCATGATCGAGCGCTGGCGCGCCATGCTGGTGGAAATCCGTGCTGCGAGCGGCACTGACTACGCCATGTACGCCGTTGCCAACCGTGAGCTGCTGGACCTCGCGTTGAGCGGGCAAGCGGTGGTGCCTGCGGCTGCTGCGAATGCCGAGCTTGAACTGGCCTGAGTAGTGGTTGAATGAAGAAGCCCCGGTGTTGTGAGATGCCGGGGCTTTTTTATGTCTGAATTTTGTGTTGATTAATCTGGCCTCATCGCTGGCAAGCCAGCTCCCACAGGTTTCTCGGGTGTTCACAGAATTTGTGCTCACCGCAGATCCCTGTGGGAGCTGGCTTGCCAGCGATGAGGGCCTTACTTTCAATACAACTTATGTGCTTGTTTGTTATCCAGCATCGACACTTTATCTGACGGTCTGGTCAATAAGTTATTCAGCGACTGATCAAACTTCTGCAGCGCCCGAACTTGCACATCCTGCTGTTGATTAATATCCGCGACGATCTCTTCCGAACGTTTGAAGTCCGCCCAAACCGGTGTCAGTTCTTTGGCCTCCGAACCTTTCGCCGTGCCGATGTAATTCAACTTCGCATCATAAAAATCCGCACTGACATCGGCCTTGATGTCGGAGCTGCGCGAGGTAATCAACTGGCTGTGGGCGTCGACGATCGCCACCACATCGGGGTGCGCCGCGCGCAGGCTCTGCATGTCCGGGTACACCGTCACCGAACCGAACTGACGTTGCAGCGAGGCCTTGACCCAGTCCACCGCCATGTCCGGTTTCGAGGTGTTGACGTAGGCGTCGTGGATCGGCTGCACCAACAGCCTCTGGCCGAAACCGGTGCCGGCGTTGGCCTGATAGTCACGCAGATATTCGCGGTTGGTCAGGGTGCTGGGGCTGTAGACCACGCCCAGTGACACGCCGGGACCGCTTTGCACCTGGGCGGCGCTGCTGCGGCCGACCGGTTGGGTGAACAGGGTATCGAGGGACGACACCGCTTTCGGCGCGGTGGGTACTGAACAGGCGGACAAGGCTAAAACCGATATCGCCAAGGTACTGGCAAAAGCAATTTTCATGATGAGTCTCCCGTGAAGCAACTTCAGTCGGAAAGTCAGCGTTGTCGCGGCTGTGGGTGACGGGCGCACGACAGTTGATTCAGACTAAACCCGCCAACCTGTAAATAAGCTGACAATTTTTCGAGTTGTGGCGATGCATTAGTTTTATTGGCTTTAAGGCGAATCGGTTAATTGCCTCGGGAAATAAAAAGGCGCAAAACAGTGTTTTGCGCCTTTTTATTTATGGCTGTGCCAACAACCATCAGTTTTTCAAGGGGATCAGTACTTGCTCGTCCGGGGCCAACACCATGAACACCAGCAACTTCGCAGGTTTGCTGTTGCTGGCGTTTTTTGACACCAGATGTTCGGAGCCGGCCGGTTCGTACCAGAACTGGCCTTTCTTGTAGGTGATCGGCTGTTCGCCCTTGACCTGGGAAATCACTTCGCCTTCGAGCACGTAGGCCATGGCGGTGCCGTCGTGTTTGTGGGCGATCGAGGACTGCCCGGGTTTGTAGTCGACTTCGATCATCATGGCTTTCTTGCCGGGGGCGTTTTTCAGCATCTGGTCTTGCAGGACGGTGACTTTCTCGGATGGGTCGTGAGCCAGGGCGGCGGCAGACATGGACAGGGCGAGAACGGCGGTGAAGAGGTGCAGGGCTTTCATGTTCGATCACCAGTTGGGGAGGGGTGGTGACCACAGTAGTCTGCGGGGTGGGGTATTCAAACGGCCAATATTCGGGAAGATCGGGTGACCAATCTGGGGGATATCAGCGCTTTCGAATACGCCATCGCTGGCAAGCCAGGCTCCCACAGGTTCTGCTGTCGTTCATATGATTGTTAACAACACGAAACCCTGTGGGAGTCTGGCTTGCCAGCGATTGCGTCAGTAAGTCAAATGATCGGAAAGGAGTTGAAATCCACACTATTGGCCAAGCGGCTATCGATCAGGTCAATAAACCCCTGCGCCTCGGGCCGGTTGAAATGCGCCTGCATCGCCGCTTCCGACTGCCAGCGCGCACTCACCGTCCAGCGCTGGCTGTCCTCGGGGCAGCGGTCGACCATATAGGCGTCGCAACCCGGTGTCTGGCGCAGGGTGTCGACGATCTTCTGCAACTGCCGGCCGAGTTCTTCCGAACGGCCGGCGGCAGCGCGCACCTGGACGGTGTTGATCACTTCGTTGGACATTGCTCACACTCCTGAATCAGGCCGGACGAATCCTGCTCATTGAGGGATAACGCCTGTGCAGAATAGGCCTGCACCTGCTGATCACCAATAACCAATCGGCGGTTAATCGCCCAGACCAATCATTCACGCCACTTGTTGCAGAATGTCGCGCAGGCGATCCAGAGCGGTGTCGATGTCGAGGGTTTCAATGGCGCCGAAGCCGAAGTACAGACCGCTCTTCACCGGTTGCCGGTAATGGAATCCGTCGATGGAATACAGCCCGACCTCGACTTTTTTCGCCAGTTCGATCACCAGCGGCAGGTCGATCGGCACTTTGCACAACACCGCCATGTGGAACCCGGCACTGGGCGGAATCGCCTCCAGCCACGGCGAAAGATCACCGGCCATGCGCGCCAGAATCCGTTCGCGGCGCTGGGCGTAAATCGTATGGCAACGGCGGATGTGCTTGAGCAGGCAGCCTTCGGCAATGAACTTGGCCAGCGCCCATTGCGGCAGGGTCGAGGCGTGCAGGTCGGTGAGTTGTTTGGCGCGGATCACCGCTTCGAGAATCGCCGGCGGCAGGATCGCGTAACCCAGGCGCAGCTCCGGCAGCAGGGTCTTGGAGAAGGTGCCGACGTAGGCCACGATGCCGCGCTGATCAAGGCTGAACAGTGAGTCCGTCGGCCGCCCTTCGTAGCGGAACTCGCTGTCGTAGTCGTCCTCGATGATGATCGCGCCTAGCTCATAAGCCCTGGCGAGTAAGGCCTCGCGGCGCGCCTGGCTCATCGGCATGCCCAGCGGGAACTGGTGCGACGGCGTGACATAAATCATCCGCGTGCCCTCGGGAATCTGCTCGACCACAATCCCCTCGGCATCCACCGGGATTCCGACCACCTCGGCGCCGTGGGTGCCGAACAGCAGGCGCGCGGGCGGATAACCCGGGTCTTCCATCGCCACTCGACTACCGGGGCTGATCAGCACGCGGGTGATCAAGTCCAGCGCCTGTTGCGCGCCGTTGCACACCACGATGTCCTCGTCCTGACAGTTGATCCCGCGCGAAAACGCGATGTGCCGGGCAATCGCATTGCGCAGCGCCGGCAGGCCTTCGGGCACGCTGTAGAAACCTTTGGAGCCGGCCATCTGGCGCATCGCGTGCGACACGCAGCGGCGCCAGTCGTCATGCGGGAACTGGCCCTTGCTGGTGGCGCCGCCGATGAAGTCGTAGCGCAGCGAGCCTTCCAGCGACGGGTGGCGCAAGAACACCGGCAGGTTGCGCCAGCGCTCGATCACCTCGGCGCTGGCCAGTTCGGTGTGGCTTTGCTTGCGCTGAATCTGCGCCGGGCGCGCATTGACGTAGGTGCCTTTGCCGATCACCCCGGTGAGGAAATTTTCGTAAGTGAGCTGCGCGTAGGTGTCGGAAATGGTCTTGCGCGAGATCCCCAGTTGCTCGGCCAGCAGACGGCTGGGCGGCAACTGCGTGCCGGCGGCCAGGCGCCCGGACTCGATGGCGCCGCGCAACTGGTTGTATAGCTGGCCGGCGAGGTCCTTGCGGCCATTGATCACGACGTGAAGTTCCATACCGACGCGGCTCCGGGGGGCGATTGAGGTGTCGGCCAGATTAACGCTGTTGGGTGATTGGCAGTAGTTGCGCAGCACAAAAACCCGAAATTGGTCACCGTCCCCCTTGTAGGAGTGAGCCTGCTCGCGATGACGTCGGCACATCCAACATGGCGGTGACTGAATGACCGCTATCGCGAGCAGGCTCACTCCTACAAGGTTGTGTGTTTGGCCGGGGGGCAGTGGTGTAGCGATATTCCGTGGAATTGGGGCTGTAACGCCGGCAGCTCTGCGCTTACCGTGAACTCATCATTCCGCTTCCCGAGACCTGCCCATGTCCCCGCGTCTGGACTACTACAACGCATCGCCCAAGGCGATGAAAGCGATGATCGCCATGGAGGCGCTGACCAGCGACCTGAGCATCGAGGCGCCGCTGTTGCAACTGATCAGGATTCGCGCTTCGCAGCTCAACGGCTGCGCGTTCTGCACCGACATGCACTCGGTGGACGCGCGGCGGGCCGGGGAGAGCGATCGGCGCCTGTATGCGATCGCGGTGTGGCGCGACAGCGGCTTTTTCAATCCGCGTGAGCGGGCGGCGTTGGCCTGGGCCGAGGCGGTGACGCTGTTGGCCGAGAGTCATGTGCCGGACGATGTTTATCAGTTGGCCAAAGCGCAATTCAGTGAGGCGGAACTGGTGGATTTGACCATGGTCGTCACTACCATCAACAGCTGGAATCGTCTGGCCGTGAGCTTTCGCCAAACCCCGAGCGATTGACGTGCATACCCTTTAATTGGGGTATTTCTAGTGATTGAGGTATTCCTTGTGGTGAGGGGATTCATCCCCGATGGCCTGCGCAGCAGGCCCAAAACTATCCGCCGCGGGTCCTTCAGATAAACCGAGTCAGCGGGATTGACGACTGCTGCGCAGCCGATCGGGGATAAATCCCCTCGCCACAGGTGTGTTTCCCCTTCCTCTAGGTGTGTGAGTTTCTTAGCCTCAGGTGTTTGATTCATTTATTGGTTAATGGGGATGTTCCGTTATTGGCGGGTGGGCGTTGTGGTTTGACTGAGGTGCCGAAGGTGTTGCCCATGCGTGTTCCAGTTGCGGCCGGGGTTGCGAGGCCAACCTGATTTGGTGGCCGTTTGTTCACGGGAACGTTCATTGCTTCCTGATTCTTCTGCGCTGCGGCAGCACCCTCTGGATTGTTACCCATCTGCTGACTCAGACAATCGTAATTCGGCGCCTTGTAGCCGCCCACCGTCACCTCCACACAGCCCAACGGTTGTTCGGCGTGGGCACTGGCGAAGGCGCTCAGCAGTAGCCCGCCGAGGGCGATTTTCCACAGTGATTTCATGCAAGCCTCCTGGCCGGCCCGAAGCGGCCGTTCTCTGTATGGAGTCTAGTGCAAGCCTCGCGCGAATCCCGTGATGGTTTTTTTGCACCGCCCGTCACACCAGATTCATAAACAGCCATCAGGATGACGGTTTTCAGGGGTACGTCAGCCGTGCAGCGAGGCAGTTCCAGGGACGGTCTTCAGCGTTCAGCGACTCTCGTGCGCCGGGTGAGTCTGGGGCTGCTGCTTGGCTGGTTCAGCGGTGCGGCGACAGCCGAACCGGTGCCGGCCGATTTGCGCATGACGCTGCACATCCCGGCGCAGGACCTGGCCCGGGCGCTGGATCAATACAGCCACGCCACGGGCGTTGCGGTGCTGGTCGACAGTCAGTTGAGTCGTGGCCGGCGCTCGTTGGCGGTCGATGGCGAATACACCGCTGCCGATGCGCTGCGCCGTTTGCTCGGCGGCAGCGGGCTGATGGCGCGTTATGCCCGCGATGACGCGTTCACCCTGCAGGTGGCGCAGGTCGAGGACGTGCCATCGGCCCTGGAAAAGTCCACGCCGGCCAGCGCCGCCGTGAGTCGCAGCTACGCCACCGCCGTGCAAGCGGCGATCGAGCGCAACCTGTGCCGTTCGCCGCTGACCCGTCCGGGCAGTTATCGCGCGGTGTTGCAGGTCTGGGTCGGGCGCGACGGCGTGGTGCAGCACAACCGGTTGGTTACCACCACCGGCGATGTACGGCGCGATACCGCGCTGGTGGAGAGCTTTCGCAATCTCAGGATCGACCGGCCGACGCCCAGCGCGTTGCGTCAGCCGGTCACGTTGCTGTTGTTACCGGAGTCGTCAGGGAAACGCATGGAATGCACCAAATGGGAAGGAGTTTCCGGGGGATGAAAGACACCGGACAAGGTTCGATGGTCCAGCTGTTCCTGACGTCCTACGAGGACTTTCGGGTGCGCTTGCGCCGCCGTCTCGGCTCGGAAGACCTGGCCAACGACGTGCTGCACGAAACCTACCTGCGGGTCGACCGCATGGAAACGCCGCCGAACCTGCTGCGGCCCAATGCCTATCTCTATCGCATGGCCCTGAACATCGCCGCCGACCGCCGTCAGGCCGATGCGCGCCTGCTCACCGGCGAGGAAGTCGAAGAGCTGTTGCAAGTCGGCGACGAGGCGTTGGACCCGGCGCGGGTGGTCGGTGGGCAAAAGGAAATCCAGTCGCTGCTCAGCGCCCTCTACGAGCTGCCCGCGCGGCGTCGCAGAATCTTCATCGCAGCGCGGTTGGAGGAAGCGCCACACCTGGAAATCTCCCAGCGCTTCGGCATCTCCACACGCATGGTCGAGAAGGAAATCAAAGCTGCATTGGGCTTCTGCGCCGCGAAACTGGAAAGAAAAGTGTTTCAGCGGTTCGGTCGCGGGGCCGGAAAACCGTCTTCTGAATAGTGCCCGATCAATTCGTTGAGAATCTGCGCGTTTGAACATCTTTCGACTGACACCTGCCGAGCCATCGGCGGCCGACAATCTGCACAGCGAAGCCCACGACTGGTTGGTCCTGCTGACCTCCGGCCGCGCCACTGTGGCCGACGCCCGGGCCTTGCGCGACTGGTGCGCGCAAAGCGCCGAATATGCCCGCGCTTTCGAAGAGGCCAAGGTGTTGTGGCACAACCTGCAGCCTGCCGCTGAAATGCTGCAGTCGCCTCGGCGCTTTGGCCGACGGGCGTTTCTCGGTGGAGCGATTGCCGCATCGGCGGCGTTCCTGCTGGTACGCGGGACGATTCCCGGTGGCTTTGAAGGGCTCGGCGCCGATTACATCACCGAAGTCGGCCAGCAGAAGCGCTTCGAACCGGCCGACGGCGTAAGCCTGGAGCTCAACACCCAGACCCGTATCAACCAGCGCTCTGGCGATGATGGTGTGCAAGGTTTTGAGCTGGTCAGCGGTGAGGTTGAAGTGCAGACCGCGCGGTTGCCATTGGCGATGCAGGCCGGGGGAGGGTGGTTGCGGGCGAGCCAAGCGCGGTTCAATTTGCGCAACACGGATCAACAGGTCTGCGTGACGTGCCTCGATGGTTCGGTGGACATCAATGTCGATGGCCGCAGCCTGCGCCTGCAGCCGGGTGAGCAACTGACCTACGACGCGCAACAAGTGGGCGCAGTGCAAAGCGTCGACACAGCCGCAGTGATGAACTGGCGCCAACAAGTGCTGGTGTTCAACGGCGCAACCCTCAGCCAGATGATCGACGAGATCAACCGCTACCGCCCCGGCATGTTGCTGCTGCTCAACCGCGAACTCGGCCAACGCCGCGTCCAGGCCCGCTTCAGCCTCGACCAACTCGCCGGCGTCGCCCTGCTGATCCGCGACGCCTACGGCGTCAAATGCACCGAACTCCCCGGCGGAGTAGTCGTCCTCAGCTAACCCAACCCCACCAACCCCACCAATCCCTGTGGGAGCTGGCTTGCCAGCGATGACGCCCTAACAGCCAACCCCCCTCCAACTGACAAAACCCAATCCAACTGTGGGAGCGAGCCTGCTCGCGATGACGGCCCGACAGCCGACCAATATCTACCGGCTTGTGGGAGCTGACCTACCAGCGATGACAGCTCACAAGCCAACCATTCCCCAACTGACCAAACCCAATCCAACTGTGGGAGCGAGCTTGCTCGCGAAGGCGTCCATTCAGCCAAATCATCATCAACTGACCCACCGCATTCGCGAGCAAGCCCACTCCCACAGTTTTTTGCAGTGATTCAGATTATTGCAGCGGCCCCATCACCTGCCGATACCGCTCCACCCCCTGCGCCGTCTCCCGCGTCAACCGAACCTCCAACCCCATCGGATCCTCCCGCCGATTCCCACTCAACTGCCGCCACCCCTTATCCACCTCCCAAACCCGCACCTGCACATCACTCACACCCTGCAACACCGCCACCCCAGCCCCCGGCGCCGGCAACGGATAACGACTGCGCGCCTCAGCCACCGCCCGATACAACGTATCCCCCTTGACCCACCACCGCACCCGCTGCAAAGCCCCAGGCTGATCCGCCGCACGGCGAATAATATCCAGCCGAAACCCCTTGCTATCACTGCTCCGCACCGTCAACGCAGGCGGCGCACTCGGCGGCTCATCATCCACGCCAACCTTCTTCGGCTCGGTCAATTCAATCCCCGCGCGCATCTCCACATCACGCTGCAACTGATTCAACGCCCGCAACAAACTGTCACTCTGCTCACTGCTCGCCTGCAAATGACTGTCCGCCCGCGTCACACTGTCCAGCCCGCGCCAGGCAATCAAACTGACCACCGCCATCAGCAGAATCGCGACCATCACCTCGATCAGGGTAAAGCCCCGTTGATCGTTCATTGCACACTGATCCTGCCACTGGCATCACGCAGCACACTCAGCCGATTGAGCCCATCAGACAGAGTCAATTGCAGCGGCGGATTAATCCACTCGGCGTTAAGCACCACCTTCTGCTTCGGCTCCACCCGCACCTCCAGCTTCGGGCTCTGCCAGGTACGCGGACGCAACTGCGGATCATCCTTGAAATGCTCAAAACCCCGCCCACTATCACTGCGCCGACTGAACCGAAAGCCCTTGCCATCACTCAGCCAAACAATCGGCCGGCCATCCGCGCGGGCCTCCGCCTGCGCCACTTGCAGCAACTGCGCCACACGCTCGGCATCTTTGCGCAGTAACTGCAGCGGATCCGGCTTGATACTCAGACTGATCGCCGCACTGGCGATCCCGATGATCACCAACACCACCATCAGCTCGATCAGCGTAAAGCCCTGCTGCTTGCCCACCTTCATCGGTTGCGCGCTCCTTTGCGTCCTGCCCCGTCCCAAAAAAACATCCTGCACGGCCAACATGTAAGCCGTGTGAAATAAAACCGTGAGAATTGCCGCGTAGCCTGTCAGCAGGGACTAAAAGGAGATTCAGCCCATGATGCTCACCACCCGCATATCCCCCCCGCAAACCGTCCAGGCCCTCGCACTGCTCGCCGCCCTGGTCGGCGTCGCGACCTGGTCGTCGCTGCTCCTGACCTCCGCCGAATCCCACACCCCTCCGGCGCCACCGCAAATGCTCGCGGCACGCAGTGATAGCCCGGCGTTGCAGTGGTTTTCCAATCAAACGGCGCCGGTGGATATCAAGGTGAGTGGGGTGATGGCGGGGAGTCGCGGGGCGGTGGCGATTTTGAGTTTGAACGATGGGCCGCCGAGGAGTTTTTTGCAGGGGGAGCGGGTGGGGCCTGGGGTGAAGTTGGTGGCGGTGGAGGGGGATGGGGTGGTGATTGAGCAGAGGGGGGAGAGGGTTAGGCTGGGGGTGGAGAGGTTGGGGGAGGGGGTGGTTTTGCCGAGCCTTATGAGGCCCTGATTTGTTGGATCGGAGTCGTTATTTTTTTGCTGTTCAGTTGAATGCCGGTTCAAGGGCCTCCAAAGGCAAGCAGCCGAGACGCAAGCGAGTGCATGTGTCGCTCCCAAGCTGATACGGGTAGACGAAAATGTCCGCTATCGGCCAGAAGCGGACATTCGCGATCGACCACTCACGGCCAAAATCGGATGTCCACCACGAGAATGCTTAGGGAAGATTGCGGCCTCAAAATACAACAGATATCGGGTAATATTGATTGTAGAGGGCATTTATTAGGGATTCTGTTCGGCGTTTTTCACGCAACCAAATGGTTTGGGCATCCAAGCTCTTGATTTTCCGAATCCCAAGCCCCCTTATTTAAACGTGTTTAATCTAATATGATCGCCGTTCGGCTTTTGGGATGAAATTATCTTTCTGTCGACTAGTGACTTTGCAAAGCGCCTATTCCTTTCAGTGTTTTCGAGCTTCGGCCGCATGCCACGTTTTGCTAAATCAGCGAATGGCGATTCCAAAGTTAACATCGCACTAATAATTTCGGCCTCGGGAAGTATATCTACGAAGTTGTAGAGGATGTTTTTTCGTTCCAGTGTTTTTGGGGCGTTAGCGAGACAATAAGAGATCATGCCGAGATCAAAATCTTTATCGATGAGATCTTCACGCCCGAGTAATTGACTTACGTGCTTCGCCAGTTCTGCATTCGAGCTGAGGTCGTTTACGGTGATGTGCCCCAGGATAAAACATTTTTGTTGCATCGAAAGGGTTGAAGTCAAGAGCAGGGTTATTACTTCCTGGCTTAGAGGGTATTTATCCATCGCAGTTGTATAAGCCAAGAAGCTTTTCTCTATAAGCTTTGCTCTGAGCGACGCTGAACTTTGCGTCTCGCTGAACGATATATCGTTGAGTTTTATAACCTCCAGATCGATGAGGATTATTGAGAATTCTTCTGGTAAGCCCTCAGGAAACGACTGATAACGATATGGAACGCTTTTGCACAAAGCCCTAAAGCCTACTTCACTTAATGCATGGTCGGAGATCAAGAAACGGCACAGGCTCTTGACTAGTTCTTCTTCACCCTTGGTGATGGGGATTTTTTGCTCAGAAAGCGCTTGGTAGACCGCATTGCGACCAAGAATCTCATTTAAGCGATCCTTATCGCTATCATCAAGTCCGTAAAACCTGAGAATGTTAGGCCATGTTACATTTACCTTCTCGTTATATAGAAGTTCGTCCCATTGATAGGCAGGTAAATCATCGAAGTTCGCAAAAACGTGATCTTGCTGCAGGGCGAATTTAATAGCCATGTCCGGATCAATTTCAGAGTGATTTAACAAACGGACAATGGCGTTCGGAGATTCTGAATTATTGCTATCTATCGCACAGGCAACATCGCGTACATAAGAATTAATATTTCGATCAATGTACGACTTTAATGAATCGCTTCCGGATTCGAGTATCGCGGTATAGTTCGCGCTCTCTAGGTCAAAAAGGTGATTAGTGTAGTGTTCTTGTTGCTGGACAGGTGCGCCGAACTGTTCAACTAAAAATTTAATGTTGTCAGCCGTAATTCGATACAGGTCTTGTTGGTGTGCGTAGTTAACTAGCGCAATATTTTGGGAGCAGTCAGAGATTTGTTCGATTTTGATTTTTAAAAGCTCAAGAGCCTGAAAGCTTTTTTCAAATACGATATTCTCAGCAAATATAACTGCCGCATGTTTTGAAATGTAGTCACTTAACGATCTGCCGATATTCATTTGCTCTGCAACAAAATCCGGCTCGACGTAAGCGATAATGCGTGCGACGTGTTGTGTCGCCGAAGAGGCATCGATAGCGGCCATACCGTATCCCGGCCAGTATTGAGCAATGATTCGGGTTAAAGCTGGGGTATTTTTTCCAATTAGCCAGTAAGCGTCAAAGAACTTTTGTGATTCTGGAAGGCTGTTGGAAAAGTAATCAAGGACCATCTGTATTCTTTTAGTATTGGTCGTTCCATTTTGGATAAGCTCATCAATCAGGTGAACATTGAGGGAGTGACCTGAGCCAAAATCCTCCTCCCTAAGTTCCTCCAAGACTTCCGCTGGGTTATCAACCTGCGATGCTGGGTCAGGCGTTCTAAAGTCTCGAATTGAAAGTATGAAATCCCAGTCGTTTCGAGACATTCTACCTTCGTGAAAGGTAGAAATGTAAAGATGATATGTTTCGTCAATGTGTCCATTTCGAATAAAATAATTTAGCAGGCGAGGGTCATCTATATTGTGCTGCTTTGCTATATCTGAAATTTCAAAGCCACAGAGCATTAAAAGTTGGCACAGCGGTTGCCTGGCTAGAGAAGATTTTTCGGACTTTAGCTTTTCGATTTGCGCATTGAGCTCTGTTCTATTTTTAGCTTTTTTATTAGTTATACTCCTGTGGCGCTGAGTAAATGTTGTACCGGGAAATATCGCCTCCTCTAGATTTTTAAAAGACAAAGATAGAGGGAGTCTTTGTTCGTAGTTGTTGTATTGATTTCGTTGGCGAACCTGTAAGTTTAGATTTTTCTCCTGAAAAATTTTCTCAAAGTTATTCCACTCCAAAAGTTGAGAGATGTTAATGGGGGTTTCGCCTGAGTACACGCTTACAATATCATATTCATTATATGTTGAGCATAAATGCCCCCAAAACAATTTAACAAGCTCAACAATGGCGGTGCTGGTTTCGTGATCTGATTCTTGAATCAGCGTTCTGAGTTCCTCTATCTGGAAATCTATGTTGCTGGCGGACTGTATCAAAATACTGGTACGCCGCTGAACTATTTCGTGTAATGCGCCGCCTCCATGATGCAAGTTCTCAAAGTCTTTAGGGTATGCATTTTTATAGATTATAGCTGCGAGTAGTCTATTGACGTTAAGATTGCTGGAACCGACTTTCTTTTCATATATCAAAAATTCATTGCTTATATTTTTTATTAACCTCATATCGTCAAGATATAGCGAGACTTCTCCAATAAACCTATCTTGGACTCCTATGCCATAACCTGCTGACTCAATGCTCCTTTTCAAAACCTCTCGGGAGTTAGAGTTGTTTATTATTGGAATTATAGGGAGAATAAAGTCGAAAAATTTTGCCCGATCTTTGTTTAGAAATATGTCATCTTTAATGGCGTAAACAAATTTTAGCGGTTGTGTTCTGCTTAGGAATGGAAGCGTCCCTTTACGCTTGGGGCGATCATTTATGATTTTGTTTATTTCACGAAGCTTAATAAATATCTCAGGATTGCCGAATCGATCCAAATCCTCAAAAACGACTAGATCATAATCATTTTCTTCAAAAAAGTAGATAATCTCATCTAGGTGCTTGTTGAGTATGGAACTTTCGGGTATTCCGTCCAGTTCAACCTCACCGCTTTGAAGAGACAGCTTTTTGACTGACAGCGAATGTGAGGCTTGAATTGCCTTTGACACAGTTCGAGCCAGATAAAGGAGCACATACGCCGCGGTGAATATCCAGACCCATTCCAATGTTTGGTTGCTGAGTGCCTTCAGAAGTTTGTCATGATTCTGATACAACATACCGACGGAGGCTATCCACCCTACGAACAAGATCGCATTGAGATCGACCCATCGTGGCTTGGAAATTCTCTTGAACCGTGAATAGGGCAATGTGCCAGAGCCCGCCCCATACAGCATTTGCTGAAGGATACTTCTTTCAACTTTAACGGTGACATCGATCTGCTGCGAATCTTGGAGAGGGGGGGTCAAAGAGTTTGGGTCACTGAACGTCGCTAAGGAAACATTCAAAGAGCGGTAAGGGCTGTTTTTCTCGAATGTTTTGATAACGCTGGTCTTGCCTGACCCATACGGGCCGGTAATGGCCACATTACGTATTGATGCATTGCACATCGCAAAGCGTAGCGCTTCTTGGTAAAGGCCATCTTGGTCGGCAAAATCGATAGGTGCCAAATCAACAAAACTGTTGCGCAAAGGGCTTTTCGTATGAAATCGCCGGGTGATACGTTTGTAGGTCGAGGTATTTTGCAGCTTTGCTAGTAACTTGTTAAATCCCATCATCCTTGCATCCTTGACTTTCGCTGCGTCCTCCATCGGAGTGCCGCACACGTCTGATAGATCTCAAAGACCCATTATGCTCTCCTACGTATTGATATCAATCTGCCTCATACATCTGTCCAACCTTGTTGGGCTATGCGTCGTTAGTAGCGATTTACCTGCAAAAAAGCTGGCCTGCTCAAAGGGGCACCACGACTGAATCGCCGAAATTATTCAGTGGCAGCTTTTGGCCGAAAGCAGCCATCGGGTGTGAAAAATAGATCAACGCACGCAATTCATCTGGTAACGCTACGAGATGGCCATCTGCTGCCATACAACCATTTCCCCTCACCGGTTATCCTGCGCACCCCGCGAATGACAGGAATCAGCAGCTAGGACGTAGCATTTTAGGCTTTGTCCTACAGCCTGCACTTGGGCTTTCCGATAGCGTGCGGCTGTCAGAACTTCAAGTCAGTATTCCCGAAATGACAAGGATGATGCATGAGTGAATATGGAAATGTACCAAGGCCCGCGCTACCTAACCCACCAAGAAAAAAGGTCTATCGCGGCGTAGAACCGACCGACCTGCACGCCAAGTACTGGGCGGAATACCCTGAGGAACCGGCGGAGAAACCGGCTGCTGCGAAGGCACCAGCGGAACCCGGTTTCTACATCGTTCAGCAAGTCATGCCACGCTCTGCGCTAGAAGCTGCGCTGTTCGATAAGCCGGATGGGGCGACGCTTGAGAAGTTCACGCGCCTCAACCCTCACGTCACCGGTTATGCCAAGCCCGGTCAACTTATCGTGTTGAGTGATCCGAACAATCCGCAGTGCACGCGTGAAGAAGCGTTGCTCATGGAAGCGGCTCAGAAGGTGGATGCGGCACTCAAACCCATGAGCGACGAAGAGGCCAGCTTCATGGTTCGCTATCGGAGCGAGATTGAATCCATTCTTTCGCAAGGTTCAACATCAATCGGTGTGGGTGAATCGATTTTCGCCAAGAACCTGGAGGACGTGAAAACCTCTCTGAAGGAAATCGAAGCGTTGCACCAGAAAAGTTTTCAGCGTGACGGTCACTTGCGTAGTTCAGAGTTCTTTGCAGAACGTGCACGTTTGTTTGCCAAGCTCGATAGACAACTCACCGGTTTAACCAGAAAGGGCATCGGCTTCCCTGATCATCCGAGCCTGAAATCAGCCCTCGGCATATCCAGCAAAAGTCTGGTGCATCACTGGAGTCTGGCGGGAGCTCCGGGGCAGATTCCTGGCTACGCCACTCATACGGAAGGTGTCGCCAGAGCGGCCAAGGTTGTTAAGTACGGCGGCTGGATTGGTACAGCCGTAGGTGGCGGGGCGTCTTACATGAAGGTTCAAGAAGTCTGTGCGGCAGGCAACAAAGACGCCTGTGAAAAGATTAAATACACGGAGGGCGGTAGCTTCATTGGTGGGGTGGCCGGTGGCGCAATGACAGGAGCAGTGCTAACTGCTCCTGTGGTCGGTGCAATCTGCGTGGGGCTCGGCGTGCCTACCGGTGGATTGGGAACCCTTGCTTGCGGCGTGGTAGTTGTAGCGGCAGGCTCATTTGCTGGTGGGGCGGTAGGAGGGGCCGGCGGTGAAATGTTCGGCGAAGTGATTTACGAGGTGACTAAATGAATACCGCTGAACTGATAGTTGGAGGGTTGTGTGGTGTAGTGATTATCTCGATGATCATCTGGATCGGGATTGCCCTCTACATTGCCCACATCAAGATGGACGTGATCCTTGAGCACCTCAAAAACAGCTCTGCCGGCACCAGGTTAGCGGCGCTGAAGCACGGAGGCGCTTGGGGCAGATTACTTTTGGTAGGTGGCGCCTCTGGTCTCGTTACGTTTACCAATTTCTACATTAGACGGGGCACGCTCAGCACCGAAGATGTAGCGAGCTTTCCGGTCTCACTCAGGCAGAAACTTGTATGGATGCAATGGAGCGCAATAGTGCTGCTTTCTGCGATGGTTGTGCTGGTCGCTTTGGGTAAATCAGGAGTTCTCAAGTAACGGGACATCAGGTTTGTTCACCCTCGTTTGAACACTCGCAGGTGCATCAGGTAAAGGGTCAGTGGGAAGATCTATGAGACGGGCAAATGAGTTTAAGCGTTACTGATACGGTACTTCTGTCCATCGCGCTGATTGATCTGGCGGGGATTATTCTTTGGATAGGCGTGTGTTTACACCTCGCCTACACAAAGATGGATTTGATGTTGGAGCACCTGAAAAACTGCCCAGCGATCATGACTCGCGCTCCACTTCGGCATGGCGGGCCTTGGGGAAAGCTTCTGCTCGTGGGTGGCATTTCGGGAATTGTTACCTTCCCCAGGTTTTATCTGAAAAGGGGCGAGATAAGCTCCGAAGATCTAGCCAATTTCCCAGGCCCGCTTAAACGTAAGTTAGTCGCGCTGCAATGGAGCGTGATTTGTTTGCTGCTGGTCATGATCAGCTTCGGAGCAGCTGTGAAATCAGGTTTCCTTTAGCGCTCCTTTGTGTGCTCAACCCCCACCGTTGGCACAGGGGAATCTCGATAAACGCCAACGTTTAAAAAGACATCTCCAGACACTCTCTCAGGCTACATATCCTTGCGCCTTTGCCTACAGCTACGCCAGAATCCGCCGGCTTGTGCGCCTTGGGGGTGGGTTCTATTGTGGTTCGGTCGCTGACGAATCAGCGATCGGGTTTAGCGACTCGACTTATAAATAGGTGCATAAGCGTTCCATGCTTTGTCGCAGATTCAATTTCTGCGACTCCGCTATGGTGGCTGTATGCGGGAGACCCTCGGGTCTGCCGGGTGCCTATAACCGGTTCGCTAACCTGCGTACAGCCGCCACCTTTCTGTTTAGCGACAGTTCTGGGCGGCTCCATTCTTATAGGAGCTTCACCATGATCAAACCAACACCCAACCCACCCGAAACCGCCTCGGTTTCCCCCTACGAATCCATCGACTCAAAAAAACTCCACGAAGCCGCCGACCGCGCGCTCGACCATTACCTCTGTCCGCCCTGTTCCACGCCGCCCCCACGTAAACACCGGGGGATGTACGCCGTGACGGCGGACAACAAAACCGAAGAGCTGCTGGTGGATGCCAGTGAAACACTCGCTTCGGCCAAAACCCTCGCGCAGAACGTCGCTAGCCTGTTGCCGGTGTCGCAGCGTCACGCGCTGGCTGGGATAGCGCAGTTGATCATGCTTGGGGAGTTGGCGGTGAATCGGGCGTTGGATAATTTGCAGTTGCCGGGTTGATGTAGGTGTCGGGGCACCTGGTGATTGATCGGGTGTTCATTCTGGTGCCTTCGCGAGCAGGGTTTTATGCTGATTGCAGATGTTGTGTACAACGCTGAAACCTGTGGGAGCAGTTGATTATTACCGTGCCGTCTTCGTGTGGTTATTGAGTCGCTTCAGGACACTCATGGGTCCATCGCGTCACCGTCATGTCACTGAATTGCTCACCGAGGGTATCAACGCGTAGGCAAGTTCCTTTCTTCGAGTAGTACAAAATGCAACGCGAGCTATCGAATGAGCAGGTATCCAGTTCGAAGAGCTTGTGTGCAGCCAACTCCCGCTCCACGCCACTGTATTCATAGCCGTCGGTGGCGTGCATCGACATGGGCTTCCAACCTTGTTTGACTAGCTTGGCCCTGGCCGCCACCAAACGCTCACCGATTGCGATGCCTGCTGGCCCGTGCTTGTCGTTTGACGCCTGCGGGTCACCGGCGAACGCTGCGCTGATTCCCATGCAATAAACTGCGACAAGTAGCAGGGTTGAAGCCTTCATTGGACAGTTCCTCCCGCAGCTTTTTAGGTCGATAAAAAGTCCGGATACTCGGCGTAAGGTTGCGCAGGATAGTGATTCTTCTTGCCTGGACCTTCGGGAAGCGCCGCCCACCTTGTTGTCGATTTCTGGCTTCAATCCTTTTCAGGGCATTTGAAGTTCCAGGAATAAATTTTCATGTCTTTGACTTCTTCGCCCACAGTTCCTACACCTAAACAATCTCCGTTCTTGATGTAGTTGAAACTGCAGAAACGGACGCCCTCTGTGCAGGACTCGATTTCATTGAAGCCTTTTCTTTGGATGATGCTTTCAATCCCGAATTCACCTGAGTAGGTTGGATTCGGCTTCCAGCCATTTTTGATCAAAACTTTCCGGGCTTGCGTAAATGACATTCCCTCTTTGATAGGAACGTCTGCTGCGCTAGAAAATGAACTGACGCAACACAAAAGGCTGGTGGCTAATATTTTTAGTTTCATTTAACAGTACCGCCAAAGCCCTTATATATTTTTTCTACTTCGTCGTAATCAGTATAAGGTTGGCCGGAAGGCTTTCCATTGATTGGTCGATTTGCCAAGCCCGGCCCCATAGGCAACGCTTCCCATTTTTTTGATGCTTTTCCAACTGCAGTTTTTAAGTCGCCACCGATCAGCGGTTCGATCGCGCTCACGTTGCGCAGGAGTTCAACGGCAATCAAGTCCTGCGTTCCGGGGCTGAAGTCAGATAGCCCCATTGCTTTGATGGAGAGTTCCGACCATGTGGCTTTGGTGATCTGGTACCTTCCTGAAGCTGTAGTTGAACCACCAAAACCTGGACCTGGGTGAGTAGACTCATCACTGAATGTCCACTTCCCGGATTTCCAGCCGGCTGCCCAACCATAGCCGAATTTCGCGTGATAATCGCCACCCTCGACTTGTGCCAACGTATCCAGAAAGGCCTGCACATTTTTATTCTTTAAGAACTCCGTATTCTCGGCACGCCTCTTTTGTTGCTTTGCGTCTACGGATACAGCTTTAGTGCTGGAGTCTTTGACAGGCGTCACCGTTCGGGTGGCTACAGGTGACATTTTTCGGCCGTTTTTGCTAATGACTTCAGCCATGAGGGAAACTTCCGTTATTTACTTTGACATCCATTTTCAATCCTCCAAAAACAGCTGGATCGTTTCGGCGAGGTGCGAGCTGATTACGTGCGTATACCCCATTGAATCGCTGACACCGTGCTCAATGCTGCCGTCAGCACGCTGAATGGCGTAGTCAAGATTAGCTAGCGGCTCCCCTGACTCGTCGTCAATAAGCCTGAACTTGTCGCTGAAGTGCACAGGCATCGACGTCAGACCGCTGAAAGGCGCTGATCCGACGGTATCGCCAATGATGACCGTGCCCGAGCCACCTACAACTACGTTGCCGTGGCCACCGGTACTGCCTTGAGTAGCGGCGTTCAGCCCGTTGATAAAAACCGTAGAGCTGACCGCTCCAGTGATCGGGCTACCACAGGCGGATTTATCGGTCATCCGAGCGGCGGGAAGACCGTCGAAATTGACATTGGGCGAGCCGCTGACAATTGGATTAGTGCCATGCCCCGGGAGCGGGCAATTGGTGGGATCTGTGACGCGGGCTGCAGGTTTGCCACTCACGGGAAGTTCCTTTTCAAAGATTCAGATGTCCTTGGCCTGATTGGATTAGAAATCGACATTCCGGCCACTGAGAAAGTACGTAGGGCGAGCGTTTGGGGGAGCTAGAAAATGCGCCCTGGGGGAGGAATGCGGAAATCTACCACCAATGTACTTTTGCTTCGCACAGAATGCCTGAGGCAAAAGTTGCGCTCAACATTTCTTACAATTTTTTGATTGACTGTTTGTGAGTGGCTTCTGTCGGGTTGCTCGCAATGCCTTTGCGCCCCGACTGGGTTTACGCTTTGTGCGCGGGAAAATTGCCGGTAATGGGCTAGATTTTTTAGTTGGGAGGTACCGCAGTAATGCCTCGATAAACGTCGGCGTTTAAAAAGACATCTCCAGACACTCTCCCAGGCTACACATCCTTGCGCCGTTGCCTACAGCTACGCCAGAATCCGCTGGCTTGTGCGCCTTTGGGGTGGGTTCTATTGTGGTTCGGTCGCTGACGAATCAGCGATCGGGTTTCGCAGCCCGGATCAATCAAGGCGCACAGCGCTCCCAATCGTTGCCATTTCTGGCAATGGTGCTTCATGGCGGCTGTGCGCGGGATACCTTCGGGTATGCCGGGTTCCTTGATTCCCGGTCTGCGAACCTGCGTACAGCTGCCACCTCCGTCGTTTCGCAGCGAACCGTGGCGGCTCCAGCAATCAAGGAGCTTCACCATGATCAAACCAACACCCAACCCTCCCGAAACCGCCTCGGTTTCCCCTTACGAATCCATCGACTCAAAAAAACTCCACGAAGCCGCCGATCGCGCGCTCGACCATTACCTCTGTCCGCCCGGTTCCACGCCGCCGCCACGTAAACACCGTGGGATGTATGCCGTGACGGCGGACAACAAAACCGAAGAACTGCTGGTCGATGCCAGTGAAACACTCGCTTCGGCCAAAACCCTCGCGCAGAACGTCGCCAGCTTGTTGCCGGTGTCGCAGCGTCATGCGCTGGCGGGGATTGCGCAGTTGATCATGCTCGGTGAGTTGGCGGTGAATCGGGCGTTGGATAATTTGCAGTTGCCGGGGTGATGCGGAGTAGGGCGGGCAGGGATGGTAATGACACATGCGCTGTTTCTGCTGCCTGATATTCCGCTATCGCCAGCAGGCTGGCTCCTACAGGGTTTTGGGTTGGTTTTGGATGTTGTGTTCGGCGCTGAAACCTGTGGGAGCGAGTCGGTTACTCCCCCGCGCCGTGTTCATCTTGTTTTCTGCTGCTTTCAGCATCGCGCTTGGAAAAATCAGCGGCGGATTTATTCAAGCAGGCAGGTGATCGACCATCACCCTCACGGGTGATGGATTCGACGCATGGCGCGGGTTAGAAATTCGGGGTGTAAGAAAAACCCTGCGAGGCCTCGGTATCGGAGAATGGCGTCACACGCGTTTTCTTGTTGAACAGGCCGTTGACGACCGAGCCAGGGAACATCTCGATGGTGTTGTTGAACAGTTCGACGTTGCGGTTGTAGATGGTGATGGCTGCGCCGACGTTTTCTTGTTGTTCGGCAATTTCACGCATCATGTTGTTCGCGGCTTCGGATGCTTTCAGGTCAGGGTAGGCCTCAAAAGCAATGCGCAAGCCACCCATCAGTTCCCGCGAGGCGGTTTCAACTTTCGTGAGGGCATTGCCGTCTGCTCCAGCAGGAAGGGCGTGGACCGCGCTGCGAAGGCCGGCGATTTTTTCGAGGAGGCTGGCTTCAAAGACCATGAAATCTGATAGCACCTTTTGCAACTGATCGAGAACTTTGGTCTTCTGGCGTTCGTAAACGAGGACGTCCGACCAGGCACGTTGTACTCGGTTGTGTCCCCCAATAATGCCGTTGTAGATGCTGAAGCCCGCGATGATTATGACTACAGCGATCACAGCGGAGAGGATGAGGGTAATGTCCATTGCTTACTTCTCTTGGCGGTTTGTTGGGAGCGAGGAGGTAAAGTTGTCATCGTGCAGCTCACTGAGTGCATGGCTCCAATGGAGCGCAGACATCAGGCGCGGCAGATCGACACCCGCAGATATTTCTGAGTAAAACCTTTTGGGTGAAGCCAGCGAATACTCAGTACCGAACGCGAATAGGTCGCTGCTCGCGAAGCTGAGGCAAAGCTTTCCACTTTCCCCGAACTCCAGGTTCGGACGATCGAGAATGTCGAATAGCTTCAGCAAGTGCAGCACCGTCGAAGGCTTGATAAATTTCGCACAGAGCATCTCGCTGAGTCCGGTCAAACGGAACGCTTTATTGAAATCCGGCGAAGCCGTATCCATGAGGTGCGAATAGTCGTTCTCTGACTGGTAATCAGATCTGACCGATATTCCGGTCACCCAAGGAAAGTCGATGACCAAACTGTACCGGTCATAGTGGTCATACACCACTCGAGTCTCCGTTTTGGTATTGCCCTTCTCGTCGGTAACCGTGGTGTTCACCTCTCGTTTGTTGACATAGTGCAGTTGGCGGTATGTGTAAGGGAGGTTGCGCATCGTGCCGGTAAATACACCCCGTATCGACTCGACCAACTCGCGGCTGTAGTCGCCCCGGCGATAATCACCAAATTCTGTGTCCAGTTTCTTGAGGGTCGTGGCCGAGTCTTCTCTCAGGAAGGTCAGTCCGTTGTGAAAGTAGGATGACAGTCGAGCAATTCTTTTACTGAGCGACGGCAACCGATCAGATGTGGTTTTCATCCATGCCAGACTCCAAACGGCAATCACGATGCCAAAAAAACCTGTGCCCATGCCGAACGAGTCGGGATCAACTTCCAACCGGTAAAAGAACAGAGCGACGCTATAGATGCTCCCAAGCCAATACAGAGCCACAGCGCTCGCAAGCAAGAGCAGGCCAGTGCCGAAAAACCACCATGCGCGTGTGCGATCGAATTCGAGCGGGCCATCGTAGGAGACGAACTGATGGATCACCTTCAATAAGTCTGTGTTGGACTTAGCCCTGTCAATACTGGCTTCGCTCATGCCCAGCAACTCATTTAATCTCGCGTTTTGCGTTGTGTTGGCCATGTCAGGTATCCATGGATTCAGGGATGCCTGGTGCCGGAGTAACGGCCCGGATTGAAAGTTTGACTCTATTCATAATCTGTCAGAAACAATGAAAAGGAGTGGACAATACCATTGTCATGCGCTGACTGCTTCCGGCCGATACCATCCTCTGGAAATGATCGGGCATTCGACAGGCAATCATCATTAAGGCATTGCGCATTGCAGGAAAAGTAAATCCGCCCCCGATTTTACGTCGGCCATTCTGGCGCCTTCGCGGGCAAGCCCGCTCCCACAGGGTTTTATGTTGGTCGAAGATGTTTTGTACGACGTTGGAGTCTGGGGGCGTTGGTTTGTTGGCGATGGCGATGGTGCATGCGCCCAATTCCGTTGCCTGAGATTTTTGTGTAGGAGCTGCCGGAGGCTGCGATCTTTTGATTTTGGTTCTAAAAGATCAACGTCAAAAGATCGCAGCCTTCGGCAGCTCCTACAGGGGGCGATTCAATAGGGTTTCCAGGCGGGCCAGGGGCGGGGCGTCTTGGTTGCGGTTGAAGACCTGGATGCCGACCTTGAGCAATCGGCCGTTTTCGGCTGTGGCGATGGCTTGTTCGCAGCGCAATAGCAGGCGTCCCTGATCACAATCAACGGCTTTCACACCGGTCGGCAATCGACCTTCCAGTTGCAGCTCGGCCATCCGGCTCTGCGCCGCAATCATCGCCACCGAACGATCCCGCAAAATCCCGCTGCTCTGCGTCATCAACCCCGCCACACGCACAGCTGCCGACATCGCCACAGCAATGATCGCCAGCGCCACTAGCACTTCAATCAGGGTGAATCCGCTTTCTCGGGAACGCGTCGGCATAACAGGCCCAAAACTCTAACTCAGCCCTCGACCCTAACCCGCGTCCTTGACGGCTTGACGACGAAAACTCCCGAGGATTTTCAACATCCCTGACATATCTTCTTGCAACACTGCGCGTCGAATCGAATCAAGCCAAGGGAATGTCGAGATGGATATCGCGCAGTTCAAACAGCCCAAGCGACCGAGCCGGATGCCCCGCGGGCAGCAGGGTTTTACCCTGATCGAGATCATGGTGGTGGTGGTTATTCTCGGGATTCTGGCGGCGATGGTGGTGCCCAAGGTGCTCGATCGGCCGGATCAGGCGCGGGCCACGGCGGCCAAGCAGGATATTGGCGGTTTGATGCAGGCGCTGAAGTTGTATCGTCTCGATCACGGCACTTATCCGAGCATGACTCAGGGTTTGAAAGTGCTGGTGGAGCGGCCGGCGGATGCGAAGAACAGTAACTGGCGTTCGTACCTGGAGCGTCTGCCGAATGACCCGTGGGGTCGTCCTTATCAGTACCTCAACCCCGGCGCGAATGGCGAGATCGATATCTTTTCCCTCGGTGCCGACGGTCAGCCTGACGGCGACGGCGTGAATGCCGATATCGGTTCCTGGCAGCTGTAAGGCCGGTGATGAACAGCCAATCGAACCAGCAGGGGATGGCGATCATCAGTGCGCTGTTGATCGCGGCGGTGGTCGCGGTGATTGCGGCGGGGATGTTGACGCGGCAGAGCGTTTCGACCCGTGCGCTGGAAGCGGATCAGCAGCGTGTGCAGGGGCGCTGGGTGTTGCACGGTGGTCTGGAGATCAGCCGGCAATTGCTCTGGGATGCGCGGCAGCGTGATCCGTTGACCCGGCTCGATCAGCCATGGGCGCAGCGCTTGAATGCGCAAGGCTTCGAGGGGCGGCTGGAGGATGAGCAGGGCAAGTTCAACCTGCGCAATCTGGTGGCCAACGAGCGTGTCGATGAAGCGCAGGTGCAGGCGTTTCAGCGGCTGTGCGAGTTGATCGGCATCAGTGCCGGGTTAAGTCAGCGCATCAGTCAGCGGGTGATTGGCTCTTATCCGTATCTGTTGAACCCGCAAATAGCCGAGAACACCACGAGCAAAAACGCCTTTGACAGTGGCCGCGCCACGTCGCCGAATGTTTCGCGCAAGCCACAGAATCCGAAGTTGCCGATGCTGCGCAGTGTCGATGATTTGCGCAGCGTCGAGGGCGTGAATGAGGCGGTCATCGGCAAACTGGCGCCGTACCTGACGGTGATCCCGGCCACCACTTGGCTCAATGGCAACACCGCCACTGCGCCGGTGTTGGCCGCGTATGTGCCGGGGTTGTCGCTGGAGCGGGCGCAGGCGCTGATCAATGAGCGTGACGCCGGGCGCTGGTTCATCAACCGTGGCGATTTCGTCAACCGCTTGCGCATGCCCACTCTGGAGCTGACCAGCGTCAAGGTCGGCATCACCAGTGACTGGTTTCGTCTGCGCGGCGAGGCGCGGCGTGATCAGCGTCGGGTCAGTCTCGATGCGTTGTTGCACCGCAGCGAGGATCGTCTGCCGCAAGTGATCTGGTCGCGGGTGGGCGTATGAGTCAGTTGCGTGTGAGTTTGCCGCCACTGGCGGGGTTGAGTCTCGACAGTGAAATGGACTGCGTGTGGCTGGACCGTCAGGGGCAGGTCATTCGTGAGCAGCGTCTGACCTTTACTCAACTGGGGCAGTCAGCGAAGCAGCCCCCGCTGAGCGTTTTTCTGCACCCGGCGGACAGCCTGCTGGCGAGCATCGACCTGCCGCCGTTGCCAGCGAACAAGACCGCAGCGGCGGTGCAATGCGCGGCACAGGCCTTGATGCTCGGCGACAGCAACGACATGCACATCGCTCACAGTTCGCGGGATGAAGCGGGGCAGGTGCAGATCGCCTGGGCGCCGCATCAGCGCTTGCAGCATCTGGGGCAATTGCTGAAGCAGGCCGGGCTGAATCTGCGCGGCTTGTATCCGGCGGCGTACAGCTTGCCGGTGCTGCCGGGCACGGTGGCCTGTCGGCAGGACGGCCATTTGTTGCTGCGCGAAAGCGTGCAGGTGGCGCGGGTGCAGCCGCTGTTCGACGACGAGATTGGCGATTGGCTGCTGAGCTGCGGCACGCCGCTGCACTGGATCGGCTCGGCAGCGCCGGCGGAAGCGCAATTGCCGATGGCCGAGGTGCAGCGCTGGACCGGGCCGTTGCCCGGTTGGGGCCTGCAGGGCGCGGTGCAACAGCAGCGCCGCGAGCATCGCGGTTGGGGCCGGGCGCTGGGGCTGTGCGCATTGGCGGTGGCGGTGTGGGTCATCGGCTTGAACCTGTATGCCGCCCGCGAAGCCAGTCAGGGCCAGCAGCTCAAGGCGCAGATGGCGCAACGGGTGAAGCAGGCGTTTCCCGAGTTGCCGGTGATCCTCAATCCGCTGCAGCAGGCGCGTCAGCAACTGGCGGCGCGGCAGAAGGGCGCGGCGGAGGATCCGGCGCAGCCGTTCAATCGGCTGGTGTTGCAGGCCGGCAGTGGCATGCCGTTCATGGCTGGCACAGTCGAGCGCCTGACGTTTGTCGATGGCAGCTTGCAGTTGAGTCTGCTGGCCGATGCCCGGCGCGGCGCCAATGACAGGGACAAGGATTGGCAAGCCGCATTAGCCCAGGTCGGGATCAGTGCGACGGCCGATGATGAAGGCTGGCTGCTGCGCCCGAGCGACGAAGTCAGCACTCCCGACGAAAGCGCTGACGACAACGGAGCAGAAGATGAATAAGGCATCGCTCGCGGTTTATCGCGCCCGTTGGCAGCGTTTCAGCGCTCAGTTGCAGGTGCGCTGGCAAGCGTTGACCCTGCGCGAAAAACGCATGGTAGGCGGCATGGCGGTGGTGCTGCTGTCGCTGTTGGTGTGGGTGGCATTGATCCAGCCGCCGCTGAAAAAAATCACTTATTGGCAAGCCGAAACGCCGAAGTTGCGCGCGCAGACCGAAGCGCTGGAAGTGCTGTTGCGCGAGGTCAGTGTGCGTCCGCAAGGGCAAAGTCTTGCGCAGTCTCTTGAACAGACGCTACAGGCCAGCGGCCTGGCCGGGCATTACCAATTGCAAGCCGGAGAGGCCGGCGCCTGGCAACTGACGTTCGACGCGGCGCCAGCCGATGCCGTGCTCGACTGGCTGTTGAGCACCCCGGCACAACTTTCTCTGCAAGTGGTCGAGGCCCGTCTGCAACGCGCCGACAACGCTTCGACCGAAGTCACTGCCGGCACATTGTCAGGCACCGTTCGCATGGATCAGGCGCTGGGCGCTAAGGAAGCTTCATGAAGGGGTCAGGATCCAAACCGGCACGTCTGGCGTTGCCGATGCTGCTGATGGCGTTGAGCGCGTGCAGCAACACCACCACGCCGCCGAACCAGCCGCCGTTGCTGGTGGACAGCGAACTCGGTCGGCCATTGGCCAACACCCAGCGCAGCGGTGATGCGCTGCTCGATCGGCAACGCGCCCAGGCACAAACCGCGCCGCAACCACGGCAGATGCACAACATCACCGAACGCGCACGCAGTGGCGGCGCCCCACGCGGCAGCGCACTGCCGAGCAATCCGCTGGGCGATCAACCGGTGACGCTGAATTTTGTCGATGCCGATATTCAAGCGGTGGTGCGCGCGTTGTCGCGTTCCACCGGCCAGCAGTTTCTGGTCGACCCTCGGGTCAAGGGCAGCCTGACGCTGGTCTCGGAAGGTCAGGTGCCGGCACGCCAGGCCTACGACATGCTGCTCGCGGCGTTGCGCATGCAGGGTTTCAGCGTGGTCGATGTCGGCGGTGTCGCGCAGGTGGTGCCGGAGGCTGACGCGAAACTGCTCGGCGGGCCGATCTACAGCCCGGACAAACCCGCCGGCAACGGGATGCTCACCCGCACCTTCCGCCTGCAATACGAAAACGCGGTGAACCTGATTCCGGTGTTGCGCCCGATCGTGTCGCCGAACAACCCGATCAATGCCTACCCCGGCAACAACACCATCGTGGTTACCGATTACGCCGAGAACCTCACGCGCGTCGCTCAGTTGATCCAGACCATCGACACCCCGAGCGCGATTGACACCGATGTGGTGCAGATCCAGAACGGCATCGCCGCCGACATCGCGCCGATGGTCGCCGATCTGCTCGACGCGCCGGGCAACGATCCGACGCAGAAAATCGCGGTGATCGGCGACCCGCGCTCCAACACCATCATCATCCGCGCTGGCAGCCCCGAGCGCACCGAGCTGGCGCGCAACCTGATCTACAAACTCGACAACGCGCAGAGCAATCCAAGCAACCTGCACGTGGTTTATCTGCGTAACGCGCAAGCGGCGAAACTGGCGCAGGCCCTGCGCGGGCTGCTGACTGGCGAGAGCGACAGCGGCACCAGCGACAGTGCGCGCTCGGTGCTCAGTGCCATGGGCAGCAATGGCAACAACAATGGCGGTTCGAGCGCGCAGAGCGGCACGCAAACCAGCGGCAACACCTCGACCACGTCGAGCACCGGCAGCACCGGCGGCAGTTACGCGCAGGGCAGCAGTTCGACCGGCAGCGGCGGCAGTCAGGCCAGTGAGCAGAACGTCGCGTTCAGCGCGGGCGGGGTGACGATTCAGGCTGACGCCACCACCAACACCTTGCTGATTTCCGCGCCGGAGCCGTTGTATCGCAACCTGCGCGAGGTGATCGACCTGCTCGACCAGCGCCGCGCGCAAGTGGTGATCGAGAGCCTGATTGTTGAGGTCGGCGAGGACGATGCCAGCGAATTCGGTGTGCAGTGGCAGACCGGCAATCTCGGCGGTAAAGGTGTGATCGGCGGGGCGAATCTTGGCGGGTCGGGGATCAACCTCAACGGCAAGACCAGTCTCGATGTGCTGCCGCAGGGCTTGAACCTCGGTTACGTCAACGGCACGGTGGACATCCCCGGCATCGGCAAGATCCTCGACCTGAAAGTGCTGGCCCGGGCGCTGAAGAGCAAGGGCGGCACCAACGTGCTGTCGACGCCGAACCTGCTGACGCTGGACAACGAAGCGGCGAGTATTTTTGTCGGCCAGACCATTCCGTTTGTCAGCGGCAGCTACGTTACTGGTGGCGGCGGGACCAGCAACAACCCGTTCCAGACCGTGACCCGTGAAGAGGTGGGTTTGAAGCTCAACGTGCGGCCGCAGATTTCCGAGGGCGGCACGGTCAAGCTCGATATCTATCAGGAGGTCAGCAGCATCGACGAACGTGCGTCGGCCAGCGCGACGTCGGCGGGGATCGTGACCAACAAACGTGCGATTGATACCAGCATCCTGCTCGACGACGGGCAGATCATGGTCCTCGGCGGCTTGCTGCAGGACGGCTACAGCCAGAGCAATGAAGCGGTACCGTGGCTGGGGACGTTGCCGGGGATCGGCGCGCTGTTTCGCAACGAACGCCGGGCGATCACCAAGACCAATCTGATGGTGTTCCTGCGCCCGTACATCATCCGCGACAGCGAAGCGGGGCGCAGCATCACCCTCAACCGCTACGACTTCATGCGCCGCGCCCAGGGCGGGCTGCAACCGGAACGCAGCTGGGCGATGCCGGACATGCAGGCGCCGCAGTTGCCAACGGCGGCGCAGGGGGTGCCTAGCCCAGTTCCTGCTTCGGGCCCCCGCGCGGCTATCAAAGCGGTGCCGATCGAAGGGAGTACACGCTTTTGAATCCGACCCTCAATCTGAGAAGTAAACCTGTGGTGAGGGGATTTATCCCCGATGGGCAGCGAAGCGGCCCCAAAACCTATGCACGCGGTCAGTCAGGTGGATTCGGATGTCAGGTTTCGGGGCTGCTGCGCAACCCATCGGGGATAAATCCCCTCACCACAAGAATTCCCCTCACCATAGAGAGCCGGGGCGACGCTGGACCTGTAGGAGCTGCCGAAGGCTGCGATCTTTTGATCTTTAAAAGCAAAAGATCGCAGCCTGCGGCAGCTCCTACACGGGATGGGGGGAGGGTGTAGATGAGTTCACTGCCCTACGCCTGGGCCAAGGCCCAGCGCATTCTGTTGTGCGACGGCGTGCTGACCGTGTGCCCATCGACCCCCGGCTGGTCGATCAGCGAGGTACGCCGGCAGTTCGGTGAAACGTCGCTCAAGCGCGTGCGCGACGACGAACTCGATGGCCTGCTCGCCACGGCCTACGCCGACACCGGCAGCGCCGCCGCTGTGGTCGGCGCAGCAGAAAACGAAGTCGACCTCGACCGACTGATGCAGGACATGCCGGAAATCACCGACCTGCTTGACACCCAGGACGGTGCGCCGGTGATCCGCATGATCAATGCTTTGCTGACCCAAGCTGCACGCGATGAGGCCAGCGACATTCATATCGAACCGTTCGAAACCCATTCGGTGGTGCGCTACCGGGTCGATGGCACGCTGCGTGATGTGGTCTCGCCGCGCAAGGCGCTGCACGGTGCGCTGGTGTCGCGGATCAAGATCATGGCCCAACTCGACATCGCCGAAAAACGCCTGCCGCAGGACGGTCGTATCGCGCTGCGCGTGGCCGGGCGGCCGATCGATATTCGCGTGTCGACCGTGCCCACCGGGCATGGCGAGCGGGTGGTGATGCGTTTGCTCGACAAACAGGCCGGGCGTCTGCACCTGGAAACCCTCGGCATGGACGCGCAGGTGCTGGCCAAACTCGATCACCTGATCCGCCAGCCCCACGGCATCGTACTGGTCACCGGCCCCACCGGCAGCGGCAAGACCACCAGCCTCTATGCGGCGCTGGCGCGACTGGATGCCAGCACCAGCAACATCCTCACCGTCGAAGACCCGGTGGAATACGACCTGCCGGGGATCAGCCAGATTCAGGTCAACGCCAAGATCGACATGACCTTCGCCCTGGCATTGCGGGCGATCCTGCGGCAAGACCCGGACATCATCATGATCGGCGAAATCCGCGATCTGGAAACCGCTCAAATCGCCGTGCAGGCCTCGCTCACCGGGCATCTGGTGCTGGCGACGCTGCACACCAACGATGCGGTGTCGGCGGTCAACCGCTTGATCGACATGGGTGTCGAGCCGTTTCTGCTCGCTTCGTCGATGCTCGGCGTTCTGGCCCAGCGGCTGGTGCGGCGCCTTTGCAAAGAGTGCAAACAGGAAGATTCAGCAGCGCCGGGCACCTGGCGCCCGGTGGGCTGCGCCGCCTGCAATCACACCGGCTACAGCGGTCGCACCGGCATTCACGAATTGTTCTGCATCGACGACGACATCCGCACCCTGATTCACCAGGGGGCAGGCGAGCAGGCCTTGCGTGCGGCAGCGGCGAAGGCCGGGATGTTCAGCCTGCGCGAGGACGGCGAGCGCTGGATTCGCAGCGGTGCCACCGCCCCTGAAGAAATCCTCCGTGTGACCCGGGACGCCTGATGAATCGCTATCGTTTTGAAGCCGCCGACGCCACTGGCAAGATCGAGTCCGGGCACCTGGAGGCGGACAGCCAGGGCGCGGCGTTCGGCGTGTTGCGCAGCCGTGGTTTGACCGCGTTGTCGGTGCACAAGGAAAGCAACGTCGCCCAGCATGGCGGCGGTGGCTTGTTCAGTGCGCGTATGTCGGACAACGATCTGGCCTGGGCCACCCGCCAACTGGCGAGCCTGCTCGGTGCCAGCCTGCCGTTGGAAGCGGCACTCAGCGCAACGGTGGAGCAGGCCGAGAAAAAACACATCGCCCACACCCTCAGTGCGGTGCGCGCCGATGTGCGCAGCGGCATGCGTCTGGCCGAGTCGCTGGCGGCGCGACCACGGGATTTTCCGGAGATCTACCGCGCGTTGATCGCTGCGGGCGAGGAGTCCGGCGATCTGGCGCAGGTGATGGAGCGGCTGGCGGATTACATCGAGGAGCGCAACAACCTGCGCGGCAAGATCCTCACCGCGTTTATCTACCCCGGTGTGGTCGGGCTGGTGTCGATCGGCATTGTGATTTTCCTGCTCAGTTACGTGGTGCCGCAGGTGGTCAGTGCGTTTTCCCAGGCGCGGCAGGACTTGCCGGGGCTGACCTTGGCGATGCTCACCGCCAGTGATTTCATTCGGGCGTGGGGCTGGTTGTGTGCGGCGATCATGGCAGGGGCGTTCTGGAGCTGGCGCCTGTATCTGCGCAATCCGGCGGCGCGTTTGAGTTGGCATCATCGGGTGCTGAAATTGCCGCTGATCGGGCGTTTCGTGTTGGGCCTGAACACTGCGCGATTCGCCTCGACCCTGGCGATTCTCGGCGGTGCCGGGGTGCCGTTGTTGCGCGCGCTGGAGGCGGCGCGGCAGACGCTATCCAATGATCGGCTCAGCCTGAGTGTCAGCGACGCCACGGCCAAGGTTCGCGAAGGGGTGAACCTTGCGGCGGCGCTGCGGGTGGAGAACGTGTTTCCGCCGGTGCTGATTCACCTGATCGCCAGCGGCGAGAAAACCGGCGCACTGCCGCCGATGCTCGAACGTGCGGCGCAAACGCTGTCCCGCGATATCGAACGGCGGGCGATGGGCATGACCGCGTTGCTCGAACCGCTGATGATTGTGGTGATGGGCGGGGTGGTGCTGGTGATTGTGATGGCGGTGTTGTTGCCGATCATTGAGATCAACCAGTTGGTGCAGTAGGTGATTTTTCGGGTGTCTGGTCTGGCGTCATCGCGAGCAGGCTCACTCCTACAGGTGTAATGCATTTCAATTTGTAGGAGTGAGCCTGCTCGCGATGACGCCGGCCGAAACAGCAAAAAATTCAAATATTTTCCCTTCAGCCTGATACTCACCCGACCCTGATTCCCCCCATCCTCGGGTTCTCCTTTCTGTCATCTGCAACCACCCCGCAACGGCTGCAGCCAGTTTCAGCCAAACCCACGATCCAGACCCCTCGCAATCCCCCGCAAACACCCGAGAAAACCGTCGGAAAATCAGCGCGCAGCTCCCGAGGTTTTTTCCTTTATCTGTCACTGCAAGATGCGAATTTCTCAGTGCGACTTAACCACGGACCGCGCTTGCGAAGGTCAGCGGTGAGTCTTCCCAGTGTCATGCAAGACCCCTGAAAACCTGTGTTCACAACCATCGTTGAAAAGGAGATTCTTCATGTTCAAGCGCACTCTGATCGCCGCTTCCCTGACCGTCGCCGCTCTGGCTTCCGCTCAAGCCATGGCCGTTACCGGTGGTGGCGCCACTCTGCCAGCCGCTCTGTACAAAGGTTCGGCCGACAGCATCCTGCCTGCCAACTTCAGCTACGCGGCCATCGGCAGCGGCGGTGGCAAGACCGCTTTCCTGACCAACAACCCGGCCGGCTTCAGCACCACCGGCACCGTGCATTTCGCCGGTAGCGACTCGATCCTCAACGCTTCGGAACTCAGCACCTACAAGAACACTTACAACGCTTCGTACGGCCCGTTGATTCAACTGCCGTCGGTGGCCACTTCGGTTGCCATCCCATACAAAAAAGCCGGCCAGACCGCGCTGAACCTGACCAGCGCTCAGCTGTGCGAAGTGTTCTCGGGCCAGAAAACCACCTGGGGTGCTCTGCTGGGTACTTCCGACGCGACCACGATCCGCGTTGTTTATCGCAACGTTTCCAGCGGCACTTCGGAAATCCTGACTCGTCACCTGAGCTCGGTCTGCCCGACTCAGTTTGCGACCAACTCCACCTTCACCAGCGCTCGTATCGGCGGCATCGCTCTGCCTTCGAACTGGGTTGGCGTCGCCAACACTTCCGAAGTTGCCACTGCCGTGAACGCGGTTGACGGTTCCATCGGTTATGTAGGTCCGGACGGCGTCGATGCCACCAGCAACGCTGTTGTTGCTCGCATTAACGGTGTTCAGCCGACTGCGCTCAACGTGACGCTGGCGCTGTCGTCGGTCAATCCTCCGGCGAATGCTATCGATGCTGCCGATCCGTCCAAGTGGTCGCCAGTGGTTGCTAACCCGGCTTCGGGTTACAAACTGGCTGCCTACACCAACTTCATCTTCGGTCAGTGCTACAAGGATGCAGCCGTGGCCGCGGCCGTCAAAGCCTTCCTGACCCAGCACTACAGCAACCCGGGCAACAACGCTGCGACCCAGGCCCACAAGTTCGTCGCCGTGCCTAATGCCTGGAAAACCGCTGTGACCGCCAACTTCATCACCAACACTTCGGGCAACAACCTGGACATCAACAACGCCAGCGTCTGCAACGCTATCGGTCGTCCTTTGTAAGCTCGCGCGGTCGTAACACCGATGACGGCAACCTTCGGGTTGCCGTCATTTTTTTTGGCTCGGATACACGCCGAACATGAAGTTTGTGTGACATCCGTTCGGTCGCGCCCTCCGCCAACGGCCTATGTCGTAACAGCAGGTTTTTGCAGGCCTGCGGCTTCTTTGGCAACCAAAGTGTGGCAATCAAAAAAGGATCTCGTAGTGATGCTCGCTCGCCCCTCCCGTCGTCGTACCCACGTTCAGTCCTTCCAGCGTGATGCCGTGGAGCCGGCGCTGTGGCTGCTCAAGCCATTGGCGCACGCGGTGGCGTTATGTCTGGTGGCGGGTAGCGCGCAAGCGCAGACGGCGTTCAGTTCGAGCTGGTTTGCCGCCAAGGGTGCGGCGCAGCAGGCCGCGGCTGCGCGTCCGAGCGTGGGAGGCCTGCCGGGGATGACACCGCCATTGGCCCAGCAGCAAAAAGCCAACCAGCAATTGCAGCGCTCGATTCAGACCTTGAATAACACGGTCGCCGCGATTGCCGCGCAACAAGCGGCGCAGGCGGCCGGGCGCGCCGCCGCATTGGGCACGGTACAGTTCGTGCCGGACGGCCTGGGCGAGGGTGGCTTGAAAGTCGATAACAGCCTGACCCAGGGTTGGCAGAACGCGAAGGGCCCGCAGCAGACCCAGGTCGATGGCAAAACCACAGTGACAATCGAGCAGACCGCCGACAAGGCGATCCTCAACTGGGAAACCTTCAACGTCGGTCGCAATACCACGGTCGATTTCGCCCAGCAGTCGAACTGGGCGGTGCTCAACCGGGTCAACGATCCGAATGCCCGGGCCAGCCAGATTCAAGGCCAGATCAAGGGCAACGGCACGGTGATGCTGATCAACCGCAACGGCATCGTGTTCAGCGGCAGCAGTCAGGTCAACGTGCGCAACCTGGTGGCCGCTGCCGCCAACATCACCGATATCCAGTTCCGTGATCGGGGTCTGTATTTCGACAGCACCGGCACCCAGCCGACGTTCACCGATGCCGCCGGCAAGGTGTTGGTGGAACGCGGTGCCTCCATCGACACCCACAAGCCGGCATCGTCTACCGCTGCCGGTGGTTATGCCTTGCTGCTCGGCAATGAAGTGCAGAACGACGGCAGCATCAACTCCGCCAAGGGCCAGACCGTGCTGGCGGCCGGCGACCGTTTCTACATCCGCAAAGGCTCGGGCACCGAAGGCAATGCGCTGTCCACCACCTTCGGCAACGAAGTCATCCCCGGTTTCAAGGCCGGTGCCGTGGCGGGCAATGTCACCAACAACGGCTTGATCCAGTCCGCCACCGGCGACATCACCCTGACCGGTCATGAGGTGGTGCAGAACGGTGTATTGCTCGCCAGCACGTCGGTGGCGACGCGGGGCACGATTCACCTGACCAACCCGAGCACCGACAGCAACGGCAGCGTCACGCTGGGGCAGGGCAGTGCCACGGCAATCATGCTCGACAGCAGCGACCTGACCGCCCTCGACAGCCAGCATCAGGCCGCGCTGACGGGCGTCACGGCCAACAACCGGATCCGTGGCGATCAGTCACGCGTCGAGATTCAGAGCGGCGGCAGTGTCGAGTTCCAGAACGGCTCGATCACCCTGGCCACCGGCGGCCAGGTCGCGGTCAATGCACAACGCCGCAGCCTGGTGCGCGACGGCGCGATGATCGATGTATCCGGTGCCCTCGGCGTCAAAGTGACAATGGAAAACAACAGCATCAAGATCAACGTGCAAGGCAACGAGCAGCGCGATGCCTCGGTCAACCGCGAGAAAGGCGCGCTCAACAGCAATGACATCTGGGTCGATGTGCGCGATCTGGTGTATGTACCGGCCGGCACCAACGGCTACGCCACGGATCGCTGGTACACCGCCGGTGGCTTGCTGGAAGTCGGCGGTTACCTCGGCACGCAAGGGCACAGCGTCGGCGAGTGGATGGCCCAGGGCGGCACGGTGAGTTTTGCCGGCAACGACGTGGTGACTGAAAAGGGTTCGCTGATCAACCTGTCCGGCGGCACCCTGGATGTGCAGAGCGGCGAGATCCGCCAGAGCTGGCTGCGTGGCGCCGACGGCAAGTTGTATGAAGTGTCGCGTGCGCCGGGGGACCTGCTCTACACCGGCCTGTACAAAGGCTATGAAGACAGCAGCCAACGCTGGGGCCAGACCAGTTATTACTACAGCCCGCTGATTGCCCCGCGCTCGCGTTTCGAGTCGGGTTACACCGTGGGCCGCGATGCCGGGCAACTGGTGATTTCCACGGCCAACGCCGTACTCGACGGGCAAATGATCGGCGAGGTGTATCAGGGCGAGCGGCAGAATCAGGCGCCGAAACCGGTGCTCGATGGCTATGAGCAGAGCCAGACCGCACTGGCCCGGCGTGCGCAGTTGATCGTCGGCAGTTACGACCCGACCTTCGTCGCGGCGTCGAATGGCCTGCTCTACACCCTCAATCCATTGCTCGATCAGGTGCAGATCGGCGGCACGCGTCCGGTCGCTGGCAACGATCCGGACTTGACCGGCGTGGTGTCCGATGCCCGCAAGGGCAAGCTGTATCTCGATAACGATCAGCTCAACGGATTCCGCCTCGGTGCACTCAAGGTTTCGGCCAAGGATCAGATCGCCGTTGACGGTGCGCTGACGGTCGATAACGGTGGCGACATCACCCTGTATTCCCCGGATGTGCAGATCGGCGCCGACCTGACCGCTCGCGGTGGCAGTCTGCGCCTGGGCAACGTACTCAATCAGTTCAATGGTGGCGCAAACACCGACACGCGCCTGGCGGCCAAGCCCGAAAAAACCACGCAAACCCGCATCGCCGAGGGCGTGCATCTCGACACCCGAGGGCTGTGGAGCAACCTGCGCACCAACCCGGACGATAACGCCAGCCTCGCGTATCTGAACGGTGGCCTGATATCGATCCGCAGCAGCGGTGATATCGACGTCGCTGCCGGCAGCCTGCTCGACGTTTCTTCCGGTGGCGCTGTGCTCGCTAACGGTAAGACCCGGGGTGGCAAGGGCGGTGATCTGACGCTGGAGTCCAGTGCCATTTCCGCGCCGGGCACATCGCATCTGAACCTCAATGGCGAACTGCGCGGTTACGGCGTCACGGGCGGCGGCACCTTGACGGTGCAGGCCAACAGGATTCTCGTCGGCCAGACGGATAAAGCCCTGGCAGACAATACCCTGCAACTGTCCACTGACCTGTTCGGCAAGGGGTTCTCCGCCTACAACCTGATCGGTCTCAGCGGGCTCGACGTTGCCGAAGGCGCCGCGATTGATGTGACCCTGCCGGTGTACCGTTTCGGTGATGCGGCACCCAACCAGGTCAGTGGCGCCGATCCGCGAACGGCGCTGGAACTGTGGTCACCGACGCTGTTCCAGGAAAACCCGACCAAGGGCGTGCTGACCCAACGTGCCGGTGCCAGCCTGACCCTGCAAGGTGGCGCGACGCTGGTCGGGCTGATCGACGCGGCCGACAGCCCGCTGACCCTGGGCCGTGGCTCGCGCATCAGTGTCGACCCGGGGCAAAGCATCAAGCTGCGTGGTGCCGGGCAGATCACCGTCGATGGTGAACTGAATGCGTGGGGCGGCACGATCGATATTCGTCAGCAACAATTCGGCTCGATCCAGCCGGCCACTTCGATTCAAACGGCTGATCCGAGCGCACATGACCGCTCGATCTGGATCGGCGAGCAGGCCGTGCTGGATGTCGCCGGGCGTGCGAATACGGCGACCGACACCCTGGGCCGCACTTACGGGCAGGTCGGCAAGGGCGGCAGCCTCATCATCGGCGGCGAGATCGATGCGAAGCTGGCAACCGCCACGGCTGCCGATGCCTACGTGATTGTACGTCCGGGCGCGCGGCTGGATGCCTCGGGCACCGAGGCCGTTCTGGATATCGCCGGTCAAGGCCCGACGCGTATCGCAACGGACGGCGGGCGCATCAGTTTGAGTTCCTATAACGGTCTTTTCGTTGAAGGCAACTTGCGTGCGGCGGCGGGTGGCGTCGGGGCGGCCGGTGGTCGTCTGGAACTGGCGCTGGAGACGCCGTTGTATTCCGATTCGGCGAGCAACGCGGTGCGCTCGCCGAGGGAAATGATCATTGGTCAAGCGGCAGGGAACGGGCTGCTGCCCGCGAACCTGCAACCCGGCGAAGGCGCCGATGGCTTGCGTTACGGTCAAGCCCGTCTGAGTGCCGATGGCTTGATGACGGGCGGTTTCGACAATCTCAGCCTGCTGAGCAACGGTCTGTTGTCGTTTGACGGTGACGTCAATCTGCGCATGAATCAGAGCCTCAGTCTGTTCGCCGCAGCGCTGTCTCTCGCCGAGAATTCCAAAGGCACGGCACGGATCGACTTGAGTGCTCCGTACCTGCGCCTGTCGGGTGTGGGCACCTACTTTGCCGGCTTCAGCATGATGCGCCCACGACTGCTTCCTGGCCCGACGGCCCGGTTGTCCGACGCGACGTTCAATGCCTCCGCGAACCTGTTGGACGTGGGCAATGGCCTGTCCTTCGGGACTCAGGGTTCGATCCTGCAACGGCAGGCGCCGGCCGTTGAATACAGCCGTCGGGCTTTCGGTCTGGTGAGCCTCGACAGCAGCGGCGACCTGCGCTTCCTCGCGCCGAATGATGGTGCGGAGAAAACCAGGCTGTGGACGCCGGGCGACTTGAACCTCGGTGCGGCGCAGATCTATCCCGCCACCGGCATTCAGGCTGAGGTGCGTGCCGGTTATCAGGGCGCCGTCCCGGTTTCCGAACACACCTTGCGGATCAGCGGCCACGGCGCGGCACCGGCTGCAGTGCCGTACTCGGCATTCGGAAAGCTGATTTTTTCCGCCGCGTACATCGAACAGGGCGGTGTCTTGCGTGCACCGCTGGGCAAGATCGTATTGGGTGACGATTTGCTCGGCACCACTCACGAGGTTCGTCTTCTGCCGGGCAGTCTGACTTCGGTCAGCGGTGCCGGTCTGGTCATGCCGTACGGTGGCACCACGGACGGTATCGACTATCGCTATAACGGCAAATCCGTGGTGCTCAACGGCATCTCCGGCGAAACATCAGACGTGTCGATCGGCACGCAGTTCGCCGATGTGCAAAGCGGTGCGGTCATCGACCTGTCCGGCGGTGGCGATCTGCGTGGCGCCGGTTTCGTGTCCGGTCGCGGGGGTTCTACCGATGCACGTTTCAACCCGCTGGTGCGCAATGCGACTGACGGCACCTTCAGCCTGCCGGGGCTGGCGACCAATCCGGTCTACGCCATCGTGCCCGGCAACCAGAGCAGCTATGCGCCGATGCTGGCCGAGGCCGGTGCAGTCGATCCGCGCATCGGCCAGCAGGTCACTATTGGCGCCGGTGTGCCGGGGTTGGCGGCGGGTACTTACACACTGTTGCCGTCAACGTTTGCCCTGATGCCTGGTGCGTTCCGGGTTGAGGTAAACGGTCAGGCAGCACCCGGCGTGACAACGGGGGCGTTGCCACTGCGCAATGGTTCATGGACCAGCAGCGGGCAGATGTCGATTGCCAATACCGGCCTGCGTGACAGCCTGGCCAGTCAGTTGATTCTCACGTCAGCCGATGTGTTGCGTCGTTACTCGCAGTACAACGAAACCGGTTTCTCTCAATTCATCCAGAGCGACGCCGCCCGGCGCGGTGTGCCGCGTGCGCTGGCACCCATGGACGGCAAGACACTGGATCTGCGCCTGGCCTCCGGCGGCAAGCAAGACATCGCTTTGCAGTTCAACGGGCGCACGCTGTTCGAGGCTGCCGAGGGCGGCATGGCCGGCACAGCGGTGGTACGTGGCGGCAACGCCGGGAGCAGCTTCGAGATACTGGGTGCGGGCCGTGCATCGACACCGGGTTTCAACGGTGTGTCGCTGTACGCCGACACGCTCAACAGCCTCAACGCGGGGCGGCTGACCATCGGTGCGATGCCGAATGTCTTGTACAACACGACCGCTAACATCATCGGCTTCCTGGGCGCGAGTGAAAGTATTGTCTTGCGTGAAGGGGCGATTCTGTCTGCGCCGCAGGTTTTGCTGCGTACCACGTCAACGCTTGGCGGCATCACGGTCGAGGCGGGAGGCGGGATCAATACGCTGGGGCGTGGCAACGTGGCATACGACTCGACGGCCGGTTACGTTTATGAGCCGAAAGGTTCCAGCCTGTTGGTCGTTTCCAACGGCTGGACCAATGTGCTGGCGCCGGAAGCGGCCAGCGGCATCAGCGGCGCGGGCAGCATCCGGATCGGCACTTGCGCAGCGAGTGCGTGCAACAATCCGGCCCTGCTGTATTCGAACGGCAGTATCACGGCCGCTACGGATAACCAGTTCGAACTCGGTGAAGCGGTGCGTTTCGGCACCCGTCATCTCGCACTGTCGGTCGGCTCGGTCAATACCGGCAGCGCCGAAGCACTTGCAGCGGTGGGCAGCCGCGTGCCCGCCGGCCTCACGCTCAATCAGAACGTACTCGACCGCTTGCTGCGCGGTGATACGCAGTTTGCCGCGCCGGCCCTGGAAACCCTGAGCCTGACCACTCGCGACGCCTTCAATTTCTACGGCAGCGTGAGCCTCGACACGATCGATCCACAGACCGGTCAGAGCAAACTGCAGAACCTGGTGCTGGTCACCCCGGCGATCTACGGTCTGGGCGATGCCAACGATGTGGCGAGCATCCGCACGGCCAACCTGATCTGGAACGGCGCGACCCAGAGCCCTGGCGCTGTCATCACGGGTGGTGCGGGCACCGGCAGCGGCACGCTGGACATTCAGGCTCAGCGGATCGAGCTGGGTTACGGACCGATGCCCCAGGCCAGCGGCCTGGATCAGAACAATCGTCTGGCGCTGGGTTTTGCCAACGTCAACCTCAGCGCCAGCGAGCGCATCACCGCCAATCACAAGGGCAGCCTGGCGGTGTATCAGGAGCAGGGCGCCTACGATCCGCTCACGGGTTACCGCTACAGCGGCGGCAATCTGAATCTGCGTACGCCGTTGCTCACTGGCGAGGCGGCATCGGTCAGTCTGCTGAAGGCCGGCAACAGCCTGACGCTCAGCGGCGCCAGGACTGTCGGGTTGGCGAATGCCTTGGGTGCAGAGTTGAATCTTGAAGCCCGCGATATCGTGCTGGACAGCCGAATCGCCTTGGCCAGCGGCAAGCTGACGGTGAAATCCGAAGGCGATTTGACCCTCGGTGGCAATTCCGTGCTGGACTTGGCCGGACGTACCTTGCCGTTCAACGATGTCAGCAAATACAGCTGGGGCGGCGACGTATCGCTGTACAGCGCCAACGGCAATATCCGTCAGGCTGCGGGCTCGCGGATCGACCTGTCGGCGAAGAACAATCAGGCCGGTAACCTCAGCGTCGTCGCTCTGGCCGATGCGGCCGGGATGGTCGATCTGCAAGGCGAGATTGTCGGCGGCAGCAGCGGTTACTACGACGCCGGGGGCACGTTGGTGCCGTACAAGGCCGGTGGCGTGGACATTCGCGCGCAACGCCTGGGCGGTGACGCCACTGAGCAGTTTGCCGCGCTCAACCAGCGCTTGAATGCCGGGCAGGTTTACGGCAGCCGCAGCCTGCAACTCAAACAAGGCAATCTGGTGATCGGCGACGGTCTCAAGGCCGGCGAAATCAATGTCTCGGTGGACAATGGCAGCCTGACGGTGGCTGGTCTGATCGATGCCAGCGGCGAGCGTGTCGGCAGCATTCGTCTGTCGGCGAAAAATGGCCTGACGCTGGCTGGCAATAGCGTGCTTGATGCCCATGGTCGCGTGCTGCGGGTCGACAGCTACGGCGAGATCATCGATGCGCCGAACCGTGCCACGGTTGAACTGAGTTCCGGCGATGGTTTGCTCACGCTGGGCAACGGCGCGCGGATCGACCTGCGCCACGGCACTGATGCCGTGCCCGGTTTCCTCGCCGGGCAACACGATGGAATGCTGCGCGGCACGCTGGAGCTGAACGCGCCACGCCTGGGCAGCAATGACATCGCCATCGACGCCAGCGGTGCGTTGACTATTCAGGGCGCACGATCCATCGGTCTCAACGGTTTGTGCCGCTATACCGATGCCCGCGATGGCGTCGATCCGGCGGTCAGTGGCCGAGCGTATCAAGTCATCGATCAAGCCATGCTCGAACGCATTCACGGCGACAGCAGCAACTTTATCAACGCTGCACTGGGCAACAACGATCTGCTGCAACGCAAGCTCGCCGGGTTGAACAACGCCACGTATGCCGATGCGTTCCATTTGCGGCCCGGTGTGGAGATCGCCAGCAAGACTGCCGACGGTGATCTGGTGGTGGAGGGCGATCTGGATTTGTCCGGTTATCGCTACGCCAGTCTCAATCCGCACACGCAGTTGAACCCCTCCGTATATGGTTCCGGGGAAGCGGGCAGCCTGGTGATTCGTGCCGGTGGCAACCTCGATATTTACGGCAGCATCAACGACGGGTTCGCGCCGCCACCGGAAACCCAGGATGACGCCGGGTGGAAACTGATTGCCGGTGTGCAGCCGTTCGGCGGCGATCTGATCGTGCCGGGCAGTGGAGTGACGCTGGCCGAGGGCACGCAGTTTTCGCTGGGGGCGACACTCAATTACGACGTGATGATTCAACCAGCGGTTCTGGCCAGTGGCACGTTGCTGCCGACTCAAGCTGTGCTGAACGAGGCGTATACCTTCAGCGCCGGCACCGTGCTGGCGGGGGCGATCCACGACAGCAACGGTCATCTGCTGTACGCCGCCGGTACGCTGCTCAGCGACAGCGTGACGTTGCCTGCCGACACACGCCTGGGGGCCGGCATTCGCTTGAACAAGGCCACCGCCCTGCACGCGATGAACTGGCCCAAGGGGGTGCCGTTGCCCGGCGTTTACGATGCAGACCTGACTACGTTCTCCGGAGTGAAGTTAAAGGGCGAACTGGCCTTGCTGCGCGGTTCGCTGATTCCGTCGATGACCGATGTGAAGCTCGCCGAAGGCACTTCGCTGATCGAGTTGCGCCCGTTCACCGGCACACAACAGGGCAAGAACTGGGCGCTGGCCAGCATGCTGCCATCGGGCAGTGCGTCGTGGTCGATGCGCGTGGTCGCCGGTGCAGATCTGGCTGCGGCCGATAGTCGTGCGGTCAAACCGCTGACCCCGGAAGGCAATCTGCGGCTGGCGGACAGTCATTACGGCGTCAACATCACCACGGCGGCGGGCAAGCTGGTCTGGGCTCCGGATAATCCCTTCTTTACGCCCTACGAGCCGGTCCCTGATGACATGCTCGAGTACTGCCAGCAGATTGCCGACTTGTGCGTACCCATGGCCCGTTGGGTCTGGGCGCCAGGCAGTGGAATGGGGCCGGACTACGAACCGGTTCCCGAGGAGGCCCAATTCATTTGTGATCTGCAGCCGGAACTGTGCATCGGCAACAATCCCGGGAAAACGGCCAAGGCCCATATGCAGATGTTCAGTGTTCTGCGCACCGGCACGGGTGATCTCGATCTGATCGCCGCCGGCAATCTGAGCATGGATTCACCGTTCGGCGTATACACCGCCGGCACCCAATCAGCGAATATCGACCCGCTCTATAACCAGCCGCGCGGGCATCTTTCGGATAACGATTCGGTGTTGGGTACGGCCGGTGCCGCTTATGAAAAATGGGTCGACGGCGGCAGCGACAGCCTCTATCAGGCCTGGTATCCGCAGATGGGGGGCAACCTGACAATCAATGCCGGTCGCTCGGTTTCCGGTGATTCGGTCGGGACGAAAGCCCAATCGACAGCGAGCGGGTTCCGCGAGCAGATGGCCAGTGTGGCAGTGGGCAACTGGCTGTGGCGTCAAGGCACGGGAAACCCGGATGTGCCCACAGCCTGGTGGATCAACTTCGGCAGTTATTCCACCCAAATGAACTCAGATCGGGTGATCAACACTGAACCCTACCTGGTGGGTTTCACCGGTTTCGGTACCTTGGGCGGTGGCAATATCAGCCTGCGGGCTGGTGGTGATGCCGGCATGCTCAAACCGGTAGGCGATGCCGTTAACTACCCGCGAGGTCAGGGGCTGATCGTCGCGGTAGGCAGCACCGGTCGAGTCGCCAGCGATGGCAGTGTGCAGATGACCGGTGGTGGTGACATGGACATTCGTATCGGCGGCACGCTCAACCCTTCGCTGCAAGCGCGGGCCGGAGAAACCGGCTTCGGCCAACCGAATCATGATCTGCAGGGCGCGCTGATCAACCTGCGCGGCGCGGCACACATGACGGGTGGAGCACTCGGCGGCATCAACCTGCAGTACGGCGCCGGCGCCGTGTTCAATGATCTTCGGGAAACCCGCGCACTTGATCCGTTTACCTCGACCACCGGTAGTGCTTCCGGAGGCGTGGTGCTGATTCCGGGTGACTCGGGCATGAGCCTGAGCAGCCGCGGTGATCTGGTGTTGGGCGGTGCCGCGGATCCTGGGCGAGTGAGTCTGATGAACGCCAGCCCGATCATGGCGGCCGACGCAAGCGTTGAGCAGGGCGGTATCCTCAGTGGCTTTTCATTGTGGACTGACCACACGGCAATCGATCTGTTCTCGGCTGGCGGGAACCTGACGCCGGGCACACAGATAGCAGAATTCAGTACATCCAACGGCCTGATCACGGGCCGCAATACCTCGCCTACCGACGGCCGATTTGTCTACCCATCGATTCTGCGCGCGGTGGCGGGCCAAGGGTCCGTTTATGCAGGGCCATCCGCGACATTCATTGGCGTAAACAACTACCCGCTGCAAGGTTACTCACTGCTTCTGGCGCCGTCGAAGTCGGGGCAGCTTGAACTGCTGGCAGGTGACTCTATCTACGCCGGTGGCTATGCGATCAACCAGTCGGGGGCCAGCCCGATGGCCGTGGCTACCCCGTTCAACCCGGCATTCAATGCTTACACCAACAGCAACGCCGGAAAACCGCTGCGCACCAACTACAGCGACGATGGCGTGGCGGCAGATGGCAACGTGCGATATCCGCTGTTTGCCTATGGTCCCAACAGCTACTCGGGATCGAACGACGTACAGGGGCCGGCGCGATTCTATGCGCTGACGGGGGACCTGGTGGGCATTCGCAGTGGCGAAACGTTGAGCTTTTCCACTTCCAGACGCACCTGGTACGAAGCGGCGGGGCCTGTGTGGATGATCGCCGGACGCGACATCGTTGCCTCTGGCACTGCCCTGGGGCAGCCTGCGGCCGTGCCGACAGTGGAAATGAGTAGCGGCAAGGAGGACATTTTTTCCACCGGCAACCTGTTCGTCCACAATGACCTGCGAGATGTATCGCGCGTCTCGGCGGGCCGCGACATTCTCTACAGCAGCTTCGATATCGCCGGACCTGGAACGCTGGATATCAATGCCGGGCGCAACATCCTGATGGAAAACCGCGCCAGCATCACCAGTCTCGGCTCGATAGTGGCCGGGGATCTGCGGCCTGGTGCCAGCGTGGTATTGCAGGCGGGCGCAGGCGCGCAGGGGCCGGATTACACAAAGTTCATCGCCCGTTACCTGAATCCGCAGAACCTTGCTGACCCGAATGCCTCTCTCAACGGCCAGCCGGGCAAAGTGGTCAAGACCTACCTCGACGAGTTGCAGAGCTGGCTGACCCTCGGTTACGGCTTCAGCGGCAACGCAGAGCAGGCACAGGCGTTCTATGCCGCGCTGCCAAGTGCCGAGCAGGCGATCTTTGCGCGGCAGGTGTACTTCGCCGAACTGCGCGCCGGCGGGCTGGAGTACAACGACGCCGACGGCCCGCGCAAGGGCAGTTATCTGCGCGGTCGCAACGCCATCGCCGCACTGTTCCCGAGCACCGATGTGGCGGGCAATCCACTCCGTTACGACGGCGACATCACGCTCTACGGTGGTGCCGGGGTCAAGACGCTGTTCGGCGGCGATATCCAGATGCTCACGCCCGGTGGTGGTCAGGTGTTCGGCATAGAAGGCGCAGCACCACCTTCCACCGCCGGGATCATCACTCAGGGTTCGGGCAACATTCACCTCTACTCGCAGGGCAGCATTCTGCTGGGGCAGAGCCGGATAATGACCACCTTCGGCGGCTCGATCCTCGGCTGGTCGGCCGAGGGCGACATCAACGCCGGTCGCGGCTCGAAAACCACTGTGGTCTACACCCCGCCGAAACGGGTTTACGACACTTGGGGCAATGTAACCCTGTCGCCTTCGGTGCCGAGCACCGGTGCGGGTATCGCCACACTCAACCCGATTGCCGAAGTCGCACCCGGCGACATCGACCTGATCGCGCCGCTGGGCACCATCGATGCGGGCGAGGCGGGCATTCGCGTCTCGGGCAACGTCAACATCGCCGCGCTGACCGTGGTCAACGCGGCCAACATCGCCGTGCAAGGCAAAACCAGTGGCGTACCGGTAGTGGCGGCGGTGAACACCGGGGCGATCACCTCGGCCAGTTCGGCGGCGTCTTCGGCAACCCAGGCCGCTGAGGACGTGGCCCGTCAGCAGCAGGCAGCGGCGCGGCAGAACCAGGCGTCGGTGTTCACCGTGCAGGTGCTGAGTTTCGGCAACGAACAACTGGCGCCGAGCCGTGATGGTGCCAGTCGTGCGCCTACGCCGGGGTATAACCCGAACAGCCCGGTGCAGGTGCTGGGTGCGGGGGCGCTGGATGAACAGGCCAAGCAGCAGTTGACCGAGGAGGAGCGCGGGCAGCTGACGTTGTAAAAGACTCTCGTGTAGTACGCTTCGGGCGGCCTTTTGGCCGCCCTTTTTTTATGTTGATGAGGTTCGTGGGTATTGTCGTCGGGTGTGGACTAACGTCAGTATTTTGATGCGCCCGTTCACTCGATAGACCAGCAGATAGTTCGGATTGACCACCATTTCCCGAGTGCCTGGCACTCGACCGGCCCGGTAACCATAGGGGATTGATGAAAGCCTTTGCGTTGCTGCACCAACCTTGTGCTGTAGAGCCACGGAAGCGTTGGAGTTGTATTGTTCAACGTAATCGATAATGTCAGCCAGATCGTTCAGAGCTTGATCGCTCCATTCAAGCAGCAGCGCGGCGCTTCCTGCGCATCTCTTCCAGCATCTGGTCAAGCATTGCCATAGCTTCATCATGGGGAATGCCAGGGCTGGGGTCATCGAGTGCCTCCTGCACCTTGGCACGAAACCAGCGATCGTAGCTCTCTGCCTCTTCTTCGGATTCGAAGTCAGAGTAAAACGGGGAAAGTAATAAGCTCATAGTGATCTCCGTGATCAATCTCAGCAGTTTAAGGGGGAATGGCCCATTGTCGTCACTGGCAGACGATGTACCCCAAGAGCTCTCGAAGAACCATGGGATAACGAAGCCCAGTATCTGCAAGCGCCCCTTTGCAATCTGCCGGACGTTTCCGTCCGTTGTCCGGCAATCTCGACCGCCGTTGTAGGCCTATTCCTCCACTCTGTTTTTCAGGTTTCCAGCCTACAAATCCGCGCGCACCTTCCTACAAATGCACTCAGAACGCATACGGAATACTCACCTTCGCCCACAACATTTCCCCCTCTGGCCGGTTCTCCACATCAAACTCCTTGGCCCAGCGAATCTCCGCACTGGCGTATTTGAGGAAGGTCAGGTGCAGCGCTGGGCCAATCGCGAAGACTTTGCCGCGCACGCCGTCGTTCACGTCTTCGCCGGCGAATTGCACGGTGTGGCCGTACTGTTTGTCGTCGGTGGTCTGCTTGAGGTAATAGCCGTTAAGGCCGAGCATCACATCGTCGGTGATCTTGTAGCTGGCCGAGTAATCGAAGTGGAAGATCTGCCCGGACTTGTAGTCGGTGTCCTTGTTCTTCTCGTTGAAGCTGTAAGTGGTCTTCATCGACACTTCGGTCTTGTCGGTCGGCAGCCAGGTGAAGGAGAACAGCGGCTTGTAGGTGTAGAAATTGTTGCTGGTGTTGGCCAGCCGATCGACGCTGTATTCACCGGTGGGCACGGTGATTTCCACGGCGGCGCCGAGGGTCAGGTTCTTGCCCATGTCCCACAGGATGATCGGCGCGATGGTGGTGTCGCCCATGCCTTCGCGGGTATCGCTGAGGCCGAATACCGAGACTTCCTGCTTGAGCCAGGGCTGGGCGATGTAGCCGGCCAGACGTCCGCCGAACACGCGCACCGGGCTCAGGTAATCAATACGCGGGATCACCGCCGTGGATTCGATTTCGACATTCGGCACCTTGCCGCCCAACGAACTGATGTTGAGCTTGGTCGACTTGTAATGGTTGTAGTAGAGGTTGAACGCGACCATGTTCTGCGGAAGGCTGTCGACTTCCAGCGGCAGCATGAAAAATCCGTCGGTGCCGGGGCCGATGTTGTCGACGCCGGCTTCGGTGGCCAGGGCCGGCAGGCACGCGGTGCATCCGAACAAAGTCAGTGCCAGACGCAAGGGGAAAGTGGCGCGGTTCGGGCTCATGGCTGTCCTCATTATTATTGTGGTGGGACGTGGCGCCGGTACGCAGAACGTCCGGCACCATAGAAATAAGCGCTTGGCGCCCGCTGGGGCAGGGTATTGGCGGACAGTTAGGGGGACTTCTGCGGACAGTCGGCCAACCCTGTGCTAACTTCCTTCGACATAACCGGTTACAAAAATAACAATCAAGCGTGATCCGGAATGTCAGCCCCCATGAACGTAAAAGTCCAAGACCCCACTTTTGAATTGGCGCTGGTTTCGCCGTTCCTCCTGCAAACCCTCGCCGAAGTCGTACACAACAAAGGCATCGACCCTGAAAGCCTGTGTCGTGGCCTGGGCTTCAGCCTCGAAGATCTGCAGGATCCGGCGCAGCGGATTTCCTACCGCCAGGCCGTGGCGATGATTCAACGGGCGCTCAAAGTGTTGCCCAATCAGGGCCTGGGGTTGTGGGTCGGCGCGCAGAATGTGTTGGGTACGCTGGGGCTGCTCGGGCATGTGCTGTCGCTGTGCAAGACCTTGCGCGATGCCTTTGCCCTCGGCATTCGCCATCAGCACACCTCCGGCGGAATCGTGGTGTCCAGCGTCGACATGGTCGGTGATCAGGTGCACCTCGATGCCGAATGTCGCTTGCCGTTTGCCGATGTGCAGGTGTTCGCGGTCGAAGAGTTTTTCGCCAGCCTGCTGGTGTATGGCCGGGCCTTGGCCGGAGTTGATTTCAAGCCGATCGCCGTGGAGTTCGTGCATGCCGCGCCGGATTACCTGAGCGAATATCACCGCCTGCTCGGGCCGGACGTGCGCTTCGGCTGTCTGCACAATCGCATGCTGATCGATGCCCGGTGGCTGGACGTCAACCTGCCCAATCACCATTCGCTGGCGCTGCGTCAGGCGGTTGCGTTGCTGGAGCTGGAAGCGGCGCAGGTGCATCAGAAACTCGATCTGATTCAAGCAGTGGAGCGGGCGATTGCCCGGGACTTGAGCAGAGGCAGCCATATCGAAAAAATCGCCGGCGACCTGAACATGAGCAGCCGCACCCTGCGCCGCCGTTTGACCGAGCACGCGCTGACCTTCGAAGCGCTGCTGGAACAGGTGCGTCAGGCGCGCACGATGAGTCTGCTGGCCAATCCGGACATGCCGATCGAGCGGATTACCGAAGAAGTCGGCTACAGCGATGTGCGCAGCTTTCGCCGGGCGTTCAAGCGCTGGACCGGGATGAGCCCGAGTGCGTGGCGGCATGACACATCTCCTGCGTGAACACGAACACTGTGGCGAGGGGATTTATCCCCGATCGGCGGCGCAGCCGTCGCGAATTCTGAAAGCTCGGTATTTCATTAGTCCGATATTGCAGGGTTGGGGCCGCTTCGCTGCCCATCGGGGATGAATCCCCTCACCACAGGACTCTGTGAACTCCGATATTGGCGTCTCAACCCCACAAACCCTCCGGCCACAGGTAAACTCCCGCGCACTTTCCCAAGGAGTTCACATGAGTTACTACCAGCCGGGCATTCTCGCCACCCCTGTTCCTGCGCAAGCACGTCATCTGTTCTTCGCTCTCAAGTCGGTTGAAGCACTGCCGCAGGCGATCGACAACCTGATGAATCTGGTGGACGGCAAGTCGGCGGTGATCGGTTTCGGTGAATCCCTGACCAAAGCCCTGAACGTGCAAATCGACGGTCTGCGCAGCTTTCCGGCCATGAGCGGCGTCGGCGTGGAAAACCCGTCGACCCAGCACGCGCTGTGGGTCTGGCTGCACGGTGTCGATCGTGGCGAATTGCTCAATCGCTGCCACGCCTTCGAAGCCGCGCTGGCCCCGGCGCTGCGCCTGGTAGACATGCAGGAAGCCTTCCGCCACAAGGACGGCCATGATCTGACCGGCTACGAAGACGGCACCGAGAATCCGCACGATGACGCCGCGATTGCCGCCGCGTTGCTGGGCGAGGGCGCTGATGGTCTGGTCGGTGGCAGCTTCGCCGCGATCCAGCAGTGGCAGCACGACCTCAAGGGTTTCCATAAATTGTCTGCCGAAGACAAGGACAACATCATGGGCCGTCGCTTGAGCGACAACGAAGAGATCGACGACGCGCCAGTCTCCGCCCACGTCAAACGTACCGCCCAGGAAAGCTTCGCCCCCGAAGCCTTCGTCGTGCGCCGTTCGATGCCGTGGATCGACGGTGATCGCGCCGGCCTGATGTTCCTCGCCTTCGGTTTTTCGCTGGACGCCTTCGAGGCCCAACTGCGGCGCATGAGCGGTCTGGAAGACGGCATCACCGACGGTCTGTACCGCATCAGCCGACCGATCACCGGCGGCTACTACTGGTGCCCGCCGCTGAAGGACGGCCACCTCGATCTGCGCGCGTTGCGCATCGGCTGAGTGTTTCAAACACAGGGAGTTGAGCATGGATGTGGTGCGTTGGGGCATGATCGGTTGCGGCAGCGTCACTGAACGCAAGAGCGGGCCGGCCTTTTACAAGGCCCCCGGCTCGGCGTTGGTGGCGGTGATGGGCCGGCGCCTTGAAGCGGTGACCGATTACGCCGCGCGCCATGGCATCGCCCGAGTCTACACCGATGTCGATGCGCTGATCAACGACCCCGAGGTGGACGCGGTGTACATCGCCACGCCCCCCGACAGCCACCACGCTTACAGCCTGAAAGTTGCTGCCTCCGGCAAGCATTGCTGCGTCGAGAAACCGATGGCGCTCAATGCCGGGCAAAGCCGCGAGATGCAGCAGGCGTTTGCTGATGCTGGTCTGCACCTGTTCGTTTCCTACTACCGCCGTTCGTTGCCGCGCTTTGCCCAGGTGCGGCAATGGCTGGCGCAGGGCCGCATCGGTGAGGTGCGGCACCTGAGCTGGACGCTGACCAAGGCCCCGTCGGCGGCGGATCTGCACGGCAGCGCCAACTGGCGCACCGACCCGAGCGTGGCCGGCGGCGGCTACTTTGCCGATCTGGCCAGCCATGGTTTCGACCTGTTCCAGTACCTGCTCGGCGACATCGTCGAAGTCGCCGGTTTTACTGCGCGCCAGGCCGGGTTGTATGCGGCGGAAGATGCGGTCAGCGCCAGTTGGCGCTTCGCCTCCGGGGCACTGGGCATGGGTTGCTGGAGCTTTGTCGCGGATCGGCGCGAGGACCGGGTGGAGATCATCGGCAGTCAGGGTCGGATCGCGTTCTCCGTGTTTGACGAGCATCCGGTGCAGCTGTTCGCCGATGAGCAGATCAGCCTGGAGATCCCCCATCACGAGCACATTCAGTGGCATCACGTGCTGGGCATGAATGCGCATATTCGTGGCGATTCGCAGCATCCGGCCGTCGCCGAACATGCCCTCAAAACCGATTGGGTGATGGACCAGATCCTCAAACGTCCCTGAATTTTCCTCTGTAAACAAACCCTTGTGGTGAGGGGATTTATCCCCGATCGGCTGCGCAGCAGTCGTAAAACCATGCGCCTCGATCCGTCAGGTAGATTGCATAAGCCGGGTTCAGGGTTGCTTCGCAACCCATCGGGGATAAATCCCCTCGCCACAAAAGTCCCGGTCAACCTGTGTCTAAGGTTATGCCCAAACAATATTTCTCAAGCTTGTCATAACGTCTCTAAGATCACGTCATAACTCGTTATAACAAGTGATCCCTGATGACCGATAACGTACTTTCCCTGAGCAGCGTCCCGCTGCACACCCAACTGCGCGACGTCCTGCGCGCACGCATTCTCGACGGCGAATACCCGCAAGACAGCCAGATGCCGTCCGAAAGCGAACTCGGCACGCTGTTCAAAGTCAGCCGCATCACCGTGCGCCAGGCGCTGGGCGATCTGCAGAAAGAAGGGCTGATCTTCAAGATCCACGGCAAGGGCACCTTCGTCGCCAAGCCGAAAACCTTTCAGAACGTCAGCAGCCTGCAAGGCCTCGCCGAGTCCATGACCGGGCGCGGCTACGAGGTGATCAACCGCCTGCGCAGTTTCAAATTCATCCCCGCCGACAAACGTGTCGCCGAGCGCCTGCAAGTCGCCGAAGGCGAGACCGTGGCGCAGATCAAACGCGTTCGGCTGATCAACCGCGAACCGATCTCGCTGGAAATCACCTACCTGCCCAAAGCCGTCGGCGAACGGCTGGAGAAGGCCGATCTGGTGACTCGTGACATCTTCCTGATTCTGGAAAACGACTGCGGCATCGCCCTCGGCCACGCCGATCTGGCGATTGACGCGGTACTGGCCGACAGCGATTTGACCCAGGCGCTGAACGTCGAGGCCGGCTCGCCGATCATGCGCATCGAACGTCTGACCCACGACGCCAACGGCCAGCCGCTGGACTTCGAACACCTTTACTACCGTGGCGATGCGTTCCAGTACCGCCTGCGGATCGACCGGCAAAAAGGGGCGTGACATGACCCGCAAGACCTTGGAACAGGAATACGACATCGTCGTGATCGGCGGCGGCACTGCCGGCCCGATGGCGGCGATCAAGGCCAAAGAGAAGAACCGCGACTTGCGCGTGCTGCTGGTGGACAAGGCCAACGTCAAACGCAGCGGCGCGATCAGCATGGGCATGGACGGCCTGAACAACGCGATCATCCCCGGGCACTCGACGCCGGAGCAGTACACCAAGGAAATCACCATCGCCAACGACGGCATCGTCAATCAGGCGGCGGTGTACGCCTATGCCACTCATAGCTTCGAGACCATCGAGCAACTGGATCGCTGGGGCGTGAAGTTCGAGAAGGACGAAACCGGCGATTACGCGGTGAAAAAAGTCCACCACATGGGCGCCTACGTGCTGCCGATGCCGGAAGGGCACGACATCAAAAAGGTCCTTTACCGCCAGTTGAAACGGGCGCGGGTGAGCATTACCAACCGGCTCGTCTGCACCCGTTTGCTCACCGACGAGGAGGGCGCGGTCAACGGTGTGATGGGCTTCGATTGCCGCAGCGCTGACTTCCATGTGATCAAGGCCAAAGCGGTGATTCTTGCGTGCGGTGCGGCCGGTCGCCTCGGTCTGCCGTCCTCGGGTTACCTGATGGGCACCTACGAAAATCCGACCAATGCCGGCGACGGTTACGCCATGGCCTATCACGCCGGGGCCGAGCTGGCGAACCTCGAATGCTTCCAGATCAACCCGTTGATCAAGGACTACAACGGCCCGGCGTGCGCCTATGTGACCGGCCCGCTGGGCGGCTACACCGCCAACAACAAGGGCGAACGCTTCATCGAGTGCGACTACTGGAGCGGGCAGATGATGTGGGAGTTCCACCAGGAACTGGAAAGCGGCAATGGCCCGGTGTTTCTCAAACTCGATCACCTGGCCGAGGAAACCATCCAGAACATCGAGGAAATCCTGCACAGCAACGAGCGTCCAAGTCGCGGCCAGTTCCACGCCAATCGCGGTACCGATTACCGCACGCAAATGGTCGAGATGCACATCTCCGAGATCGGCTTTTGCAGCGGCCATTCGGCGTCCGGGGTGTGGGTCAACGAGCGGGCCGAGACCTCGGTCAAAGGCTTGTACTCGGCAGGGGACATGGCCGCCGTGCCGCACAACTACATGCTCGGCGCGTTCACCTACGGCTGGTTCGCCGGGCACAACGCCGCGGATTTTGTCGCCGGGCGCGAGTTCTCGACGCTGGATGCCGCGCAGATCGAAGCAGAGAAAGCGCGGGTCTACGCGCCGCTGGATCGTGAACAAGGGCTACCGCCGGCGCAGGTCGAGTACAAGCTGCGGCGCTTCGTCAACGACTACCTGCAACCGCCGAAAGTGACCAAAAAAATGCAGATCGGTTTGCAGCGTTTCAGCGACATCGAGCGCGACCTCGATCAGATGAAGGCCAACAACGCCCACGAACTGATGCGTGCGATGGAAACCAGTGTGATCCGCGACTGCGCCGAAATGGCCGCGCGCGCCTCGCTGTTCCGCGCCGAGAGCCGCTGGGGCCTGTACCACTACCGCGTCGATCACCCGCAGCGCAACGACAGCGAGTGGTTCTGCCATTGCCATCTGAAGAAGGGTGAAGACGGCCACATGACCAGTTTCAAGAAACCCGTCGAGCCGTACATCGTCCCGCTCGATGCCGAAGAAATGCAGGCTTACGACCGCTTGCGGGTGGGCGCGTTCGCCGCTTGATGCATCACCAGAGAGAGTCCGAACCATGGCCTATCAAGCCCAGGAAATCTTCTTCCGCTCCAATGCCCCGGTCACCGTGGACGAGGACAAATGCATCGCCGAGAAGGGCTGCACCGTGTGCGTCGACGTCTGCCCGATGGACCTGCTGGCGATCAATCCGGCCACGCAAAAGGCCTACATGGCGTTCGATGAATGCTGGTACTGCATGCCGTGTGAAAAGGACTGCCCGACTGGCGCCGTCAAAGTCGACATCCCTTATCTCCTGCGCTGACTGGGCTCACGCCATCGCTGGCAAGCCAGCTCCCACAAGGATTTGTAGTGAGAGATGGATTTCGCGAACACCCGAGAAACCTGTGGGAGCTGGCTTGCCAGCGATGAGGCCCGCCCAGACAACCCAAAGCCATCCGGAAACCCCGGACGCTGGAATAACCGAAAACCCCTCGTTTCCCACCGCGCCCTGATCGCGGCGGAGACGAACATCCAATAAATGATTCGAGGGGAAACACACCATGTTGCGTGCAGCAATCGCCGGTCTGGTACTGGCTTCATTCACCCTGTCGGCCTCGGCCGAAACCATCCGCATCGCCATCGGCACCCAGGACACCACCATCAATTGCGCCGCCGGCGGCCTGTTGATTCGTGAACTCGGTCTGCTCGACAAATACCTGCCGCACGACGGCGCCTACAAAGACGCGAAATACGACGTGCAGTGGAAGAACTTCACCAGCGGCGCGCCGCTGACCAATGAGATGGTCGCCGGCAAACTCGACTTCGGCGCCATGGCCGATTTCCCCGGCGCGTTCAACGGGGTGGCGTTCGAAACGGCCGGCAAGCACAGCCTGTTCATCAGCGTGCTGTCGGGCAGCATCAAGGGCAGTGGCAACGGCATCGTGGTGCCGAGCGCGTCCGGGGTGCAGGCGCTGAGTGAGCTCAAGGGCAAAACCATCTCGGTGCCATTCGCTTCGACCGCCCACGGCATGTTGCTGCGCGCGGTGGCGGAGCAGGGTTGGGACCCACTCAAAGACGTCAACATCATCGCCCAGCCGCCGGAAGTCGCCGGCTCCGCGTTGCAGGCCGGCAAGATCGACGCCCACGCCGATTTCGTGCCGTTCGCCGAGCTGTTCCCCAGCCGTGGTTTCGCCCGCAAGATTTACGACGGCGCCCAGGCCAACGCGCCGACTTTCCACGGTGCACTGGTGGATCAGGCCTACGCGAAACAGTACCCGGAAATCGTCGTCGCCTACCTGCGGGCGAGCATCGAGGCCAATCAGTTGCTGGCTGCTGAGCCTGAGAAGTACAGCGAGCTGATCGCCAAAGTCACCGGCGTCGATGCCGAGGTCAACTACCTGTTCCACGGCCCGCTTGGCGTGCAGACCCGCGACCTGAGCTGGAAGCCGGAATACCGTCAGGCGGTGGGCACCGCGATCGACACCCTGAAGCTGCTGAAGAAGGCCGATCGTGGCCTCGACCTCAACACCTTCATCGATGATCAGTACATCCGCGCCGCCTTCAAGGCCTCGAATCTGGACTACACCGCGCAACTCGCCAACTACGCGCAAACGCCGTTGAAAGCGCTGGATGCGGTGACCGGCAAAGCCATCACCGACTTCAGCCACGTCGCCGAAATCTGGGTGCGGGGCGAAGGCAAAGTACGCCAGTACGCCTCCGCCGAATCGGCCTTCACCGCGTTGGCCGCTCTGAAACAGGAAGGCAAAAACATCCGCGCGGTGTATGCCCAGGCCAGTGACAGCGGGATCAAATTGCTCGCCGATCAGGCGTGGTTCGCCAGCGATGCCAAGGGCCGCTTGAGCGCGTTTCTGCTCAAGGGCCAGGCCCAGCGATATGCGGCGGCGCAGGGTGGCAAGGTCTTCGACTTTACCGACGCCACGACCCAGGCCGTGGCTGCCCGCTAACCCGCAGAACACCTCGGTCACTGTAGGAGGGGGCTTGCTCCCGAATGCGGTGTGTCAGGCAAATATTTTTTTCTGGTACACCGCATTCGGGAGCAAGCCCCCTCCCACAGGGGATTTGGGTTGAGAGGAAAAATTGTGTACCGATCTTATTTACGCTGGGTTCCAAGGGCTGCTTCTTTGCTGCTCTGCCTGCTGTTCTGGCAACTCGCCGCGAGCCACCACTGGAATCTCGGTCTGGTCACTTTCGCCAACGTGCCAACCCCGTTGTCGGTGATCGAAGCGGCGTTGGGCCTGGGCGACTCCGGCAAGCTGCTGCAGCACCTGAGCGCGAGCCTCGGCCGCGTGTTCGCTGGCTATCTCGCGGCATTGATCATCGGCATTGCCCTGGGCTTGGCCATCGGCCGCTCGAAATGGGCCGAAGACCTGTTGCTGCCACCGCTGGAAGTGCTGCGGCCGATCCCGGCGGTGGCGTGGATTCCGTTGGCGATCCTGATGTTCCCGTCGTCGGAGCTGTCGATGGTGTTCATCACCTTCACCGGTGCGCTGTTCCCGATCCTGCTCAACACCGTGCACGGCGTCGAAGGCGTTGATCCACGGCTGATCGCCTCGGCGAAAAGCCTCGGGGCAGGGCGCCGGGCGATTCTGCTGGAAGTGATTTTGCCGGGTGCTGCGCCGAGCATCATCACCGGCCTCGCCATCGGCATGGGCACCTCGTGGTTCTGTCTGGTGACCGCCGAGATGATCTCCGGCCAGTTCGGCATCGGCTACTACACCTGGGAGTCCTACACCATTCAGAACTACGCCGACATTGTCGTTGGCATGCTGCTGATCGGTGTGCTGGGCATGGGCAGCAGTCTGCTGATCAAGCGCCTGGGCGGGCTGTTCACGCCCTGGCATCGACCACGAGGAAAAGCCTGATGAGCGCAATGCAAACCCCGGAAGGGCGAATCGATATTCGCCAGTTGTCGATCGTTCTCGGTGAGGGGCAGCAAGCCTTCGAAGCCGTGCAGGGGCTGGATTGCCAGATCGAACCGGGCCAGTTCGTGTGCATTCTCGGCCCGTCCGGTTGCGGCAAGTCGACCTTGCTCGGCGCACTCGCCGGACACTTGAGCGCCCATACCGGCAGCCTCAAAGTCGATGGCGGCGAGGTGTCCGGGCCGTCGCCACAACGCGGCATGGTGTTCCAGCATCACACGCTGTTTCCGTGGCGCACGGTGCGCGATAACGTGGCTTTCGGCCTGAAGATGCGCGGCATCGGCAAAGCCGAGCGCCAGCGTGAGGCCGATGAAATGCTCAAACTGGTGGGCCTCGACGGCTTCGCCGAGCGCTGGCCCGATCAGCTATCCGGCGGCATGCAGCAACGGGTGGAAATCGCCCGGGTGCTTGTCAACCGTCCACGGCTGCTGCTGATGGACGAGCCGTTCGGCGCGCTGGATGCCTTGACCCGCCTGAACATGCAGGAACTGCTGCTGGACATCTGGACGCGGATTCGCACCACCGTGGTGTTCGTTACTCACGATATCGACGAGGCGCTGTTTCTCGCCGACCGCTTGCTGGTGATGAGCGCACGTCCGGGGCGAATCATCGAAGACCTGCGCCTGGACTTTCCGCGTCCGCGCACCAGTGAACTGGTGACCAGCGCCGAATTCTCCCGCCTCAAGCGCCATTGTCTCGACCTGCTGCGCCACGACAACGACCGACCGCTGCCGCGCCTCAATCCGCTCGGCCTGCCTCCCGAAAACCCCTTGCCGCGATTTGCCCTATGACCTCATTTTTTGCTGTGACCGATAACGACGACATCCTCGCCCTGCAACCGCGTCTGACCGCTGACGATGCCGGTGTGCGCCGCATTGCCCTGATTGATTTGGCGGATCTGGAAGAACCGGATGGCCTGCTGTGGCTGGTCGAAAGACTGAGCGAAGATCCCGCCGAAGAAGTCCGCGCCGAAGCTGCGCGGCTGCTGGAAGCGTGGGAGGACGAACCGGTCGTTGCTGCGCTGTGCCAGGCGCTGACCGATCCGTCTGCGGCAGTGCAGGCCGCCGCCGCGCAAAGTCTGAGCCTGCTCAAGAGTGAGGCGGCAGGCCGGGTGATTCTGCCGTGGACCGATCATGCTGAGGTCAGTGTGCGAATCGCCGCGTTTCGGGCTCTGCGCGAGTTGCGTTTTGCCGACGCCGCACCAGCGGCTATCACCGCATTGAGCGATGCCGATGCCAATGTGCGCCGCGAAGCCGTCGGTGTGCTCGGCTGGCTCAAGCAGCTCGACGCACTGCCGGCTCTGGCGCGTCTGGCCAGTGCCGACCCGGACACCGAAGTGCGCCGCGCCGCCACCGGTGCCCTCGGTCTGGCATCCGGCGCCGACGTGCTGCCAGCCCTGCGTCAAGCGCTGCAGGACGATGCCTGGCAAGTGCGTGAAGAGGCGGCCACGACGCTGGGCAAGGTCGGCCACAGCGACGCTGGTCCGGCGTTGATCGCAGCCCTCGGCGATGACTACTGGCAAGTGCGTCTGCGTGCTACCCGCAGCCTCGGTCGCTTGCGTTTTGCACCGGCGCTGGACGCCTTGATCGAGACCCTCGGCCATCGCATCAGCAACCTGCGCAAGGAAGCTGCGCTGGCCCTCGGTGAGTTGCATGATCGCGGCGCGGTGGTGGCGTTGCAGGCGGCGCAGGATGACGGTGATCCGGAAGTGCGCAAAGCGGTGCGGATTGCCTTGAGTCAGTTGCAATGAACCCGCTGTCAGTCGGCAATTCGCAGAGCCAGCGGACGCTGCGCCTGAGCTGGCCGGACGGCCGCGAATCGCTGTTCAATCACGCCGAACTGCGCCGCCAGTGCCCGTGCTCGCAGTGCCGCGCGTTTCGCCTGAAAGGTCTGACTCCGCTGGTGGATGAGCGTGTTCGCCTGATTGAGATCAACCCGCAGGGCTACGGCGTGCAACTGGTGTTCAGCGACGGCCATCAACGCGGGATCTACCCTTGGGACTATTTGGCACAGCTCGATTCTTGATGTGCCACAGCCCCTTGTAGGAGTGAGCCTGCTCGCGATAGCGGTGTATCAGCCGACATCATTGTTGAATGACACACCGCTATCGCGAGCAGGCTCACTCCTACAAGGGTATAGGTGCAACTCCGGGTTACTGCGCAGCCGTCATGGCTGGCCGGCACCCGCGAAACACATCCAGCCCCGGCTGATACAGCGCGGTCTTCACCTCGAACAAGCCCAGCACCGAATGGAACAGGTTGTCATGGCTCAGGTCCGGCTGCCCGGTCTTGCCTTGCAGGCAATCGCGATCAATCCCCAGTTGCGCCAGAGTGTTGCTGCCAAACCACATCACCATCGGCACATGCGTCTGCGCTTCCGGCGCCAATGCATACGGCGCCGCATGCAGGTACAAACCGTTTTCACCCAGCGATTCGCCATGGTCGGAGACATACAGCATCGAGGTATCCAGCGTGTCCTGATTACGCTTGAGCAATTCGATGACCTTGGCGAGGAAGTGGTCGGTGTAGAGGATGGTGTTGTCGTACACGTTGACCAGTTCATCACGGCTGCAACTGCCCAACTGGTTGGTGTGGCAGATCGGGGTGAAGCGCTCCATGCTTTTCGGGTAGCGCTCGTAGTATTCCGGGCCGTGGCTGCCGTCGGCGTGCAACACGATGATCGCGTGGCCCTTGAGGCTGTCGATGTAGCTCTGCAGATCGGCCAGCAGCGCTTCATCCAGGCAGTTGTTGCCGTCGCAGAACGGCCCCGGCTGGTTCTTCGCGATGTCGCGGTGCGGCACGCGCAGGCAGGTGCCTTTGCAGTCGCTGTTGTTGTCCAGCCACAGCACTTGCACGCCGGCGCGTTGCAGGATATCCAGCAGGCCTTCGTAGGTTTTGCCTTTCTTGTCGCTGTAGTCCTCACGCGGGAACATCGAGAACATGCACGGCACCGACACTGCCGTGGACGTGCCGCAGGAGTGCACCTGAGTGAAGTTGAGGATGTCCAGTTTGCTCAGCTCGGGATTGGTCTCGCGCGCATAACCGTTCAGCGAAAAGTGATCGGCGCGAGCGGTTTCGCCGACCACAAACACCATCAACGACTTCTTCTCGCGGCTGGCGGCTTTCGCGCTCATCACCGCGTCTTCACCGATGGCCTGCACCACAAAGTGCTTTTTGATGCCCAGGCGTTGCTTGGTGTATTTGCTGATGGCGTAGATGTAATTGGTCGGGTTGATGAAATGGGTGAGCTTGTCTTCTTCACGGAAGATCGGCGCGTAGGTCGAATAGAACGCGCCCACCGAGGCACCGATCACCAGCACGCACGCGGCAATCACCAGCAGCTTGTTGAGCAGGCCGCGAAAGAACGGCCGATAACGCACCGGCCAGCGCCAGATCAACGCCGCCGGCAGCACGCCGAGCAGCAACACGTAAGCCAGCAGTTTGCCGTTGAACAGCGCAGCGGCTTCGCCGGGATTGGTTTCGAACACGTTCTGGATCATCACCGTGTCGATGGTGATCCCGTATTCGTTCATGAAATACGCAGCACAGGCCGAGAGCAGGGCGACCACAGTCAGCGCCGGTTTCAGCGTCCAGCGAAACGAAACGAGGGTCAGCAGCAGGGTGATCGCCGCCCACAGGAACAGCCCGAACGAGGCGAAAAACGCCAGTTTGTGTGCACCTTGCAGGGTGATCAGCGTACCCAGCGCCTTCCAGGTCGCCAGGTTGTACAGCGCCACCAGTGCCAGGGAAAACAGCAACACCAGCCGGGTGGAAGTGATGGACGGTAAACGCAGTCCTTTGCCCAAAGCCATTACAGACATTCCTCTACTCGAATAGATCACGCGCGGAAACGCGCGTAACTGTAGAAGAACAATAGTAAAAATTTCGTAAACATCCTGTAACAAAACTCGGGCGCAAATCTAAAACTGTGGGAGCGTGCTTGCTCGCGAAGGCGGTTGGTCGGCCGACATCGTTGTTGAATGACACACCGCTATCGCGAGCAGGCTCACTCCTACAATGGGTACTTTGGTGGGTCAGAAGGATTTGCTCAGGCTGGCGACCACCGTTGCGGTGCACACATCCTTGAACCCCCAGTTACTCAGGCACTGGCTCTGCGACAGATCGGTATCGATATAGCTGAGGCCCAACACCACCCCGGCCACGTTGTGGGTCAGCTTGACCTCCCATTCACGGTAACTGTCCTCGCCATGCCCGGACGCCGAATACAGGTGCGGGTCCTTGAAGTCCATGTTGCCGTAACGCAGTTTCAACCCGGAATCGAACGGCAGCTCGGTTTCATAACCAACATAGGTGTAGAGCGAGCTCTGCTTGCTGTCGATCCCCGGCGCATCGCTGGAGTAATACGCCGCCAGCTTCACCCCGTAGACGCCGAGAATTCCGTAGACCTCGCTCTGGTTGAACTGGCTTTCCTTGGGGTAGGCGTACTTGAGGTAACCCAGATCGAGGCTGACGTCCTCGGTGGCCTGCCACAGCCAGCCGGCGTAGTAATCGACTTCCTGCCGGGTTTTCAGGCCACCGCCGAAATCGACGTTGGAACTCCAGGCACCCGCGTACAAACCGCTGCTGTGGGCCAGGGTCAGACCGGCCTGCACGGCCGGGTCATTTTGGGTTTGCGAGATGCCGCGGGTGCGGTAGTCGCTGGCCAGGGTCAGGTCGATCAGCAAGGCGAAATCGTCGTTCAGGGGGATCGCGTAGCTGCTGAGGGGCAATAGGCTCAAGGAACTCAGGGCGAGCAAGGGCAAGGCTTTCATGTGAAGTCCCGGTGTTGTGATTGTTTTAGGGGCTGGAAAATGCAGTGGAAATGCTTGGGTAGGGTGAAAGTCCCTGTAAGAGCGGGCTTGCTCGCGAAGACGGTGGGTCAGGTATCGAAATGTTTGCTGACCGGACGCCTTCGGGAGCAAGCCCCCTCCCACAAAAGCGAGGGGGGGCCTGTTGTTATGGGGTGGCGGTGTAGACCTGTCGCCCACCAAACCAGGTTTGCAGCACCTGGGTGTCATGCAGGGCTTTTTCGTCGACGCTGAACACGTCGCGATCGACCACGATGAAGTCAGCCTGTTTGCCCGGCGTCAGTGAGCCGATCTGCTGGTCCAGGCCTATGGTTCGCGCCGCGTTGGCGGTATAGGCGTAAAACATGCTTTCGCGATCCAGACGCTCGTCGGCATTCAGCACGCCCAGCGGGCCGACGCGGGTGATGGCCTGGGCCATGGCGTTGAACGGGTTGGGCGACGACACCGGCCAGTCGCTGGCACCGGCAATCGTCGCGCCCTGTTTCAGCAGCGAGTGCGCCGGGTATTGATAACGGAAGGCGAGGGCGCTGACGTAGGGCTTGATCATGTCGGTGGTGTAGTCGTCGGCGCTGGCCCACAGCAGTTGCATCGAAGCGATCACGTTCAGCGGCTTGAAGCGGGCGAACTCTTTCGGGTTGACCATCTGCAGGTGCGTGATCGAGTGAGTGATGCCGCTCTGCCGATCCTTGCGCGCACGTTCGATGCCATTGAGTGATTCACGCACCGCACGGTCGCCGATGGCGTGGATGTGCACCAGCCAGCCGCGCTGGTCGATGGCGCTGACCAGCTCGCCGAAATGTTTTGGATCGATCAGCAGTTCGCCCTGTTTGTGCGAGTTGCTGTACGGGTCGATCATCGCCGCGCTCTGCGCCGGGTACTCGATCACGCCGTCGGCGAAGATCTTGACCCCGGGCAGGGTCAGGTTGGGGATGCCCTGAAACTGCTGGCGCACCTTATCCAGCGTGTCGAGGTCGGCCGGCAGGCTTTTCGGGTTGGCGACCAGCAGCGCGGCGACGTGCACGCTCATGTCGCCGCTTTCCGACAGTGCTTTGTAGGCCGGCAGCACGCCGACGGTTTTCTCGGTGGGTTTGAGCGCGAACACGGCCTCGCCCGGTGCGGCGTTGGCGGCGGGGTCCATCCACGCGGTGATGCCGAGGCTGTTGTTGAAGCGCACCGCGGATTTGGCCGCGGTGAGCATATCGGCCGGGCTCGGCACCGGCATTTTCGCGGCGACCCGGTCCCAACCGGCATCGACCAGAAAACCGTTGGGCTCGCCGCTGGCCAGTGCGCCGATCGTGTCTTGTTCCGCAGCGGGCAGGGTCTTGAGCAATGCCGCGTCGATGCCGGCGCGCTTGAGCATCACGTTGTTGGCCCACGCGGTGTGGTGGTCACTGCCGGTGAACACCACCGGCACGTCAGCCCACTCGCCGTGGTTGAAGGTCTTGCCCAGCGCTTCGGCCTGCGCCCAGTACGCCGAGCTCATGCCGGCAATGCTCAGCACATCGCCATGTCTGGCCTTGCCGTCGTCACGCCAGGCGCGCAGGCGCTTTTCCAGTTCGGCGAGGGCGACGACTTCGTCTTCCATGTTGGCCGAGACCATTTCCAGGCCACCGAAAATCGCGTGGGAATGGCTGTCGATCAAGCCTGGCATCAGCGTCTTGCCGCCGAGGTCGATCACCTGCGTGCCGGGTTCGATCAGCGCCTTGATCTGCGCATCGCTGCCGACTTTCAGCACCTTGCCGTTTTCCACGGCCAGCGCCTGCTCCTTCGGTTGCGAACGGTCGGCGGTGAAAATCTTGCCGTTGACCAGCACCAGATCGGTGGCGGCCATGGCTTCCATCGAGGCAAAACTTATCGCGCTCACCAGCAGACTCGGGATGAATCTTTTCATTGAAGATTTCCTTGTTATTGCGTCTGATGGCCAGATTAGTGGCTGACACTGGCCGACAGAACGCCTCCCTCACGAAAAACGTTTTTGCCTGAATGGAAAAAGCATGGACAAGCTGGGTGCACTGAAAATGTTCGTGGTCACCGCGCAACTCGGCAGTTTCAGCCGCGCGGCGGAGCAACTGGGCAAGACCCCGTCGGCGCTGACCAAAGCGGTCAATCATCTTGAGTCGGAACTCGGCGCGCGGCTGTTCGAACGCAGCACGCGGCGGATCCTGCTGACCGAAATCGGCCGGGTTTATCTGGAAACCGCGCGGCTGGTGTTGCAGCGGCTGGAGGAGGCCAGCGAGGAAATCGAGCAGTTGCAGCACGGTCTGCGTGGCAGCCTGAAAATCACCGCACCGCTGGCGTACGGGCGGGCGTTTCTCGATCAGGTGTGTGACGGCTTTTTGCAGCAATACCCGCAGATCAGCCTGCAAGTGGATCTGTGCGACGCGTTCGTCAATCTGCTGGAAAGCGGCTACGACCTGGCCTTGCGCGAGGGCCATGACGACCTGCCGGGGCTGATCGCCCGGGTGGTCGGCAGCAATCGGCTGGCCTTGTGCGGGAGCCCGGACTATCTGGCACGCAAGGGTTTGCCGGTGAATCCGCAAACCCTTGAGCAGCATGAATGGCTGTTGTATCAGCATCCGTTGCTCAGTCGCGAGTTCTGGTGGGCCGAGCGCGACGGGCAGCGGCTGAGCCTGCCACAGCCGACGGCGCCGCGCTTGCGCAGCGACAATTACGACCTGTTGCTGGCCAGTGCTTTGGCCGGACGCGGCTTGCTGCACACACCGCTGTGGAGCGCCGCGCCGTACATTGCCGACGGGCGTCTGGTGCGGGTCATGGCTGATTATGAAATCGACCCGGACAGCTTCGGCCCGCACATTCTCGCGGTGTACCCGAGCCATCGACGGGCCACGGCTAAAGTGGTGGCGTTCATCGATTACATCGCCGCCTTTCTCGCCGAACGCGGCCTGAACTGACACCGTTCCCCTGTAGGAGCTGCCGCAGGCTGCGATCTTTTGATTTTTGTGGATCGCCGGCCCAGGCCGACTGGCGGTGCTTGTCAGTAAAATCCCACAGGAGTACAAATGTACTCCATGACAAACCTGACTCCCCGCCGTACCGCCATCCTGACCTTTATCCGCGAACGCATCGCCGAACACGGTCAGCCCCCAAGCCTCGCTGAAATCAGCGAGGCTTTTGGTTTTGCCTCGCGCAGCGTGGCGCGCAAGCACGTGCTGGCGCTCACCGAAGCCGGGTTTATCGAGGTCAATCCGCACCAGGCCCGGGGCATTCGCCTGCTCGGGCAACCCGCGCGGCCGGAGCTGCTGGACATTCCGGTGCTCGGCCGGGTGGCTGCCGGTGCACCGATCGGCGCCGATGCCCACATCCATAACCGCTTGATGCTTGATCCCGCGCTGTTCTCCCGTGCGCCCGACTACATGTTGCGGGTGCAGGGCGATTCGATGATCGAGGACGGCATTCTCGACGGTGATCTGGTGGGAGTGAAGCGCAATCCCGAGGCGCTCAACGGCCAGATCGTGGTGGCACGACTCGACGGTGAGGTGACGATCAAACGCTTCGAACGTGTCGGCGCTACGGTGCGCCTGCTGCCGCGCAACCCGGCGTACCAGCCGATTGTCGTGCGCGACGATCAGGATCTGGCCATCGAAGGGGTGTTCTGCGGTCTGGTGAGGCAAGGCTGATGGGCGCCGTCGTTGCACTCGATACGCTGTTCAATGGCGGCCAGGTCTGGAAGGGCCGGCCTGTGCCACCGGCCGCCAGCCCGCAACCCACCGGGCATGCCGCGCTGGATGCGGCACTGCCCAGCGGTGGCTGGCCGGAAGCGGCGCTGAGCGAAATCCTCCTGGCCGGGCCCGGGGTCGGCGAGCTGCAACTGGTGTGGCCGACCCTGGCGCGGCTGTCGGCGGCGGGCGAGCGCATCGTGCTGGTGGCGCCACCGTTCGTGCCGTACCCGCAGGCGTGGGCGAACGCCGGGGTCGATCTGCGCCAGTTGTCGGTGATTCAGGCCAGCGAACGCGATGCCTTGTGGGCGGCGGAGCAATGCCTGCGTTCGGGTAGTTGCGGCGCGGTGCTGTGCTGGCCGCACAAGGCCGATGACCGTGCGTTGCGGCGTTTGCAGGTAGCGGCAGAAACCGGCCAGACCCTGGCGTTTGCCTGGCGCCCGCTGAGCGAGGCGATCAACCCGTCGCCGGCCGCGTTGCGCATTGCCATCGACGCCAGACCGGCCCAGTTGCGCGTGCTCAAGTGCCGTGGCGGACTGGCGCGCACCGCGCCGATTGCCTTTGCTGTCGGGCACTGAGGTCGTCATGCGCTGGGTGTGTATTCTGTTCCCGCAATTGGCCCTCGACGCCGTGCTGCGTCAGCGTGCCGATCCCGATGAGCCGTTGGTGCTGCTCAGTGGCCCGGCCCAGCGCCGGGTGCTGCAAGCGGTGAATGCAGCGGCGCGCCAGCTCGGCTTGCGCGCCGGCCAGTCGATGACCGCCGCGCAGGCCCTAAGCAAAGGCTTTGCCACCGCCGATTACGACCTCGCCGAGGTCGAGCACTGGCAGCAGTTTCTCGCCGCGTGGGCCTATCGTTTCAGCGCGCAGGTCAGCGTGCATTATCCGCGTACCGTGGTGTTCGAGATCGAGTCGAGCCTGGGCCTGTTCGGCTCCTGGGCGCAGTTCGAAGCGCGGCTGCGCAAGGAGCTGACCGAGCTGGGTTTCCGCCATCGCATCGTCGCCGCACCGAATCCGGTGGCGGCGCGGGTGCTGGCCAACGCCTACGACGGTCTGGTGGTACCTGACGGTGAGGCCCTGCAGCATCACCTCGGAAAGTTGCCCGTCGACCGTGTCGGGCTGGAGCCGCAGGTCGCCACCGCGCTGACGCGCATGGGTCTGCGCAACCTGAACCAGCTGCAGAGCCTGCCGCGTCAGGCCCTGGCCCGGCGCTTCGAGGCGTCGATGCTCAAGCATCTCGACACGTTGTTTGGCGCGCGTCCGCTGGCCTTGGCGTTCTATCTGCCGCCGGATCGTTTCGATGTGCGCATCGAACTGAATTTCGACGTGCAATCCCATCAGGCGCTGCTGTTTCCGTTACGCCGCTTGACCGCTGACCTGTCGGCATTCCTCTGCGGACGTGACAGCGGCGTGCAGCGTTTCGACCTGCATCTGGAGCACGCCGGGCTGCCGGACACGCTGATCAAGGTCGGCCTGCTCAGCGCCGAGCGCGATCCGGCGATGCTCTTCGAACTGGCCCGCGGGCGACTGGAGCAAGTCCAGGTCGAGGCCCCGGTGCGCGGCTTTCGCCTGCGTGCCGAAGACCTGCCGAGTTTCGTCCCGCAGTTTCAGGAACTGTTCGATGACCGTCCGCAACAGACCTTGCCTTGGGAGCAATTGCGCGAACGTCTGCGTGCACGGCTCGGCGATGACGCGGTGCAGGGCCTGCGCTTTCAGGCCGACCACCGACCGGAATGTGCGTGGCAGAACGGCGTCGACAAGCAGCTTTGCAGCGGTTTGCCGAGCGTGCAGCGCCCGGGCTGGCTGCTCGGCGAACCGCAGAGTGTGCCGGAAGGTTCGGCGCGGATTCTCATGGGCCCGGAGCGCATCGAGTCCGGCTGGTGGGACGGTGATGATGTGCGCCGCGATTACTACCTGATCCAGAACCGCGCCGGTCAGCAGGGCTGGGCCTATCGGGCCGTGGGCGAGGGCGGTCCGTTGTGGCTGCAGGGCTGGTTTGCATGAACCACGACTATGCCGAGCTGCACTGCCTGTCGAATTTCAGTTTCCAGCGCGGTGCCTCCAGTGCCCTTGAGCTGTTTCAGCGGGCAAAAAAACACGGTTATCAGGCGCTGGCGATCACTGACGAGTGCACCCTGGCTGGGATCGTCCGGGCCTGGCAAGCGGCGAAATCGGTGGAGCTGCCGCTGATCATCGGCAGCGAAATCCGCATCGATAACGGCCCGAAACTGCTGCTGTTGGTGGAGAACCTGGCGGGCTATCAGGCCTTGTGCGGCTTGATCACTCAGGCCCGGCGGCGTACGCAGAAGGGCCAGTACCAGGTGCTGCGCGAGGATTTCAGCGAGCCGTTGCCGGGGTTGTTCACCGTGTGGGTGCCGGACAGCATCGATGACGTGGAGGAGGGCCGCTGGCTGAAACAGACTTTCGGCGAGCGCCTGTATCTGGCGGTGCAGCTACATCGCGGGCAGGACGATCAGCGGCGGCTGGCGGCACTGCTGAGTCTGGCCGGGCAGTTGCAGATTGCCGCCGTGGCCAGCGGCGATGTGCACATGCACGCCCGTGGCCGGCGCGCCCTGCAGGACACCATGACCGCGATCCGCCATCACGTCCCGGTGGCCGAGGCCGGATTGCGCCTGCACCCCAACGGCGAGCGCCATCTACGCAGCCTCGAGGTGTTGCGTGAGCTTTATCCGCCGGCGTTGCTCGACGCCTCGGTGCAACTGGCCCGGCGTTGCACTTTTGAGCTGGGCGAGTTGCGCTATGAGTATCCGAAGGAGCTGGTGCCGCAGGGGCACACCGGCAGTTCCTGGTTGCGCCAACTGACCGAAGAAGGCATTGCCTGGCGCTGGCCAAAAGGGCCGCAGGCCAAAGTGCTCAAGCAAATCGACGATGAGCTGAAACTGATCGCCGAGCTCGGCTACGAAAGCTACTTCCTCACCGTGCACGACGTTGTACGTTTCGCCCGCGATCAGCAAATTCTCTGTCAGGGCCGCGGTTCGGCGGCCAATTCGGCGGTGTGTTTTGCCTTGGGTATCACCGAGATCGACCCGGATCGCACCACGCTGCTGTTCGAGCGTTTCATGTCGAAAGAGCGCAACGAGCCGCCGGACATCGACGTCGACTTCGAGCACGAACGCCGCGAAGAAGTCCTGCAATACGTGTTTCGCCGATATGGCCGGCGGCGTGCGGCGCTGACGGCGGTGGTCAGTACCTACCACGCTGCCGGTGCGGTACGTGACGTGGCCAAGGCCTTGGGCTTGCCGCCGGATCAGATCAATGCACTGGCCGATTGCTGCGGCCACTGGAGCGACGAAACACCGCCGCTGGCGCGCTTGCTAGAAGGCGGCTTCGACCCCGACAGCCCGGTGCTGCGTCGAGTGCTGAGCCTGACCGGGCAACTGATCGGCTTCCCCCGACACCTGTCGCAGCACCCCGGCGGTTTCGTGATTTCCGAACAGCCGTTGGACACGCTGGTGCCGGTGGAAAATGCCGCCATGGCCGAGCGCACGATCATTCAATGGGACAAGGACGACCTCGATGCGGTCGGGCTGCTCAAGGTCGATATCCTCGCCCTCGGCATGCTCAGTGCCATCCGCCGTTGCTTCGATCTGCTGCGTCGTCATCGCCATCTCGATCTGAGCCTGGCGACGATTCCAGACAAAGACAAACCGACCTACGAGATGATCAGCCGCGCCGACACCATCGGTGTATTTCAGATCGAATCGCGGGCGCAGATGTCGATGTTGCCGCGGCTGAAGCCGGCAAAGTTCTACGATCTGGTGATCGAAGTGGCGATTGTCCGCCCGGGGCCGATTCAGGGCGGAATGGTTCATCCGTACCTGCGCCGTCGCAACAAGGAAGAGCCGACAACCTATCCCTCGCCGGAACTGGAAGTGGTGCTCAAACGCACCCTCGGCGTGCCGCTGTTTCAGGAACAGGTGATGCAGATCGCTATCGTTGCGGCCGACTACAGCCCCGGCGAGGCCGATCAGTTGCGTCGCTCGATGGCCGCGTGGAAACGCCATGGAGGCTTGGAGCCGCACAAGGCGCGACTGGCCGCCGGCATGAAGAAAAACGGCTACACCGAGGAATTCGCCGCGCAGATCTTCGAGCAGATCAAGGGCTTCGGCAGCTATGGCTTTCCCGAATCTCACGCTGCCAGTTTCGCCTTGTTGACCTACGCCAGTTGCTGGCTCAAGTGCCACGAACCGGCGGCGTTCGCCTGCGCGTTGATCAACAGCTGGCCGATGGGTTTCTACAGCCCGGATCAGATTCTGCAGGACGCGCGCCGCCATCAGTTGCAGATCCGTCCGGTGGACGTGCGCGCCAGCGACTGGGATTGCAGTCTGGAACCGATCAGCGGCGCGCAACCGGCGATTCGCATGGGCCTGCGGATGATCAAGGGCTTTCGCGAGGACGACGCCCGGCGCATCGAGGCGGCGCGGGCGCGCGGGGCGTTTGCCGATGTCGCCGATCTGGGCGAGCGGGCCGCGCTCGACAGTCGCGCCCAAGCGTTGCTCGCCGATTCGGGGGCGTTGCGTGGGATGGCCGGCCATCGGCATCGTGCGCGTTGGGAAGTGGCCGGGGTGCAGAAACAGCTGGGCCTGTTTGCCGGTTTGCCAAGTCAGGAAGAACCCGATGTGCTGCTACCCAAACCGAGTGTCGGCGAAGATCTGCAGGCCGATTACGCGACTATCGGCACCACGCTGGGGCCGCATCCGCTGGCGCTGCTGCGTGGCGAACTCAAGGCCCGGCGTTGCCGCAGCTCTCAGGAGTTGCTGGACGTCGAGCATGGTCGGCCGGTGAGCATCGCCGGGCTGGTCACCGGGCGGCAGCGACCGGGCACTGCCAGCGGCGTGACCTTCGTCACCCTCGAAGACGAGTTCGGCAACGTCAACGTGGTGGTCTGGCGCGATCTGGCCGAGCGCCAGCGTCAGGTGCTGGTCGGTTCGCAATTGCTCAAGGTCGATGGCCGCTGGGAGCGGGAGGGCGAAGTACGGCATTTGATCGCCGGACGGCTGAGCGACCTGAGTCCGCTGCTGGATGGCATCCGCGTGCAGAGCCGCGACTTTCACTAAACTCCAAAACACCACATATCCCCCCTGTGGGAGCGGGCTTGCTCGCGAAGACGGTGTGTCAGTTGGCAAATAAGTGGCTGACACACCGCTTTCGTCGGAACGCCGCCCGGAGCAAGCCCGCTCCCACAGGGGGGATTTGTGTGTGTCCAAGCAAGCCAATTGATTGGCGTCAAAAATCTCTGTCACCAATGGTGGCACTTTGTCATAATGCCGCCCCTTTTCCGCTCCCCACCGCGTAGCCGTGCCGGGACACACCGTTTTTTTTCAGAAGGAATGCACAGTGAGAATGATCTCCCGGATGTTGGTCTCAGGCGTTGCGATTGCCGTGCTCGGCACCCTCGCCAGCTCCCTTGCCGGGTGCGCCACCGAAAGCTCCCGCGCACTGCCGGTGGCCAAGGTCGAGAGCGCCACGCAAGTCTGGACCGGTGCTCGCGTGCCGATGGCGGTGGGCAAGTTCGATAACCGCTCCAGCTACATGCGCGGGATCTTCTCCGATGGCGTTGATCGTCTCGGCGGCCAGGCCAAGACCATCCTGATCACTCACTTGCAGCAGACCAACCGTTTCTCGGTACTGGATCGCGACAACATGGGCGAGATCCAGCAGGAAGCGGCGATCAAGGGCCAGGCCCAGCGCCTCAAGGGCGCCGATTACGTGGTCACCGGTGACGTCACCGAGTTCGGCCGCAAGGAAACCGGCGACCACCAGCTGTTCGGTATTCTCGGCCGTGGCAAGACCCAGGTCGCCTACGCCAAGGTCAACCTGAACATCGTCAACATCAGCACCTCCGAAGTGGTGTATTCGACCCAGGGCGCCGGCGAGTACGCCTTGTCCAACCGCGAAATCATCGGCTTCGGCGGCACCGCCGCGTACGACTCCACCCTCAACGGCAAAGTCCTCGATCTGGCCATGCGCGAGGCGATCAATCGTCTGGTTGATGGCATGAACGCCGGCGCCTGGAAACCGGGCAACTGATCGCTATTCATTGCAAGGAGCAACACCCATGAATCTGACTTTGTCGCGGTCGCTGCTGGCCCTGACGCTGGCCGCCAGCGCCTTGCTGGCCGGTTGCAGCAGCCCGAAAACCCTGTACCAGTGGGAAGATTACCAACCGCAGGTTTACGAATACTTCAAAGGCGAAGAGCCAAAAGAAGCCCAGGCCGAAGTGCTGGAGCGCGACCTGCAGAAGATCCGTTCCACCGGCAAGGCGGTGCCGCCGGGTTACCACGCGCACCTGGGTCTGCTGTACCTGAGCATGGGCAAGGACGATCAGATGGTGCAGCAGTTCCGCACCGAAAAAGCGCTGTTCCCCGAGTCCGGCCCATACATGGATTTTCTGCTTAAAAACGCCAAGACCGGAGACGCCAAATGATTTCGCGCACCCTGAAACTGCTGGCCGCCGGATTGGCCTTGACCGTGCTCGGTGGCTGCGTCGCGCCGAAAACCGTGGATTACTCGGCGTACAAACAGGCACGGCCGAAGACCATTCTGGTGCTGCCACCGCTGAACACCTCGCCGGACGTCAAGGCTTCCTACAGCTTGCTGTCGCAGGTGACGTTCCCATTGGCCGAGGCCGGTTACTACGTGCTGCCGATCACCCTGGTGGACGAAACCTTCCGTCAGAACGGCCTGACCACCCCGGATGACATTCATCAGGCGCCGGCCAACAAGCTCAAGGAAATCTTCGGCGCCGACGCTGCGCTGTACATCACCGTGACCGAGTACGGTACGCGCTACATGGTGATCAGCAGCGAAACCGCGGTAACCGCCACCGCCAAGCTGGTCGATCTGAAATCCGGCACCACGCTGTGGACCGGTTCGGCACGGGCGTCGAGCGAAGAGGGCGGCAATAACAGTGGTGGCGGCCTGGTCGGCATGCTGATCACCGCCGCGGTGAAGCAGGTGATCAACAGTTCGACCGACGCCGGGTATCCGATTGCCGGCGTGGCGAGCAATCGCCTGTTGTCGGCCGGTCAGCACGCCGGCCTGTTGTACGGCCCGCGCTCGCCGAAATACGGTACTGACTGACAATTACCGGCACGCCTGAAATCCTCTGTGGGAGCGGGCTTGCTCCGGGCGGCGTTCCGACGAATGCGGTGGGTCAGTCGCCAAATGTTTTACTGACCCGGCGCATTCGCGAGCAAGCCCGCTCCCACAAGGGGAAGGCGTTTCGCAGCCGATTTATTTGGCGACCGCCAAAACCGCTCGCCACCGCCCGCTGCTTCCGTCCACGCTTGCAATGAGCGGGTCGGCAAATCGAAATCATCCCGCCGACCAATCGTATCCAGACCCTGCATCTCGACGCCGAAGGCGATATCCTGCGCCACACTTATCTGCGCAAACGGCGAATAACGCTGCAACACCGTGTTTGCCCGAGGCTAAAGGAGTGTTCGAATGACCGAGAAGAAACTGGAAACCACGGTCGACCGCGTCTACCAAGGGGTTTACCAGGCGATCAGCAAGCGTTCGCTGCGTCCGGGGATGAAGCTGGGCGAAGCGTCCCTGGCCGAACTGTTCAATGTCAGCCGCACGTCGGTACGCGCCGCGCTCAAGCAACTGGAAGCCGAGGGGCTGGTCACCACCGAGCCGAATAAAGGTGCATCGGTGTCGCTGCCGAGCAACGAAGAGATCCGCTCGCTGTTCGAAACCCGGCGGCTGATCGAAATCGGCATGGTCACCGAACTCTGTCGGCGCAAGGACACCGCCGCCATGCAGGTCTTGCGCGAGCACCTGCTACTGGAGGACGCAGCCCACGCGGCAGGCGATCACGAGCAACTGATTTACCTGCTCGGCGAGTTCCACCTCAAACTGGCGCGCAGCCTCAACAACCCGGTGCTGCTCGACTGGTTCCAGAAGCTGATTTCCCGCGCCTCGCTGTATGTCGCTGCACTGGATGATGACAGCCATGAAGCCTGCCGTGACAACGAACATCTGCGCCTGATCGAATACATCGAGGCGGGCGATCAGAGCGCCGCCATCGAACTGACCTGCACGCATTTGAACGGCATCGAGAAGGCGATTCTCGACGTCGCGGCGAAGATGAAAACTGGCTACCATCCCCTCAAGCACCTGATCGGGGTCTGATCCGGGCCTGGTCTGAAATCGGCTATACCTCTAATGAAACCATTACGGCCGATGAGGCTCGAAACAGACGGGCGTCGCGGCGTTCTGCCGTCGCGATGTATCGGGCAAACACCACAGGACACCGAGTCAATCGATGCAGTTTTTATCCGATAGCCACGGTTGTGACGGCTGGAAAGGCGAGATGGCCGAACGCATTTGCGCGTTCGACTGGCGCCTCACCGAACTCGGCCCGCTCGACACCTGGCCTGCCAGCTTGTGCAGCACCGTGCAATTGATGCTGGCCTCGCCCTTGCCGATGGTCATGCTCTGGGGCCACGCCGGCTACATGATCTACAACGACGCTTACTCGCAGTTTGCCGGTGGCCGCCACCCCTATCTGTTGGGGGTGCCGGTGGAGCTGGGCTGGCCGGAAGTCGCCGAGTTCAACCGGCATGTGGTCGACACCTGTCTGGCGGGCGGCACCTTGTCCTACCGCAACAAGGAACTGGTGCTGCTGCGCGATGGCGTGCCCGAAGATGTCTGGATGGATCTGTATTACAGCCCGGTGGCCAACGATGACGGCGTGCCTTCAGGAGTGATGGCGATGGTGGTCGAGACCACCGAGTTGGTGCGTTCCGAGCGCCTGCGTCAGGCGGCAGAAGACGCTTATCGGGCCGACAACGAACGGGTGCGTCTGGCGCTGAATGCCGGGGCCTTGCTCGGCTCGTTCGTCTGGGACGTGAAGAACAATGTGCTGTCGGCCGACGAGCGTTTCGCCCGGACCTTTTGCTATCCGCCGGATCAGGACTTGAGCAACCTGCCGCAATCCGTCAATGAGTCGCGGATCCACCCGGACGACCTGGCGTGGGTGCATGATCGGGTCAGTCATTCGCTGCAGACCGGTGAGCCGTACAATGCCGAATACCGCGTGCGGCGTGCGGACGGCAGCTACCTGTGGGTGCTCGCCAGTGGCGCCTGCGAGTTCGACGAACACGGTGCGCCGTTTCGTTTTCCCGGGGTGTTGATCGACATCCATGAACGCAAGATTGCCGAAGAATCCCTGCTCAAATTCACGCGCAACCTGGAGCAGCGGGTGGCCAACGAAGTGGATGCTCGACTGGCGGCGGAAGAGCAACTGCGCCAGTCGCAGAAGCTTGAAGCCATCGGCGGACTGACCGGCGGCGTGGCCCACGACTTCAACAACCTGCTGCAAGTGATCGCCGGCAACCTGCACCTGCTGGCGCGGCATGAGCCGGACAATGCCAACGTGCAACGCCGGGTCAGCGCCTCGCTGGCAGCGGTCGAGCGCGGCGCCAAGCTGTCGTCGCAACTGCTCGCCTTTGCCCGGCGCCAACCGTTGTCGCCGGCGGTGTGCGATCCGCGGCAGATCTTCGACGGCGTCGGTGAATTGCTGCAGCGCGCATTGGGCGAAACCATTCAGATCGACGTGCAATTGCCGCAGGACCCGTGGCACATCAACGTCGACCGCAATCAACTGGAAAACGCCATTCTCAATCTGGCGATCAACGCCCGCGATGCGATGAAAGGCGAGGGTACGATTGTCCTCAGTGCCATTAATACTCGGCTGGACAGCACTTTTTGCGCGGGCAAAGGCATCGTCGCCGGCGATTTCGTGCGGGTGGTGGTCAGCGATACCGGCGTCGGCATTGCGCCGCAAATGCTCGAGCAGGTGTTCGAGCCATTCTTCACCACCAAGGCTGACGGCCAGGGCACCGGGCTCGGTCTGAGCATGGTGTTCGGCTTCGTCAAACAGAGTGGTGGCCACGTCGAGATCGACAGCACCGTGGGCGAAGGCACGCGGGTGCAACTGTACTTTCCGCGCAGCCTGCGTCCGGTTCTCGATGAGACGCCGAGCGTCGACCCGCAGCAGAGCGGCGGCCACGAGACCATTCTGGTGGTCGAGGATAACGACGCAGTGCGTGCTTCGGCCGTGGAGTTGCTGCGCGAGGAAGGCTACCGCGTACTGACTGCGAGCAATGGCGACGTGGCAATGCAGTTGCTGCTGGACGGCGCGCAAGTGGATCTGATTTTCACCGACGTGGTGATGCCGGGGCTGATCAAAAGCTCCGATCTGGCGGCGTGGGCCAAGGTGCAGACACCACCGGTGGCGGTGCTGTTCACCTCCGGCCACACCCGCGACATCATTTCACGCAACCACCAGTTGAGCCCGGACACGCACTTGCTCGGCAAACCGTATGGCCCGGAGGCGTTGTTGCAGATGATTCGCTCGGTGCTGAGTGCCTGATTCCCTGTGGCGAGGGGATTCATCCCCGATGGAGTGCGCAGCCCTCCCCAGCACTCCCCAGCATTTTCCCAGCTATATGGAATTTGCAGTAACTGCGCCGGCTGCGCCGCCGATCGGGGATAAATCCCCTCATCACAGGGTTCAGCTTCGACCCCATTTTTCTGCAGGGACAGCCAATGACTTCCAAGCGTAATTCCAAAGCACCTACCGGCATGGTCCGGGTGCGTGGCGCCCGCGAACACAATCTGAAGAACGTCGACGTCGACATCCCCCGCGATGCGCTGGTGGTGTTTACTGGCGTTTCCGGTTCGGGCAAGTCGTCGCTGGCGTTTTCAACGTTGTACGCTGAAGCCCAGCGGCGTTATTTCGAATCTGTGGCGCCGTATGCGCGGCGGCTGATCGATCAGGTCGGGGTGCCGGATGTCGATTCCATCGAAGGCCTGCCGCCCGCCGTGGCCCTGCAACAGCAGCGCGGTACGCCGAGCACGCGGTCGTCGGTGGGCAGCGTGACCACCTTGTCGAGCCTGATCCGCATGCTCTATTCCCGCGCCGGCAGTTATCCGCCGGGGCAGCCGATGCTCTATGCCGAGGATTTTTCGCCGAACACCCCGCAAGGCGCGTGCCCGGAGTGCCACGGTCTGGGCCGGGTCTACGAGGTGACTGAGGCGCTGATGGTGCCCGATCCGAACCTGACCATCCGCCAACGCGCCGTGGCCTCCTGGCCGCTGGCGTGGCAGGGGCAGAACCTGCGCGACATCCTCGTGACCATGGGCATCGACGTCGATATCCCCTGGAAGAAACTGCCGAAAAAGCAGCGTGACTGGATTCTGTTCACCGAAGAAACCCCGACCGTGCCGGTGTACGCCGGGCTGACCCCGGAGGAAACCCGGGTCGCCCTCAAGCGCAAGATGGAACCGAGTTATCAGGGCACCTTCACCGGTGCCCGCCGCTACATCCTGCACACCTTCACTCATTCGCAAAGTGCGCTGATGAAGAAGCGCGTTTCGCAATTCATGCTCGGCAGCCCGTGCCCGTTGTGCGACGGCAAGCGCCTGAAGCGTGAAGCGTTGTCGGTGACCTTTGCCGGTTACGACATCGGTGAACTGTCGCAGATGCCACTGCTGCAAGTGGCCGAAGTATTGAAACCCGTGGCTGCGGCGACCTATCTGCAGCAGGCCGAAGAAAGCGGCGAAACCCTCAGCCATGCGCAAACCCGCGAGGCGCGCCAGCAGCGCGTGGCCCACGGTGCCAGCGGCCACGCCAGTGCGCCGGACGTACGCCACACGCCAAACCTGTCGCTGGAAAAACGCCTGGCAGCGCAGCGGATTGCCGAGGACTTGCTGGAGCGGGTCAGCACCCTGACCGATCTGGGCCTCGGTTATCTGGCGCTGGAGCGCAGCACGCCGACACTGTCGTCCGGCGAGTTGCAGCGCCTGCGCCTGGCGACGCAATTGGGCTCGCAACTGTTCGGCGTGATCTATGTGCTCGACGAGCCGTCCGCCGGTCTGCATCCGGCCGATGGCGAGGCGCTGTTCGAAGCCTTGCAGCGCTTGAAGACCGATGGCAATACGCTGTTTGTGGTCGAGCACGATCTGGAAACCATGCGCCGCGCCGACTGGCTGATCGATGTCGGCCCGGCGGCGGGAGAGAAGGGTGGGCGGGTGTTGTACAGCGGCCCTCCGGCCGGGCTGGCCGAGATCGACGAATCGCAGACCCGCGCCTACCTGTTTGCCGAGAGCCAGCGGCAGACCCGCACCGCGCGCAAGCCGAGCGGTTGGCTGAAACTCGATGGCATCAGCCGCAATAACCTGCACAACCTCAGCGCTGAATTTCCCTTGGGCTGCTTCACCTCGGTCACCGGGGTGTCCGGTTCGGGCAAGTCGAGTCTGGTCAGTCAGTCGTTGCTCGAACTGGTCGGTGCGCAACTCGGGCGGCCGCTGGTTGAGGACGAGCCGGAAGAGCTCAGCCTCGAAGACGATGCGCCGCAGGCCAGCACTGGTCAGGTGACTGCGGGGTTGGAGTCGATCAAGCGCCTGGTGCAGGTCGATCAAAAGCCCATCGGCCGCACGCCACGTTCGAATCTGGCGACCTACACCGGGCTGTTTGACAACGTGCGCAAACTGTTCGCCGCCACGCCCGAGGCACGGGCGGCGGGGTATGACGCCGGGCAGTTTTCCTTCAACGTCGCCAAGGGGCGTTGCCCGACCTGCGAGGGTGAAGGTTTTGTCAGCGTCGAGTTGCTGTTCATGCCGAGCGTGTATGCGCCGTGCCCGACCTGTCATGGCGCGCGCTACAACCCGCAGACTCTGGCGATTCAGTGGCAAGGCTTGAGCATTGCGCAGGTGCTGCAACTGACCGTGGAAGAGGCGGTAGAGGTATTCAGCGGGCAGCCGGGGATTCGTCGTTCGCTGGAGGTACTGCGTGACATCGGCCTCGGTTATCTGCGGCTTGGGCAACCGGCCACCGAGTTGTCGGGCGGCGAGGCGCAACGAATCAAACTGGCCACTGAGCTGCAGCGCAATCAGCGCGGCGCGACCCTGTATGTGCTGGATGAACCGACCACCGGGCTGCATCCGCGGGACGTTGATCGGTTGTTGGAGCAACTGGATACGCTGGTCACGGCAGGACACACGGTGATCGTGGTCGAACATGAAATGCGCGTGGTGGCGCAGAGTGACTGGGTGATCGACATCGGCCCGGGGGCCGGGGATCAGGGCGGCAAAATCGTCGCCGCCGGCACGCCGCAGAAAGTTGCCGCGAGCAAGAAGAGCCGAACCGCACCGTTTCTGGCCCGGGCCTTGAGCCGATAGCGACGCCGTTCCTACTGGCCCCACAGGGGGCTGCGGTGTACTCGGAAGATGTCACACCGCAATCCCTTGTAGGAGTGAGCCTGCTCGCGATAGCGGAGTGTCAGCCAGAAATGAATTGACTGACCTGACGCCATCGCGAGCAGGCTCACTCCTACAGGGTCTGTGTTCTCAACCGAGCAACCTGATGGCGGTGTATCAGGCACCATCAAGCGTGCGGCGGACCTTGTCCAGCAGTTCGCTGATCTGGAACGGCTTGACCAGCATTTCCATACCACTGCCCAGGAACACCTGGCGATTGATCGCGGTCTCGGCATAACCGGTCATGAACAGAATCGGCAGGCTTTCACGCCAGCCCCGCGCCACGTCCGCCAGTTCCCGGCCGCTCATGCGCGGCAGGCCGACGTCGCTCAGCAGCAGGTCGATCGTCGGATCATTCTGCAAACGCTCCAGCGCGGTTTCGATATCCGCCGCCTGCGTGCAGCGATAACCTGCGTCTTCCAGCACTTCGGTGACGAACATACGCACTGCCGGCATGTCTTCGACAATCAGGACATGCTCGCCGGCACCCTGCGGATCCACCTTCGGCGCCGGGATGTCGGCGCCGGTCGGGTCGTTCGTCGCCGGCAGCATGATGGTCACTTCGGTGCCACGCCGTGCCACGCTGCGGATGTGCGCATCGCCACCGGACTGGCGGGCGAAACCGTAGATCGTCGACAACCCCAGACCAGTACCCTGGCCCAGCGGTTTGGTGGTGAAGAACGGATCGAACACCTTGTCGATCACACTGTGCTCGATACCGGTGCCGTCATCGCGCACCGACAGCGCGACATACGCACCATCGGCCATGTTCGGGTCGCCGTGGGAATACGCGGCATAGGTGTTGACCCAGATATTGCCGCCTCGGGGCAGCGCATCCCGGGCGTTGATGACCAGATTCAGCACCGCGCTTTCCAGCTGCACAGGATCGACCAGGGCAATCGCCGGTTTGTTGGTCAGTTCAAGCTTGAGGGTGATGCGTTCGCCGATGGTGCGCATCAGCAATTCTTCCAGCGAGCGCACCTGCTCATTGATGTCCACCGGTCGGGTATCCAGTGGCTGTTGGCGGGCGAAGGCCAGCAGACGATGAGTGAGGGACGCCGCACTCATCGCTGAATTCAGTGCGGCTTCGGCGTAGAACTGCACCTTGTCCGGCCGTGCATCGGCCATGCGTTTCTGGATCAGTTCGAGGCTGGTGATGATCCCGGTCAGCAGGTTGTTGAAGTCGTGGGCGATACCCCCGGTGAGCTTGCCCAGTGCGTCCATCTTCTGCACTTGCAGCAACTGCGATTCGGCGCGCACCCGCTCGGCAACTTCCTTGGCCAGTTGTGTGGTGGTGTCGTCCAGCTGTGCCAGGTGCGAGCGCTCGCGGTGGCGATGCTCGGTGACGTCTTCGACGAATACCAGGCTCAGCTGCGGTGTGCGGTATGGCGAAATCTGCCACTCGGTTTCGCGGACCTCGCCCTGTACGCGCATGTTCAACGTGCCTTTCCAGCGCTCGCCATCGACCAGCCGCAGGCGCAACTCGTTGAGGATCGCGCCCTGGTCTTGGTCAAAGCACTCGCTGAGCGTTTCCGGGTTGCGGTTGTCTTGAATCATCTGCGTGAAGGCGTGGTTGCATTCATGCACTTTCAGGTTGGCATCGAGCACGGCAATCGGCGCCGAGACGTTGACGAAAATCTCGCGAAACCGGGCCTCGCTCTCACGCAGCGCGTTTTCGGTATCGCGTACCCGCAGCAGAGTGCGCAGGGTCGCCAATAGCACGTCCGGGTCTACCGGGTGAATCAGGTAAGCATCCGCCCCGGCGTTCAGGCCGGTGATGATGTCGCCGGTCTGGATCGACGCCGCAGACACGTGGATCACCGGCAGCAGCGCGGTGCGTGCATCAGCACGCAAGATGCGCACGATGTCGAAGCCGCTCATGTCCGGCAGGTTGACGTCGAGGATCAGCGCATCGAGTGGCTCGCTCGCGATCAGTGCCAGGCCTTCGCTGCCGGTGCCGGCCTCCAGCACCTCGTAGTCATGGCGCTCCAGGCGCCGGCGCAAGGCGTAGCGGGTGGCGGCGTTGTCGTCGACGATCAATAGACGGATGTCACGTTTCATCGACGTTCTCCAAGGCGAGCGCCAGCGGAATGATCACGAAAAAGGTCGAGCCGACCCCCGGTGTGCTGTCCATCCCGACCTCGCCGCCGAGCAGGGCAGCGAAGCGCTTGCACAAGGACAAGCCGAGGCCGGTGCCGCGCAGACGTTTCTGCAGCGGCGAGTCGACCTGGGAGAAGTCCTCGAACAATGCACCGTGCAGCTCCGGCGCGATACCGATACCGGTGTCGCTGACGGCGAAACGTACTTTGTCCGAGCCTTCCAAGCGCGCCGAAACCCGCACTTCACCGCGGGTGGTGAATTTCAGCGAGTTGGAAATGAAGTTGCGCAGAATCTGCCCGAGTTTTTTGTCGTCGGTGTACAGGCGTGGCAGGCCGACCGGCTCTTCGAAAATCAGGTCCACCGCCGACGCATCGACGATCGGCCGGAACATCCCGCGCAGGGCGGAGAACAGGTCGAACATGTCGAACCATGCCGGGGAAATAGTGATCCGCCCGGCTTCGATCTTCGCCAGATCGAGCAAGTCATCGACCATGTCGCTGAGTTCACGCGCGGCGCTGCTGACGAACGCTACCTGCTTGTGCTGCTCGGGGCTGAGCGGGCCGTCGAGTTCGTCAGCCAGCAGGCTGTTGATGCTGAGGATCGAGCCGAGCGGGGTGCGGAACTCATGGCTCATGTACGACAGAAAGCGGCTTTTCAGGTCCGAGGCCTGCCTCAGTTCTTCCGCCTGGGTGTCGAGTTCGGCGTAGAGCGCCAGCACGCCCTGGTTGGTCTCGTCGAGTTCTGCGCGCAGGGCGGCGGTCTCGCTCTGCAATCGGGCGATCAGCGCAGCCTGTTCGGCGGCATTCAGGATTGGCGACTCAGCCATGGGCGGCCTCCAGGGCAACGACCAGTACCGTGACGTCGTCGCGCCCGCGACAGAAGTCGCGGTGCAGGACGCTGGCTATCACGGCGGGATGGCGGTGCACCAGACCGGGGTAGTCTTGAAGATTCCAACGGGACTGCAAGCCGTCGCTGTACATGATCAATAGATGTCCGTTCACGTGAGCATAGTCAAAAGGCTGGGCTTTCCGGTATTGGCCGCCGACGATGCCCGGGTGCGAGGCCAGGCCCCGCGACTTGTCGGCGGTGATCAGGCTGGCGCCGATGTTGCCCACGCCAGTAAAGGTCAGGCCGTCGCGGGCGGCATTGAACTGGGCGAACGCGGCTGCGCCGCCACGGCTGCCGATCATGTCGCGGTGCATATCCTCCATCAGCAGCACCGGACTGGCGAACGGCGTCTCGGCGAACACCCGCTCGCCGGCCTTGGCCGCGCGTTCGGCATCCTCACCGTGGCCGAGGCCGTCGATCACCAGCGCACTGACATTCGCGCCGTTGTACGCCAGGTGCCAGGTATCGCCGCACGCCGGGTCGTTGTGCAACGAGTGCTGGCTGACGCCGTAGCGCAAGTCCGGTTGACGGTCGCCGCGCGGATACAGACGCGCCAGCAGCACCGCCCCACGGGCGTCGGCGTGCACGTCGAAGACTTCGGTCTGACGGGCCACGGCGCCCAGTCCGATGCCTTGGGTGCCGCCGGTGGAAAAGCCATCGGTCAGGCACGCGTCGAGGTCAAAGCCCTGTGCGCGATCGACCGCGAGCATCTCGATGCCGAATCCGCCGGGGCGCGGCAACAACCGCAGATGAAGCTCGCCGCGGCTGGCGTGCTTGAGCACGTTGCTGGCCAGTTCGGTGGCGACTAGTGCTACCCGTCCGGCATCGGTCGCATCAAAACCGTGTTGCTCGGCGAGCCGTTGCGCGGTGCGCCGGGCATGGCCGATCTGGCTGCTGTCTTCGATCAGCAGTACCTGGGTCAGCGACCCAGCGATATTCATGTCCATCGGGTGATCGTTATTCGCGTGCCCTTGCCCGGCTCGGTGTCCAGTTCGAACTCCTCGACCAGCCGTTTGGCGCCGGTGAGGCCCAGGCCCATGCCGCTGCCGGAGGTCCAGCCGTCGGTCATCGCCAGTTTGATATCGGCAATACCGGGGCCTTCGTCACGGAACGTCAAGCGCAGACCGACCTTGTGATCTTCATCGAGAATCTGCCAGTCCATGTCGCCGCCGCCACCGTACACCATGGTGTTGCGCGCCAGTTCGCTGACCGCCGTGACCATTTTGGTCAGGTCGATCAGGCGCATCCCGCATTCGGTGGCGAGTTTGCGGGCGGTCTGGCGTGCGAGCACGACATCCTGCTCGATATGGATGGGTTGAGTACCGCTGCTGCGTACGGTCATTGCCGGTCTACTCGTTCCTGCAGCAGTTTCATCCCGCGCTCGACATTCAGTGCGGTGCTGACGCCGGGCAGGGTCAGGCCGAGTTCGACCAGGGTGATCGCCACGGCCGGCTGCATGCCGACCAGCATGGTTTCGGCGTCCATGATTTTCGACAGCCCGGAGATCGTGCTGATCATCCGGCCAATGAACGAGTCGACCATGTCCAGCGCCGAGATGTCGATCAGCACACCACGCGCCGAGGTCTTGCTGATGCGCTCGGACAAGTCGTCCTGCAAGGTGAGGGCGAGTTGGTCATGCATGTCGACCTGAATGGTCACCAGCAGAAACTTGCCCATTTGAAGAATCGGGATACGTTCCATCGGCTCAGACCGCTTTGCCGAGGCTGATGCCCAGGCGGGAGAGGGCGAGCTTCAGTGCGTCGGCCAGGTTGGCCTTGGTCACCACGCCTTGCAGGTCGAGGCCCAGGTGGACGATGGTCTGGGCGATCTGCGGACGCACGCCGCTGATGATGCAGTCAGCACCCATCAGACGAATCGCGGTCACGGTTTTCAGCAGGTGCTGCGCGACCAAGGTGTCGACGGTGGGGACGCCGGTGATGTCGATGATGGCGATTTCCGAACCGGTGTCGACGATGCGTTGCAGCAAGGACTCCATCACCACTTGAGTGCGTTGCGAGTCGAGGGTGCCGATCATCGGCAGCGCCAGGACGCCGTCCCACAGCTTGACCACCGGCGTGGAGAGCTCCAGCAGTTCTTCCTGTTGGCGTTTGATCACCGCTTCACGGGACTTCTGGAAGGTGCGGATGGTGTGCATGCCGAAGGCGTCGAACAGTTCGGAAATTTCCCAGAGTTGTTCGGCGAGCAGCGCTGGCTGTTCTTTGTAGTGCGCTTGCAGCAGGGCAAACAGCGGGCCCTTCAGGGCGAAGATGAAACTGGCGGTCTGTTGCGAATCCTGACCGAGCTGGGCGCGGCTGTGGGAGAGCTTTTCGAGGAACTGGCGGGTGGCTTCCCAACCCGGCGCATTGATGTTGGTGCCGTTGTCATCCTGCAGGCCATTGATCACCAATTGCAGGAATTCGCTGGTCTGTTGTTGCAGGTCATGGTCTTTGAGGTTGCGGGTGGCGCCGCTGGCTTCCAGGCCGTTGATCCATTCGCTCAGCAGTTGTGGTTGTTTGTTTTTCATCGCATCGAATGTGCTGTTCTGCAGTGCTGCCATGTGCCTGTTGCTCCGTAGCGTATTGGGGCCGGTTCTGTAAAAAGTGACCGGTGCGAAGTCAGTGACCTTTGCCGTTCAAAATAGTTGTTCGGTTGCTCAGGGATATTTTTGATCCGGCGCAAGAAATGCCCCGGTAACTCTAGTCGGCGCCCTTCAAACCAGCGATGTTTTGAACGTTGGCACCGTAGCGGCTTCGAATATACAAGGCCGACGGGTCTGAGTCGCGCCAGCATTGAAAAACGAGGTGGCTATGAACGAGCAATCGCAACAGCAGCAGAAACCGGACGCCGAACCGATCAATCGCAACGACCCGGCCATCGATCCGCAAGTGCCGGGGCAGAACCCGCCAACGCAACCCTCGGGTGGCGCCGAGCAGGCGCAGAGCGCCGATCCGGTGGTGGACCAGAAGAACAGACACACCGACAACGACAACGAATTCAGCCCCGGTTTCGAACCTGAGCCCGATCGTCCGAAGCCCGGTGAAGAAACCGATGCCGACATCGATACTGACGGCGGTTGATCTCGCTGAAACAAAAAAAGGCCGCATTAATCAATGCGGCCTTTTGCTGTACAGCGCCCGGGTTACTTGCTCGGGTGCTTGGCTTGCAACTCTTTGGCGGCGGTCAGGTGTTTTTCCAATGCCGGGAGCATTTTCTGCGCAAAGGCTTTCAGCTCGGTAGCGCCTTTGGTCTTATCGTCGGTGACGGTGTTGGCTTCTTTCTTGAACAATTCGATGGTTTCTTCGTGGGCCTTGACCTGGTTGTTGGCGTAGGCCGCGTCGAAGGACTCATCGCGCATGTCGAGGATCTTTTCCTTGGCCTGCTTGACCAGAGTCGTGGTGTCCGGGACTTCGATGTCATTGGCCTTGGCAATGCTGGCCAGTTCGTCGTTGGCCTTGCTGTGGTCGGTGATCATCATGTTGGCGAACGCCTTGATGTCGGCCGACTGACTTTTTTCCAGGGCGAGGCGACTGGTCTCGATCTCCGCGATGCCACCCGCGGCGGCGTTGTCGACGAAGTCATTGGAAGTGGCGGCGAAGGCACTGCCCATGCCGCTGCTCAGAGCGACAGCCAGAACGAGATGACGCAGGTTGAATCCGTCCATTGATGTATCTCCACACAGGTTTTTGTTGACGTTATGCAATGGAGGGAGCACAGCGGAAAAAGGTTTGATCGCGTTTCCGACAGGGCGACGAACGGCAACCGCTGGTCTGACAGGTGGTCGACAGAACCTCTCAACCAAGGCCATTCTGATAGGGGCTGACGCATCGGTCGCGTCGGCTGCCGATCAACTGACGGAGGTGTTCCATGCCGGTTCCCCATGACCTGTTTCAGGACTTGAGCTGCACGAAGGAAGAGATCCAGCAAAAACGCACCCAGGATCCACGACTGGATTCACTGATCAACAAGTATTCCCAGGCTGACGCCGACGTGGTCAAGGCCGAAACGGCCACCTCGGACGCCCCCAGCGACGACGCATTGAAAAAACTCAAAGAGAAGCGTCTGAAGGTCAAGGACGAAATTGTCAGCCATTTACAGGCACCGTCCTGATTCCTGGATGATCCGCCGACCCACGGTTGCGGATTGATTGGAACGACAACCACCCTCGGCACCTCGAATGTTCAGAGTCTTCATTCAGCGACTCTCTGCGAGGTGCCACATGAACACACCCAGATTCCCCAGTGAAGAGCAGGGCGGTTTCGACCCGGTTCCCACTCACCCTGAGCCCAACAGCCCGGCGCACACCACCACTTTTCCCGAAGAGCCGGACGAAGATCTTCCTGAAGACGAAGATCCGGACAAGTTCGACAGATCCGGTAACTGACAGTCCGCTATCGCGAGCAGGCTCACTCCTACAGTTGGAATGCTATCAACTGTAGGAGTGAGCCTGCTCGCGATGACGTCAGTTGATCTAACATAAAACCAGCAGGCTCACTTCAACGCATCCGCCAACGGCAACCGCGCCATGTGCGTAGCCTTCAGCGACCCCAGATACACCCAGTCCCCATACTCCCGCGCAGTGGTAATCGGCGAGTAATTGCCGCTGCTGGCGTCCTGCAGATTGGCGATGACCTTGCCCTCAAGATCCAGCCCCAGGACGAACCCGCGTTTCTCCACCGGTTTTGGCAGCACCGTCAGCGCGCGCACGATCATCTTGCGCACCCGCGGATGCCCGGCGGTCCCATCGAGCAAGGCACTGCGCGGCGCGTACAGCGCGACCCAGAAGCGGTTGCTGCCATTGAACGCGAGGTTGTCCGGCAGGCCGGGCAGGTTGTCGATGAACAGGTCATGGGTGCCGGCCTTGGGTCCCGTCAGCCAGTAACGACTGATGCGGTAGGCGCCGGTTTCGTTGACCAGCACATAAGCGTCATCCGGGCCGAGGGTCACGCCGTTGGCAAACTGCAGTTTGTCCAGCAGCACGCTGGTCTTGCCGGTCTGAAAGTCATAGCGCAGCAGGCGCCCGTCACCGCCATGTTCAATGATCGCCTCACCGTCATGGCCGTAGCCCCAGCGGCTGCTGGCATCGCTGAAATAGGCGTAGTGCCCGGACTTGTCGATCGCCACGTCGTCGGTAAAACCGAAAGGCAGGCCATTGGCCTCGGTGGTCAGAGGAATCAACTGACCCTGGGCGTCGAGCGACAGCAGACCCTTGACCCCGTCGGCAATCACCAGCAAACCATTGGGATGCCGCGCCAAGCCCAGCGGCCGGCCGCCAGTGTCGCTCAGCACCTTGCGCTCCTTGCCATCGAGGCTCGTGCGGATCAGTCGCCCGTCATGCAGGCCAGTGATCAGGTAATCGCCCTCCAGCAGCAGTGCTTCGGGGCCGTCGATGTCGCTCGGGCCAACCTGTTCGACGGCCTTGAGCCGCTGGTTTTCCGCGTAGACCCCTTCGTTCAGTGACGGCGCCGCTGGCGGTTTCCACGCCACCGGCTGCACCTTGGTCGGCATCAGCAGCAGAAACGCGATGACGAGGATCACCAGCAAAAACAGCAGACGCTTCATGAAAGGTGCCCCGTCAGCGTCAGGTGCCTGAGCGCCATGTCGCGCAGGGCCTGCATCGAGGTCGCCGATTCACGTTCGATGCGGCGCTTGAGCAGCAGCAGATTGGCCAGGCGCATGCCAAGGCCATCGAACCGGTAATCCAGGGTGCGCACGAACCGTGTGCCGTCGCCTTGCGCAGCACACTCGTAAGTCAGCAACAGCGACAAGCCATGATCGCCCCGCGCCTGAGCGCACCAACGGCGACCGGGCAGGTATTCGGTGACCTCCCAGCGCAAATGGCCGGCGCGCCCGCCGGCATGAATGTCTTCTTCGAAACGCGCGCCGGCATGCAGCGGGCCTTGCGGTCCGTCGATTTTCAGCGACGACGGGTGCCACTCGGGCCAGTGGTTGACGCTGGCGGCGTAGCGGAGCACGGCGATCGGTTCGCCGGCGATATCGATGTGGTGCTGCATGCGGGTCATGGGCGATCTCGAATAGCGCAACGGGGCGGGTTGCGGCTCCCAGTACAGGGTGCCGAACAGGTAATCCATCAGGGGGAAAACGATATTGAAATTGCGCTCCTGCATGCGCTCGCGGCGGTGATGCAATTCGTGCAGATGCCGCATCTGGCGGATCCACGGCAGGCGGGTCAGCGGATTATTCGGCGGTAGATGCTCGCAGGCGTGAAACACTTCGTAGGTCAGATAACCCAGCACCATGCAGCCGCCGAACAGCCCGGCGACATTGGTGTTGAACTGCGCGACCAGCCACCACAGCGGCAGGGTGAAAACCAGCGTATGCACGACGATCAGCCAGGCTGGAAACAGAATCACCCGCCAGTCGCGGGCGCTGTCGTAAGTCATGTGGCCGGGGGTGAAAAAGCTGTGATGGTCGCCGGCATGTCGGGCATAGAACAGCTTGGCAAAAGTCTTTTTGTGGTGACCGAGATGGCGATGAACCGTGTACACGCCAAAGTTGAACAGCAGCAGGGTCAGCGGCACGCTCAGCCATTCCAGCGGCTGCACCTGATGCGCGCTGCTCCAGAAAGCGCCGATCGCCAGCACGCCGAACAGAAGCACGAAGGCGCCGTGCAGCCACGGGTTGTACAACGGATGAATGGCCGCACGATAGCGGCTGCGAAATGCCTCGGTGGTCTGCCTCACTGCGTTCACCTGTGGGTATTGTTGTTATACCCGGCAGATTAGCCGATCCGGCCGTTTGTGCAGGCCGCACCTTGAGGTCAGTTGCGCCATGCTCCGGTGTAAAGCGGCCGACTCAGCTCAGCGGGTTCCAGCGTTGCGACCAGTCGTCATCGGTGGCGATTACCTGGCGCAGCAGATCGAACGCCTGTTGCAGCGTCGCCGAGTCGCGCTCGCGTGCATACACCAGATAGGTTGGATAGCCGAATTCCGGGGCTTTGGTGACCGCTTCCAGGGCGCCGGTTTCCAGATAGCTGCGCACCACACGGGTACGGAAGTAGCCACTGCCGCCATGTTCGAGGATGTATTGCAGGGCCAGCGGGCCGAGGTTGAAACTCAGCGCGGCTTTGGCCTTGTCCGGCAGGGCAGCGTCGTGCTGGCGCCGAAAATCCGGCCCCCAGTCGATGTAGACGTAGGGATCCGGGCGGTTCGGCGCACGCACCAGAATCAGTTTTTCTTCCAGCACCTGCTCGACCTGCAGGCCGGGCCAGTACTCCGGCTGATAGACCAGCGCGGCATCGAGCACGCCGAGTTCAAGTTGGCGCAACAGGTTTTCGCCGTCGCGGATTTCCATGCGCAGGGCGTGGCCGGGAATCTTCTCGCGCAGTTCGGCGGCCCAGCTGAGCATCAACGGGTTGCACAGGCTGACTTCGCCGCCGATGTGCAGCACGTTGTGATAGCCGTCCAGCAGTGGCAGGTCGCGCCGCGCGGCTTCCCAGGTCTGCACCAGTTGATTGGCGTAGACCACGAAGGCCTCACCGTTTGCGGTCAGTTTCGCCCCGGCGCGGTTGCGCACGAACAGCGTACTGCCCAGCTGACTTTCGAGTTTCTGCACCCGGGCGGTGATCGCCGTCTGCGTGACGAACAGCTTCTGCGCCGCCGCCGCGAGGCTGCCGTGACGGACGATTTCCAGAAAGGTGCGGGCGAGGTCGATGTCCATGGGCGGGCCGGTGTCTGAGGTGCGGGCATTGTAAGTGCCGGCTCGCCACCGCGTCATCGTTCATCGCGAGCGGGCTCACTCCCACAGGGTCCTGCGCTGGCCCATCGATTTCGCGAACGACCCGAAATCCTGTGGGAGCGAGCCTGCTCGCGAATGGTGTCTGGCTGCCAAACCAGCATTGCCTGACCCACCGCCATCGCTGGCAAGCCAGCTCCCACAGGTTTTATGTCGCTCACAAGTTCTGTGAGCGCCGCAGTAACCTGTGGGAGTCTGGCTTGCCAGCGATGAGGCCGTAGTGGCGGTGAAGCTCAACCCGCCAACTCAACCTTGCGCACCCGCGCCCATTCCTCGACCAATCGCGCCGGCGTGCCGCAGGCCTTGCGCTTGTAGACGAAGTTACTGCACTTCTCGGCAAACTGGTTGCGGTTATAGAGCATGTCTTCCTGCATCTCTTGCAGTTCGCTTTCCCGACATTGCTGGATCAGCACCTGATCCACGCGCAACTTGCGCTCGCGCACGGCAGCGTAGGTCGGGTCGGTCAGTGCCGCGTTGGCCCGTTGCAACAACCACAAGGAAAACTCATCCGGGCAGCGCGGGCCGATTTCCTGGACCATGCCCAGTTGCAGCGCCTGCGTGGCACTGACCGGCAGGCAGGCCTGGGTCAGTTGCTCGGCCATCGCCGGGCCGACGGCGCGGGGCAGGCTGTAGGTCCAGTATTCCGAGCCATACAGGCCCATGCTCTTGTAATGCGGATTGAGCACGATGTCCGCGCGGGCAAACACGATGTCAGCAGCCAGTGCGAGCATCACGCCGCCAGCCCCGGCATTGCCGGTCACGCCGCTGACCACCAGTTGCCGCGCGCTGAGCAGTTCGGCGCAGACATCGTCGATTGCCTGAATATTCGCCCAGGCTTCAGCGCCCGGGTCCTGCGCCGCCTGGATCACGTTCAGGTGCACACCGTTGGAGAAGCTGCCGCGCCCGCCCTTGATCAACAGCACGCGAGTGTCCCGAGACTTGGCCCAGCGCAGCGCTTCAACCATGCGCTGGCACTGTTCGGTGCTCATCGCACCGTTGTAGAACTCGAAAGTCAGCTCGCCGACATGCCCGGATTCGCGGTAGCGGATCGGCTGATAGGCCTCGTCGTTGAACGGCTCGCTGGCGATCGACCAGTCGAGGGTCGGCACGCCGTCCAGTTGCCCGGCCAGCACATGCCGCGCCGGTTGCTTGAAGGTCTCTTCGCCGGGCAGTGGTTTGCGTCGCAACGAGCCGATCCACAGGCTGTGATCGCCGGTGGCGACCAGCACCGCGTCGTCATGCACCGCGAGGATCTTGCCGGGAATGCCGGTGCGCTGATCGAGGTGCGCGTCGTACACGTAATACTGCCCGCCGGCCAGGCTTGCCAAGACCCCGGGCTGGCCGTCAGCGGCGTCGATGCAGCGTTTGATGAAGCGCGAGCAGTCGTGCCAGCTGAAGGTGCGGTCGTCCTGCTTCATGTTTGGCTGCAAGCGCCCCCGGACTTTTGGGTCGGTGTAATCCAGTGCGACCGGAACGAAGCCGTCGATGAACTTCTCGACCACTTCGCGAATGCAGCGAATCGCCGCATCGCTGACCCGCCCGTTGTACAGCTCGGACTTGCGCAAGCCCGACGGCAGATTGAATTCGCAGGTGGCCCAGACCGGGCCGGCGTCCATTTCTTCCACCGCTTGCAGCGCGGTCACGCCCCAGCGTGTGAGTTCGTTGGTGATCGCCCAGTCCAGCGCGCTGGCACCACGATCGCCGACGATGCCCGGGTGGATGATCACCACCGGGCGCCGCGCATTGCTCCACAACGCCTGCGGTACGCGGTCCTTGAGGAACGGGCAGATCACCAGATCGGCGCCGCTGTGTTCGATCTGTTCGCACACCGACGCCTCGTCGGTGAACACCACGACGCTGGGCGAGTGCCCGGCCTGACGCAGTTCCAGCCAGGCACGTTGGGTCAGGCCGTTGAAGGCCGATGACAGCAGAATAATCTTCAGTGATCGCATGGTTTTCTTCCTTGAAGGGATAGCCGCGGGCTCCCGGTGAGCCGTCCTTGGCGTTCGATGAAGCGCGCAGATTAGAGAGTGGCTGCGCGCTGGCAACTGATCAGGGTCAACGTTGTGTCAGTCAATATTTCTGCGGCGACGGAGCGCCTTATTCTCAAAGGTTTGCTTATCCTGATTTTTAATTACTTCAAATGTCCGCAACGCTATTGCACAGTCGCGCCTGATCAAGAGCCGGACGATCCCGGCAGAACGATGGTTTTTCGCAGCGGGTGGGACCCGTTTCAGGGAGCAAGGCATGGGTGATGTTCAGAACCCGCATTACCGGATGATTGGGCACATGTTCCAAAAGGACTATCGCTGGCTGTGCGCCGCCGTTGGCCGCACGCTGGGTTGCCCGCACAGCGCACAGGACATCGCCTCGGAAACCTTTTTACGGGTGCTGGCCTTGCCGGACCCGAGCGCCATTCGCGAGCCGCGGGCGCTGCTGACCACCATCGCCCGGCGGCTGGTCTATGAAGGCTGGCGCCGCCAGGACCTGGAACGCGCCTATCTGGAAAGCCTGGCGCTGGCGCCGGAACCGGTGCATCCATCACCGGAAGAACGCGCACTGGTGATCGAGGCGCTGCTGGCGGTCGATCGCTTGCTCAATGGCTTGTCGGCCAAGGCCAAAGCCGCGTTTCTCTACCATCAGCTCGACGGTTTGACCTACAGCGAAATCGGCGAACGGCTGGGGGTTTCCACCAGCCGGGTGCAGCAGTACATGGTCGAGGCCTTCAAGCGTTGCTATCAGGCGATGCAGGCATGAGGCCGGACGAAGCGGTGATCGACGAGGCGGCGCAGTGGATGGCGCTGTTGCAGTCCGGCGAGGCCAGCGCTGGCGAGCGTGCGGCGTTCGAAGCGTGGCGCGCGGCTGACCCGAGGCACCAGCGGATCATCGAGCAAATGGGCGGCGGCCTTAACCTGCTGCGTAATCCGACCTTGCGCGGGCTGCCGCGCAACAGTCTGCTGCACAGCCTGAATGCGCCGTCGAGCCGGCGGCGCTTTGTCAGTGGCAGCTTGAGCGTGCTCGGCATCGCGGTGCTGGCCGGTCTGCTCGGGCGCCGCTATGGCTGGCTGCCGGAAGTGGGGGAGTTGGCGACCGGCACCGGCGAGCGGCGCGATTTCACCCTGGAGGATGGCAGTGCGCTGAGCCTGAATGCGCGGACGCGGGTGGTGGCGCGATTCGATGCGACTCAACGCTTGCTGGCGTTGCGCTCGGGTGAGTTGCTGGTGGACGTCGCCAAGGATCCCGCGCGGCCGTTCGTGGTCGAGACCGAACATGGGCGGATGCGGGCGCTAGGGACGAAATTTCTGGTGCAACAGGGCGACGATTCTACGCGGCTGGTGATGCTGCATTCGCAGGTCGAAGTGGTCACCGCTGGTGGTGCGCGGCAAGTGGTGGAGGCGGGGGAGAGCCTGCTGTTCAACGCTCAGGACATTCTCGCTCTGGAGCGCAGCACCGGCCAGGAAAGTGCCTGGGTGCAAGGTCGTCTGGAAGTGCGCGACCGGCCGCTGAGTGAAGTGATCGACAGCCTGCGCCGCTATCGCCGGGGCATTCTGCACCTGAGTCCCGAGGTGGCCGATCTGCGCCTGAGCGGCCTCTATCCGCTGGACGATAGCGACCGCACCCTGCAACTGCTGGAGCGCTCGCTGCCGATCCGCGTCACCTGGCACAACCCCTATTGGGTCAGCATCGGCGCGCGGTTATAGCGTCATAACTTCTTGGCCTAATCGCCGCCCTATAAAAAGCGCCGGCCCGCTGCTCATTCCCTGCAGACGCCTTCAACAGGGAAGCCCTTGATGATTTCATTCAAACAACAATTACCGCGCCTGACCCTCGCCGCCGCACTGGCGATGGGGCTGGGGCCGATCGCGGTGTATGCGCAGGATTCTGCGGCCCAGGTCTACACCTTCGACATCGCCAGCGGCCCGTTGGATGAGGTCTTGCTGGACATCTCACGCCAGACCGGCGTACCGATTTCCTTCAGCCAGAATCTGGTGCAAGGCAAGCGCAGCAGTGCGGTACGCGGTGCGTTGGGCGGGCGTCAGGCCGTCGAGAAGGCATTGCGCGGCAGCGGCTTGCACGTCGAGCAAAGTGCCCAGGGCCTGAGCGTGCGTGAAGGCGCGGCGAGTACGCCGGTGGCGGCCAAAGTCAGCGCTGTGGCCCCAGCCACCAGCGCCGATTACCGCATGGAAAAAGTCACCGTCACCGGCTCGCGAATCGCCCGTGCGCAGAGTGATGGCGCGACCCCGGTCAACGTCATCACCCATGAAGAAATGGAAGCGCGCGGCTACAAGAACGTCTACGACGCCTTGGCAACGCAGACGCAAAACACCGGCATGACCCAGGGCGAGGACTACGGCAACACCTGGCAGCCAGCAGCCAGCGCAATCAACCTGCGTGGCCTCGGCCCCAATCACACGCTGGTGCTGATCAACGGCCGGCGCGTCGCCGATTACCCGACGCCATACGATGGCAAGGTCAACTTCACCAACCTGGCGAATATTCCCTCGGCAGTCATCGACCGTATCGAAATTCTCAGCAGCGGCGCCTCGGCGATCTACGGTTCGGACGCGATTGCCGGGGTGGTCAACATCATCCTCAAGAAGCAGATCAATGGCATCGACGTCAATCTCAAGGGCGGCACCAGCGAGCGCGGCGGTGGCGACAATCAGCGTCTGCAAATCAGCGGCGGTGGCAGCTGGGGCGACTTCGACGGCTTGTTCGGCCTGGAGCTGACCAACCGCGATCCGATCTGGGCCGATGATCGCGGCTTCATGCAGAGCGGCCCGCTGGCGGATGTCGGTTACCGTCGCGACCTGAGCAACAACCGCTACCTCGGCCCCGGTTGCGGCGCCTATCAAGGCACCTTCGACAACAAGCTGTTGAACAACGCGGGTCGTTGCCGCACCGATCAGATGTACAACGATTACTGGACGATCCAGACGCAAAAGGAAAACTACGACGGCTACACCCGCGGCACCTGGCACTTCAGCGACAGCGGTCAGGTGTTTGCCGACTTGATGTATGGCCTCGATCACATCCAGAACAACACCCGTGGCCCGACTTTTACTTCGCCGGACTTCATCAACCAGAACAGCGGCAATCTCGAGCGCTGGTATCGCCGTTACGGTGAAGAGGAAATCGGTGGTCGCACCAGCAACAACAGCAAGTGGACCGACACTTCATGGACCGGCACCCTCGGCCTCTCGGACAAGATCGCCGACACCGGCTGGAGCTACGATCTGGCGGCCAACCGTTCGGAATATCGCAGCGTCAGAACCACGCGCTACACGCCGCTGTCATCGATTCAGGATTTCTACCTCGGCCCGCAATTGGGCGTGAGTGGCGGTTATCCGGTGTTCGCCCCGGACGCCTCGCGCCTCGATCGCCCGCTGACGCCACAAGAGTGGGAGCAGTTTCGCAGCAACCTGACCCAGCGCAGCAAGTCGGTTTCCACCAGCTACAACGCCTCGATCAATGGCGACTTGTTTGACCTGCCGGCCGGCCCGGTCGGATTCGCCGGCGTGCTGGAAGCGGGCAAGCAGGAATATCGCGTCGACCCGGATGACGCTCTGAATAACGGCACCTTTTATGGCGTGAGCCCGGCGCAAAGCTCCGGCGGTTCGCGCAAGCGCTACGCGGCGGGCGGCGAGTTCAGTATTCCGGTCACCGACACCGTGCTGGCCACCGCCGCCGGGCGTTGGGACCAATACAAATTCAGCGGCCGCAGCGAGCAGCAGAAAACCTATAACCTCGGCCTCGAATGGCGCCCGATCACCAGTCTTTTGCTGCGCGGCAGTTACGGCACCAGTTTCCGCGCGCCGGACCTGAACTACATCTACCAGTCCGACAGCAACGGTTACTACCCGGCGCAGATCGACTACTACGGTTGCAGCCAGGGCGTGCAGGGTGCGTGTGATCGCGGGCGGGTCGACTACACCCAGAGCGGCACCCCGGATCTTGAGTCCGAACGCGGCAAATCCTGGACCTATGGTTTTGTCTGGTCGCCCTCGCGCAACTTCGATTTCTCCACCGATTTCTGGCGTGTAGAGATCGACGATCTGCTGACTACCGTCGACGAAAACCGCCTGTTGCAGCAAGAGAACGAATGCCGCAACGGCACCCAGGACATCAAGTCGGCCAACTGCCAGTCGACCCTGGCGCGCATCGACCGCAATCCGGGGAATGCCGCCATCGATCCGAATCAGTTGCAACGAGTGCGGGTCAATGCGATTAACGCCGCCAGCGAGCGGGTCAGCGGTCTGGACTTCAAGAGCAACATCCGCTGGGGCGCCGGGCAGTACGGCGCGTTCAGTTCGGCGCTGGGCTATACCCTGGTGCTTTCGCATTTCTACAAGGAATCCGACGAAGCGCCGACTCAGGACTGGCGCACATCGCGGACCAATTACGACTGGCGCAGCAAGGTCAACGCCAGTCTGACCTGGGATTACCAGAAGGCCACGGCGACGCTGATGGGCATTCGCTACGGTTCCGTGACCAACGGCGCGGGTGACGGGCGTCTGTCGCCATGGACGGTGTTCAACGCCAGCGCGCGCTACAAGCTCAACGACCGCGCCAGCGTCGGCCTGACCGTGAACAACGTGCTCAACCAGATCAAACACGATGACTCGGCTGGCTGGCCGTATTACCCGACCGGTAACTATGACCCGTACGGGCGGCAGTGGTGGCTGGATGTGAGTTATCACTTCGGCAGTTGAGCGCGCGGTATTCGTGGGTAATGTCCTACGGAAACAGGTCTGGATTTCGCAGAAACGGGGATATTTCCGACGACATTCTCAGGTTGGTCGTCGGAAGCGCGATCTATAGCATCGGACATGACATTGAAGTCGTAAACGGCTTGGACGCTCAGGCCTCTGATAACGGATGGATTATGCGAACTCCCCACCTCGAATACGAAACGCCTGCTTATTCCCATCGCCTTCACTGGCGCACCGATCGTGCCAGATGCCCCATGGAGGAGGTCACGATGCCCAGCGTCAAGGTACCCCGGCTGACGGGGGTGAAGAGGGCCGAGGGCAGACCTGTCGACTTGCTCGTGAATGGCCGGAACATAGGTGACGATGCCTTTCTGATCGTTGACCTGACCGACGAAGGTTTTGAGCTGAACGATGTCGTCAACATGCTTTCAACCTCTGAGCTTTATCTGCAAGGCGACATGGTCAAACGCATCACCGGCAAGTCGGTCAGCACCGTACGCCGATTACTGAAGGAAGGTAAAACGGTACGGCTTGACCCGCAGCAGAGCGTCGTCGCCTACCAATATGCCTTGGTGCTGGAAAAGGCCACTCGCGCCTTCGGAAGGCAGTCACGGGCCGAGGAGTGGCTACGCAAGCCCAGCACCTACCTGAACGGTCGCGTACCGGTGGAGTTTATTCGGCATTCACTGGGGTTTCAGATGGTGGAGCAGTATCTGGGGCAACTGATATACGGGGTTTACACATGAATCCCTTGCCCTGGGACGAGCACTGGTATGCCTGGCGGCTGGACCCCGAGGTTTATGGCGGGACGTGGGACAGCGGGATGGGTTCGAATCTCAATGGTGGCCGATGGAACATACCCGGGCGGCGAGTCGTTTATGCATCAGTCGATCCGTCGTCGGCCATTCTGGAGGTGGCAGCCAATCACAGCTTTGATGCGCTGGACAGTGAACCTTATGTGCTCACGTGTTTTGAGGTCGTCAGCGAAGCAAAAGTGAAAATCGTCCAGCCGGAGGATGTGCCGAATCCTTATTGGTTGAGCCCCGCCAAGCCTTCCCCCAATCAACAATTGTTCGCCGATGCGTTATTGGCAGAGCATCCGTTTGTACTGATCCCCTCGGCGGCAACCCGGCACTCGTGGAATCTGCTGGTGAGCTGCGAGTTGGCGGAGGGGCAGTTCAGGATGGTTTCCCAGGAGCGATTCGGGCTGGATACACGGTTGCTGAGGGAGATGGAGCTGGCTTGATCCACACCTGCCATTTTTTGCATAACCTCATCACCCAACGGTCTAAATCGGGCTCTATAAAACGCTGATGTCCATTGCACATCCCTGCATAAACCAAAACGCAGGGATGGCTGTTCATGATCCATTTTTCACCCGTTAGATCCCGTTTGAGCCTGGCCTTGCTGCTGGCGATCAATACCTTGCAGGCAGTCGCTAGCGACGAACCCACGACCCAGTTGCAACGGGTAGAAGTCACCGGCACGGCGATTCGCCGGGTCGATGCGGAAACCGCGGTGCCGGTCACCATTCTGCGAGTTGAAGAACTGCGCGAGCAGGGGGTGAGCACCACGGAAGAACTGGTCAGCCGGATTTCCGCCAACCAGTCCTCGGTCGGCTCCGGTCGTTCGGTGGGTTCGAGCAGCGGTGGGGCGTCGTATGCCGATTTGCGCGGTATCGGCCCGAACAAGACGCTGGTGCTGCTCAATGGTCGGCGGCTGAGCAACAACGCGACCAATGCGATCAATGGCTCCGGGGTTGACCTGAACACCATTCCGTTCGCCGCCATCGATCGTGTCGAAGTGCTGCGTGATGGCGCCTCGGCGCTGTACGGCACCGATGCGATCGGCGGGGTGATCAACTTCATCACCAAGACCAGCCTCACCGAAGGCCAACTGAGCACCAACTACGACACGCCGACCCATGCCGGCGGTGGGGAAAGTCGTAACTTCAGCGGCAGTTGGGGCTTCGGCGATTTGCAGGATGACCGTTTCAACGTGTTCGGCGTGGTCAGTCATGACAAGCAGCAACGCCTGGCTGCCGAAGACCGTGATTACACCTACAACTATCAGCCCGGACGCGGCCTCGATTACACCTCGGGCACCGCATCGCCGGCCAACTGGAGTCAGGGCAGCAACGCTACCAATCCACTGGCCAGTTCCGGCTGCAACGCCCCGGGCCTGCTGGCGCGCAATGGCATCTGCCGCCAGAGCCTGTGGAACTACCTCGATCTGGTGCCGGAAACCGAGAAGACCTCGGCTTTCGCCAAAGCCACCGGCAAGCTCGCGGATGATCACAACGTCAGCCTCGAATACTTCTGGGCACGCAACGAAAACCGCACGCAGATCGGCCCCGGTACGCTGATGGGCAATCAGGTCAATCCCGGCACGACGTTCTATCCCGGTAACGGCATTACCCCCGGCCCCAACGGCTTCGCCCTCGACCCGACGCAACCGGTGGATGTGAACTGGCGCGAAACCGCCGTTGGCGCGCGCCAGCATGAAGACGACAACACCGGCCAGCGTTTGCTGTTGAGCTTCGATGGCAGCGTGGTGGGTTGGGACTACAACGTCGGCGCGTCGTACAACCAGAACAAAGTGGTCAATGCCATCGAGGCCGGCTACGTCAACGACCGCGCCGTCAGCGCCGGTATTGCCAACGGCATCATCAACCCGTTCGGTGCGCAGACTGCTGCCGGGCAGGCACTGCTGGCCGCCAATTCCGTAGACGGCGATTACGGCACGGCGGTCGGCCGCGTGAAGGCGATTGACGGGCGTGTCAGCCGCGAGATCGGTGACTGGTTCGGCGCCGGCCCTTCGGCACTGGCGCTGGGTGGCGAATACCGCAAGGAAGATTTCCATCAGGACTTCGCCCAGTTCGCCGCCGATGTGCAGAGCCTGGGTGTCGACCCCAATGCCAGCGTCACCGGGGATCGCAGCGTCTCGGCGCAATACGCCGAGGTCAACGTGCCGGTGCTCGACAGCCTGGAATTGTCCGCTGCCGTGCGCCACGACAAGTACAGCGACTTCGGCAGCACCACCAACCCGAAGTACTCGTTCCGCTTCCAGCCGTTCAAGGAACTGGTGGTGCGCGGCGCCTACAGTGAAGGTTTTCGCGCACCGTCGTTGTATGAGCTGTACAACCCGAACTTCACCACGTTCACCGTCGCCAACTACAACGACCCGCGACTGTGTGCCGGTGGCAACCCGAGTAACGGCGGGATCGCCAACCGCGACTGCGCCCAGCAGTTTTACAGCCGCACCGGTGGCAATACGGACCTCAGTCCGGAAACCGCGCGCAACGTCACCCTCGGTTTCGTCTATCAGCCATTCGAGCGCCTGAGCACCGGGCTGGATTTCTGGTGGATCAACATCGCCAACCAGATCGCCGAATTCCCGGAATCGGCGGTGTTCGAGAACCCGGAGCTGTACCCCGAGCGCCTGGTGCGCAAGCCGGACGGCTCCATTGATCACATCGTCACCGGGCTGGCCAACCTCGGCAAGATCAAGACCAATGGCGTCGACGTCAGTTTCGACTACCGCTTGCCGAGCACCCCGTACGGCAACTTCGGGATCGGCCTGCAGGGCACTTATGTCAGCCGTTACGAGTACCAGCAGCAGCTCAAGGGCGACTACATCGACAAGCTCGGCGATTTCCGTGGGGGCGACTTTTCCTCGGCCGGTGCCGTGGCCCGCTGGCGCCACAGCCTGACCGGCAGCTGGAATTACGGCCCCTACGGTATCGCCCTGACCAACCGCTACACCAGCGGTTACCACGACTCCGACCGCGAGACCCACGATTACGTTGGCTCGTACAACGTCTGGGATCTGGCCGGCACCTACACCTGGCGTAAAACCCTCAGCGTGACCCTCGGCGCGAAGAACCTGTTCGACCGCGAGCCACCGTTCAGCAACCAGACCTACACCTTCCAGAGCGGCTACGACCCGAAATACGGCGACCCGTTCGGGCGGACGTTGTACACGCGGGTCAATTACAAGTTCTGAGATTGCCCAGAGGCGGCGGGTTTTAGTCACTTATTGATCTAAGCCTGCCCTATAAAAATCGCCGGCCTGTTGCACATCACAGGTAGGCAGAAGGTTTGGTGATTGTTCGGGCCTCATCGCTGGCAAGCCAGCTCCCACAGGGATTTGTGAACACCGCAAAACGTGTGGGAGCGGGCTTGCTCGCGAAGAGGCCAGTAGCAACACCTTGTGAAAGGATCTGCCAATGCTATCCAGGCTCATTCTGCTCAGCGCTTTTGCGCTCTCAAGCCCCTTCAGTTGGGCCGCCCCACAACCCGCCCTCACGGTCTACGGCGAAGCCCCCAAATACGCCCCGGACTTTCAACACCTGGCCTACGCCAACCCCAACGCCCCCAAGGGCGGGACGCTGCGCCGCTCCTCACTGGAAAGCGGCCCGTTCGATCACCTGATTCCGTACATCGACAAAGGCACCGGCGTCGCCGACATCGACGGCTGGCTCTACGCGCCGCTGGCCTATCGCAGCAAGGACGAACCCTATAGCGTCTACGGTCTGGTGGCGCAGCAGATGGAACTGGATGCGGATCGTCGCTGGCTGCGCTTCTACCTCAATCCCAAGGCCCGGTTCGACGACGGCACGCCAATCACTGCCGAAGACGTGCGTTACACCTTCGAACTGTTCACCACTCAGGGCAGCCTCAAATATCGCCAGCAGTTTCGTGACGTCGCCGACGTGGTGGTGGAGTCGCCAACGCAAGTGCGCTTCAACTTCAAGAACAACGACAGCCGCACCTTGCCGCTGGATCTGGCGACGCTGCCGGTGCTGCCCGAACATTGGTGGCGTACGCGCAACTTCGCCGAGGGCGCCGGTTTCGAGATCCCGCCGGGCAGCGGCCCGTACCGGATCAGCGCGGTGGATGCCGGGCGCAGCGTGAAATTTCAGCGCGTTGCCGACTGGTGGGCCAAGGACCTGCCGATCACTCGCGGCCTCTATAACTTCGATCACTTGAGCGTGGAGTTCTTCGCCGACACCGATGTTTCCCGGCAAGTGCTCAAGGCCGGTGGCTTCGATTACAACCGCGAGTTTTCCGCGACCAGCTACACCATCGGCTATGCCGGCGCGGCGCTGGAGCAGGGCAAATTGCTTCGCGAACATCTGGCGCCGGGTGCTGCGCAAGGTTCGCAGGGTTTCGTGTTCAACCTGCAAAAACCGATGTTTCAGGATCGTCGGGTGCGGCAGGCGATCGCCATGCTCTGGGATTTCGAATGGAGCAATCGGCAAATGATGCGCAGCATGTACCTGCGACAGCGCAGTTACTTCTCGCACAGCGCATTGGCGGCCACCGAGTTGCCGGACGCCGAGGAACTGAAAATCCTCGAACCGTGGCGCGGCAAAATCCCCGACGAGGTGTTCACCGAGGTCTTCGAAGCGCCGAAAACCGACGGCAGCGGCAACATCCGCGCCGAGCAGTTGCAGGCCTTGAAGCTGCTGGAAGCCGCCGGCTGGAAACCCCGTGGTGATCAGTTGGTGAATGCCAATGGCGAGCCGCTGCAGTTCACTTTTCTCAACGGTCAGAAGGGCTTTGAACGGCTGCTGCTGCCGTTCAAGCGCAACCTGGCGCAGATCGGTATCGGCTTCGATATCCGCCAGGTCGACACCGCGCAATACACCAACCGCGTGCGCAACCGCGACTACGACATGATCGTGGTCGGCTACCCGGTGAGTCAGGCGCCGGGGCGCGAGATGTTCAATTACTTCGGCTCCGACGGCGCCGACGATCCCGGCTCGAACAACTACATGGTGCTGCGCGATCCTGCGGTCGATGCCTTGCTCGAAGGGCTGGTGCAGGCCGACAACCGCGAAAGCCTGCTGCGCCATGCCCATGCCCTGGATCGGGTGTTGCAGTGGGGTTACTACTGGATTCCCAATTACTACCCGCCGGGAATTTCCACGGTGTGGTGGAACCGTTTTGGTCGTCCGGCGACGGCGCCGTTGTATGACGCCGGACTCGATACCTGGTGGGAAATCAGCCCGACCGCGCTGACCGCCACGCAGATGCAGCAACAGCAAAAGGAGTACGCCCATGTTGGGTTATAGCCTGCGGCGTCTGCTGCTGATCGTGCCGACGTTGCTCGCCATTCTGCTGGTCAACTTCGTCATCGTGCAGGCCGCGCCGGGTGGCCCGGTGGAACAGGCGATTGCCCGGTTGCAGGGCATTGGTGTCGGCGCGGCGGTGGGCGGTGGTCATGTCGAAACCATCGGTGGCGAATCCCGCGCCACCCGGGGTCTCGACCCGAAACTGGTGGCCGACATCGAGCGCCAGTACGGCTTCGACAAACCGGCTGATGAGCGCCTGTGGCTGATGCTCAAGAGCTACGCGCAACTGGATTTCGGCCAGAGCTTTTTCCGCGGTGCCAGCGTCACCGAACTGATCTGGCAGAAGCTGCCAGTGACCTTGTCACTGGGCTTGTGGGCCACGTTGATCACTTACCTGGTGTCGATTCCGCTGGGCATCCGCAAGGCCGTGCACAACGGTTCGGCGTTCGATGTCTGGAGCAGCGTGGCGATCATCGTCGGCTACGCGATGCCGGGGTTTCTGTTTGCTCTGCTGCTGATCATCGTATTTGCCGGCGGCAGCGCGCTGGACTGGTTTCCGGTACGCGGACTGGTCTCCGACAACTTCGCCGAGCTGTCGCCGTGGGCCAAGGTCGCGGACTACTTCTGGCATCTGGTGTTGCCGGTCACCGCGCTGGTCATCGGTGGATTCGCCACGCTGACCATCCTCACCAAAAACAGCTTTCTCAACGAGATCTCGCGGCTGTATGTGGTGACGGCGCGGGCCAAGGGCCTCAGCCAGCGCCAGGTGTTATACGGCCACGTGTTTCGCAACGCGATGCTGCTGGTGGTCGCCGGATTACCGCAGGCACTGGTGACGGTGTTTTTCGGCGGCTCGCTGCTGATCGAAGTGATCTTCTCGCTGGATGGCCTCGGTCGCCTGAGTTACGAAGCGGCGGTGTCCCGCGATTACCCGGTGGTGTTCGGTTCGCTGTTCATCTTCACCCTGTTCGGCCTGCTGATAAAACTCCTCGGCGACCTGTGCTACACGCTGGTCGACCCGCGCATCGACTTCACCGCGAGGACTGCCTGATGCTGACCTTATCTCCCATAGGACAGCGCCGTTGGGCGCGATTCAAGGCACATCGACGTGGCTGGTGGTCACTGTGGCTGTTTCTGCTGCTGTTTGGCCTGAGCCTGGGCGGCGAGCTGATCGCCAATGACAAACCGTTAATGGTCGAGTATCAGGGCCAGTGGTATTTCCCGGCGTTCAAGCGCTACACCGAGCAGGATTTCGCCGGCGAACTGCCGTTCCAGCCGGACTATCGCAGCGCGCAGGTGCGGCAACTGATCGAGGGGCAGGGCGGGCGGATGTGGTTTGCGCCGATCCCGTTCGGTTTCGATACGGTGAATTACGACCTGACTGAACCGGCACCGAGTCCACCGAGCGCCGAGAACTGGCTCGGCACCGACGATCAGGCGCGGGATGTGCTTGCGCGGGTGATCTTCGGTACGCGGGTGTCGCTGCTGTTTGCCTTGGCACTGACCGCCGCCAGTGCGCTGATCGGCATTGCGGCCGGTGCCTTGCAAGGCTATTACGGTGGCTGGGTCGATCTGCTCGGGCAGCGGTTGCTGGAAGTGTGGTCGGGGCTGCCGGTGTTGTATCTGCTGATTATTCTGTCCGGGTTCGTCGAGCCGAATTTCTGGTGGTTGCTGGGGATCATGGCGCTGTTTTCCTGGCTGAGTCTGGTCGATGTGGTGCGCGCCGAGTTCCTGCGCAGCCGCGGTCTGGAATACGTGAAAGCCGCGCGGGCGCTGGGTGTCAGCGACGCGCAGGTGATCAGTCGGCACATCCTGCCCAACGCAATGAGCGCCACCCTGACCTATTTGCCGTTCATTCTTACCGGAGCGATCGCGACCTTGTCGGCGCTGGATTTTCTCGGTTTCGGCATGCCCGCCGGCAGCGCTTCATTGGGCGAATTGATCGGTCAGGGCAAGAGCAATCTGCAAGCGCCGTGGTTGGGGCTGACGGCATTTTTTGCCCTGGCGCTGATTCTTTCTCTGTTGGTGTTCATCGGTGAGGCTTGCCGAGATGCCTATGATCCAAGGACTTGAGATGAGCGAAAACCTGATCGAAATCCGCGACCTGCGTGTGGCATTCAATGGCCAGCCAGTGGTGCATGGCATCGACCTCGATATTCGTCCGGGCGAATGCCTGGCACTGGTCGGCGAGTCCGGCTCGGGCAAATCGGTGACCGCCCACAGCATCCTGCAATTGCTTGACCCGAACATCACGCGGATCGACGGCAGCATTCGTTATGCCGGGGAGGAGCTGCTCGGCGTGCACGAGCGCTATCTGCGCCAGTTAAGGGGCAACCGCATCGCGATGATTTTTCAGGAACCGATGAGTTCGCTGAATCCACTGCATACCATCGAGCGGCAACTCGGTGAGAGCCTGGCGTTGCACAAAGGCCTGGCCGGCGCGCAAGCCCGTGAACGGATTCTTGAACTGCTCGAACTGGTGGGGATTCAGAAACCGCGCGAACGGCTCAAGGCCTATCCGCATCAACTCTCCGGAGGTCAACGCCAGCGGGTGATGATCGCCATGGCGCTGGCCTGCGAGCCGCAATTGTTGATCGCCGACGAACCCACCACGGCGCTGGACGTGACGGTGCAGCGCAGGATTCTGTTGCTGCTTAAAGAGCTGCAACAGCGCCTGGGCATGGCGCTGCTGATTATCAGCCATGACCTGAATCTGGTGCGCACCATTGCGCAGCGGGTGGCGGTGATGCGCAGTGGGCGGATCGTCGAGCAGGCGTCGTGCGAGCAACTGTTCCGCGCGCCGCAGCATCCTTACAGCATCGAATTGCTCAACGCCGAGCCCGGGGGCGAAGCGCTGTGCCGGGATGTCGCGCAGGACTTGTTGCAGGTGCGCGATCTGAATGTGCGTTTTCGCCTGGGCGGCGGTTGGCTGCGGCCGAAGAATTGGCTGCAGGCGGTCAAGGGCATTGATCTGAACCTGCAGCGCGGCAAGACGCTGGGGATTGTCGGCGAGTCGGGCTCGGGCAAGTCGACCTTGGGTCAGGCGATTTTGCGCCTGATCGACGCCGAGGGCAGCATTCGCTTTGCCGGTGAGGCGCTGGAGCAATTGAGCGGCAAGCAGCTGCGGCCGCTACGCAAACGCCTGCAAGTGGTGTTTCAGGATCCGTTCAGCAGTCTCAGCCCGCGCTTGTGTGTGGAGCAGATCATTGCCGAGGGCTTGCAGGTACATAGCGACTTGAATGCTGCCGAGCGTGAGCAGGCGGTGATTGATGTGCTGCGCGAAGTCGGTCTCGATCCGGCGACCCGACATCGCTATCCGCACGAGTTCTCCGGTGGCCAGCGACAACGGATTGCCATCGCTCGGGCGCTGGTGCTCAAGCCTGATTTGATTCTGCTCGATGAGCCGACCTCGGCACTGGATCGCACGGTGCAGAAGCAGATCGTTGCTTTATTGCGGCGGCTGCAGGAAGAGCATGGGCTGACTTATCTGTTCATCAGCCATGACCTGGCGGTGGTGCGGGCGTTGGCTCATGACCTGATAGTGATGAAGGATGGCGAAGTCTTGGAGCGTGGCGAGACCAGTGCGCTATTCAGCGATGCGCAGCATCCGTATACGCAGGAGCTGTTGGCGGCATCATTTGCTGGGTGATGACAGTTCCAACGTAGAAGAAGGTGCATGCTGCAGTTTATGGAGCACCACGTGACCTATGTGGGAGGGGGCTTGCTCCCGAAAGCGGTGTGCCAGGCGGCAAACGTTGTGGCTGATCCGACGCCTTCGGGAGCAAGCCCCCTCCCACCTATGGCCAGTTTATGACGAAACCTGGGAGTCAGACGCAAAAATCCCGCCACAGGGGCGGGATTTTCTTCAAACCGAACCAAGTCTTACGACGGGAACAGCTCGGACAGTTTCATCGACAGCATCATGTCGCCTTCAACGCGCAGTTTGCCGCCCATGAACGCTTGCATGCCGTCGGTTTCACCGCTGACGATGTCTTTCAGAGTTGCGCTGTCCAGTACCAGGGTGCAGTTGGCGTCCGGGTTTTCACCTTCCTGGATGTCGCAAGTACCGTCTTTGACGATCAGCGCGTAGTGCTTGTCTTCGTCGGTGATGTTGAAACCGAAAACCAGATCCAGACCGGCAGCAGCGGCTGGGTTGAACTTGGCTTGCATCGCTTTTACGGCATCAGCTACGGAGGTCATGGTTCGATCCTTTCTTGGGTTAGGCGCTGGTTGATTACAGCAAGGGTCACAATTATCCGGACTCAGCGGAAAGTGATGAGTTCCGGAGCCTTCAGCAGTTGCAGGTGTGCGTGACTGTTGAAGGAGGCCAAAGCCACCTCGCGACCGCGGAACTTCAGCTGGTTGAGCGAGGTGTTGACGATTTGCCAATTCAGTTCAAAGGCCTGCCGGGCAGGCATCTGGGTAATCAGGTGGAGCAGGGCGGTGATGGTGCCGCCGGAGGTGAACACGGCGATTTTCTGGTTGCCGTCGGCCTGTTCGAGGATCCGGTGCAGTCCGGCCTGTACCCGCTCGACGAAACCCAGCCAGCTTTCCAGCCCGGGGGTGTCGTAGGTGCCGGCCAGCCAGCGCTCGATGACCAGGGCGAAGATACGCTGGAATTCGGCGCGGTTCTGCGCCGCGTTGCGCAGGATGTCGATGGCTTCCGGCTCGTCCTCGAGCATGGCGGGGATCAGGGCGCGGATGATCGCGTCGGCATCGAACTCGTTGAACGCGGAGTCGGTCTCCAGCGTCGGTACCGACAGGCCCTTGGCGCTGAATTGCTCCAGCGCACTGCTGGCCGTGTGCTGCTGACGACGCAGGTCGCCGGCCAGGCAGCGATCAAAGCGGATTCCCAGCTCGGCGAGGTGCTGGCCGAGGACTTCTGCCTGGCGCACACCGATGGGCGACAGGACGTCATAGTCGTCTGCACCAAAGGAGGCCTGGCCATGTCGAATCAGATAGATGCTGCCCACGTCCGCGTCATCCCGGTACGTTGAAGGTTTGGCGAGGTTATGAGGATGAAAGAGTGCTGTCAATGAAAAAACATACGCTTGTTTGAAATGCTCGTTACAGGCCTGTTGCCAGAGGTTTCACGGCTGGCCGACGAGGCGGCGCATGGGTATGCTGGAACCATCCCGCGCGTGTTTTGCATCCGCGCATTGTTTTAAGGAGTCTCTGTGGAGTTTTTCACCGAATACGCCAGCTTCCTGGCCAAGACCGTAACGCTGGTGGTCGCCATCCTGGTGGTGCTCGCCAGTTTTGCTGCATTGCGCAGCAAGGGCCGGCGCAAGTCGGCGGGGCAGTTGCAGGTCAGCAAGCTCAACGATTTCTATAAAGGCTTGCGTGAACGTCTGGAGCAGACCCTGCTCGACAAGGATCAGCTCAAGGCCTTGCGCAAGGGCCAGGCCAAATCGGAAAAATCCGAGAAGAAGCAGAAGAACAAACCCGAGAGCAAATCCCGGGTGTTCGTGCTCGATTTCGACGGTGACATCAAGGCCTCGGCCACTGAAAGCCTGCGTCACGAAATCACCGCACTGCTGACCCTCGCCACGCCCGAGGACGAAGTGGTACTGCGTCTGGAAAGCGGCGGCGGCATGGTGCACAGCTACGGCCTGGCGTCTTCGCAACTGGCACGTATTCGCGAAGCCGGCGTGCCGTTGACCGTGTGTATCGACAAGGTCGCGGCCAGCGGCGGTTACATGATGGCGTGCATTGGCGAGAAGATCATCAGCGCGCCGTTCGCGATTCTCGGCTCGATTGGTGTGGTGGCGCAGTTGCCCAACGTCAACCGTCTGCTGAAAAAGCACGACATCGATTTTGAAGTGCTGACCGCCGGTGAGTACAAGCGCACCCTGACCGTGTTCGGCGAAAACACCGAGAAAGGTCGGGAGAAGTTCCAGGAAGACCTGGACATCACCCATCAGCTGTTCAAGAACTTCGTTTCCCGTTATCGCCCGCAACTGGCCATCGACGAAGTGGCCACCGGTGAGGTCTGGCTTGGTGTTGCAGCGCTGGACAAACAACTGGTCGACGAACTCAAGACCAGCGATGAATACCTGGCAGACCGGGCGAAGAAAGCCGAGGTTTATCACCTGCATTACGCCGAGCGCAAAAGCCTGCAGGAGCGCATCGGCATGGCTGCCAGCGGTTCAGTGGATCGCGTGCTGCTGAGGTGGTGGAGCCGCTTGACCCAGCAACGCTTCTGGTAAGAAAAGGCCAAAGAAAAACCCCTTTCACTGTAACGGTGAAAGGGGTTTTTTTATGGTGGCGGTATATATGTATAGTTTGAGTTTGAATAGTTGATTCGAACTTGAAGTTTTTCATCGGCAATTCGCGCTTTTATAAAAAGGCCTGCTCGATAAGCTGTTGCTACTTTCAGTTTTCGAGATATTCAGTATGTCTTCCTTACCTGTACAGGCTGTCGCGCCTGTATTAACACCCGAACAAAAAGGCATGTTCTTTGAGTTAATCAAGAACAATGCTCCCGGCTGGCTGCTGTCGGCATCGGATGAACTGCGTCAGAAACTTTACCAAAGCATGATGGCCAGCCATCGCGCCCAAAGTGAAGTGGACCCGTTTCTGAAGACGCTCAAGTCGCCCGAAGCATTTTGCGCGCCGTTACTGACCAGCGCCATGTCGCAAAAGCTCGGCAACTCGCTGGATATCAGCGGGGTGATTTTTCAGCATGTGCGCTCTACCTCCAGTCTGTTGGGCTTGCGCAGGAAACTGGTGTTGCCAGTCGATCGGGATCTGCTCACGGCCGCCTGCGAAAACTTCGAACTCCGTGAGACTCAGGCCACAAATTATAACGATACCTCCTTGATCTATATTCCCGAGAAAGTAACCGGTCGAGAAGCGCATATATTATCGATCCAGCCCCATGAATTTGCGCTGTTGTGTCGAACCCTGGACTTGGGCCAGCAATATCAGACTCATCTTCGTGCGGTCTTCAATGTGGATGCCGAGGCCAATCCGTTGCGCAGCAAGTTTACTGCGAACTTGCGGTGTCGCTTCGAGGTGGATCGGCACGTCGCATTGCTGAAGAAACACATCAGTGTCGAAGTGCATGAGATGTTGCAGGCAGTCAAGGATAACCAGGACACGCTCAAACTGGGCAACAACACCCTGGGTTATCAGGGCTTGCAGATGCTGGGTGTCACACTTAACGGTGTGCTGTTTATCGGCCCGGTGAGTGAGCACGCCGATGACGACTATCGATGCGTTGTTTACCTGCCAGGTGATCCGTTGCACCCGCTCAAGGAGTATTCATCCTTCAGCGATTTCGAGAAACAGTTGAGCCAGCGGTTGAAAGGCGCAGCGTTTCGCCAATTCTTCATGCGCTTCATCAAGATCAGTGAGCGCGCAGCGTGGGTGACCGAACTCGATGGGCGTCTGTATCCGCACAGTCATTCAATCCTGCCTCGTGCCGCGTTCTACGTGACGTTGTCCGGCATCGATTTTGCGGGCGACCCGTTCACCCTGATGTATCGCCAGCACGCCGAACAGACCATGGCCGACGCTCGGCTCGTAGTGGTCCCAACCGACGATGAAGACGAGAAAACCCGGCTGGCCCGACTGGACACCTATAAGGCCATCGGGGTCGACCTGCTGTTGGTCGCTGTATCGTTCATACCTGTAGTCGGAGAGGCTCTGTTGGCGGTGACCGCGGTGCAGTTGCTCTCGCAGGTCTATGAAGGGATTGCCAGTTGGTCCAGAGGCGAGCAGGAGCAGGCGACGGATTACTTTTTCGATGTCGTCGAAAACCTGATCCTGATGGCGGCTTTCGCTGCGAGTACCAGGGCGGTAGGCACAGCGTTCAAAGTCGTCAGGTCATCGGCTTTTATCGAGCGCTTGCGCATGGTCAAACTGGCTTCAGGGCAGCCTCGCCTTTGGAAGCCTGACCTGCACGTGTATCAACAGCGTCGGGCCTTGCCTGCCGGAGTGCGTCGCGATGGCCGCGGCTTGCGTTGGGTTGATGGCCAGGCGTACCTGACGCTCGATGATCTGCACTATGCAGTGCGCCCCGAACCTCAGACCGGGCTGTGGGAAGTGCAGGCGCCGCCGGAATCGGCGAGCCGCTATGCACCGCTGCTCGAAACCAACGATCGGGGTGCCTGGCGTCATGACAGCGAGCTGGTTCAGGACTGGGATCGATTGAAGCTGCTGCGCCGCTTCGGCCATCCCCGCGAGGAGCTGTCGGATGCCAGTGCGCTGCAGGCTCTGGCTGTCTGCGGTATCGAAGACAGCGTGTTGCGTCAGATCCATGTAGATCGCGGTCATCCGCCGGCCTTGCTGCTCGACACGGTGTGGAGATTTCGCGCCGATGCAGCGGTGACGGAGTTTATCGAGCAACTGCAGATCCCGTTGTCGGCCCCCATGGCGGATGCTGACCTGCAATTGCACCTGCTGACGACATCGGCCAGTTGGCCGGCAGCCTGCGCCATTAGTGTCGTCGATGCAGCGGGCACGCCAATCAATCGTTATGGCGCAACCCACGCCACCACGATCCTGAAGATAACTCAGCAGGATGTGCATCGGGGGAAACTGTACCGTTCTCTGCTGGCTGCACTCGGCAGCCAGCGGCGCAAGAACTTGCTCGGCTTGACGAGCCAGGATTCGGCGGTTCAGACGCGCAAGCTGGTGCAAATCATCGGCGAGCAGGCACAAGGTCGACGGGAGCCGTTGTTCCAGCGAATCTATCGACGCCGCGAAGCGCCGAGCAATGGTCGGGTGGCGTTTCTGGTGAAGACCTTTGCCGATCTGCCTGCCAGTGTTGCCGAGGAGTTGGCGGGCAGTGCCCTGGATGGCGAAGCGCAGGAGCTGGACGCTGCCCGCGTACCATTGCGGCTGGCGCAGGAGGTGCGCCGCTATCAACAGGCGATTGCTGTGTGTCGAGCCTATGAAGGCCTGTACCTGGAGAGTGGCGGTGGTCACAGTACCAATCGCCTGGTGCTCGATACCCTTGAACATTTGCCGGGCTGGTCAGGGGCTTCAGCGATCGAGATACAGGAGTGGTCGGGCAGTCACGGCAGTGTTGCAACGACGGCGTCAAGCTCATCCAGTGAGCGGGTGATCATCAATGTGTTGGCGAACCGCATCAGCGTTCTGCAGGGTACTGATGCTGCGCTGAAAACATTTTCCGGGCGCACCCGCGAGCATTATTTCCAGGCCCTCTGGCATGGGTTGTCGGCGCAACGCAAGGTCGCGTTGGGCCTGTCGATCGAGGCCGGGGCGAACGGGCTACGGGAGAAAATCACCGAGCTTGCCATGCAACGGCGAACAACGTTTGCCAGGACCATGGGCGAACGTCCCGGCGACTATTCGCCGATGGCCCTGGCTGACCGGCCCCCGGCGGGGCCATGGGCGAACTCAGGTGTGAGCGTTTCAGTGATGGTGCGCCGTATTCAGGAACTCTACCCGGCCCATTCCCCTGCACAGATCCATGCGCTACTCAACGTCTTGGGCCGCAATGAGATCCTGGTGCTGATGAAACTGGAATTGCTGCGCCTGGAGTTTCTCGGTATTCGCGAAGTCCTGAGTCGTTGGGTGACGCGGCAAACGCAGTACAACGGGATCGATGGCTCATTGCTTGATGTTCCACAGTCGGCGAAGTCCCGGGCCATGCGCGCGATCATCCGCTGCTGGCGCAGAGAACCGGGGGCCTCGGGCGACGCGCCACCCGACACCTTGATTTTCGCCCCGGAGCCGTTGGGAGAGTTGCCAGTGCTGGTCGGGGATTTCAGCCACGTCACGCATCTGATCATGGACGGCACTACGCCGCTGGGGCTGACGGCATTTTTGCGTCATTTCAGAAATTTGCGCAGCCTTTCCCTGAGGGGGAACCAATTGACCCAGTTACCGGTGACATTGGAACGCATGCCCTGGCTGACGCATCTGGATCTGAGCGAGAACCGTATTCGTCTATCTTCTGCATCGGTGCCGTCACTGGCGCAATTGAAAAAGCTGCGGGTGCTGAGCCTGGACTTCAATGTTGATCTTGCGCATGCCCCGGATGTCAGCTCACTGCCGGATCTGGAAAGACTGCGCTTGCGCGGTTGCGCAATCGATCATTGGCCCGAGGGAACCACCGGTTTGCAACGACCGCAACTGATCGATCTGCGCGATAACCAGATAAGCACGGTGCCGGAGGCGGTACTCAGGGCTCCGTTGGTGGTCACCCGCGCCGTTCGCCTGATGGGTAACCCCTTGTCGCCTGACTCTTTGCGACAGATTGCGACGTATCAGCAGGCGAACAGCGTCAGTTTCGGTGTAATGGCCCGGGTCTATCAACACCAGCCGCTACCCAGCGTGTCGTATGAAGGTCAGAGTGCGCGCTGGCTGACCGGCAGACCTGCCGTCGAAGCGATACCGCGTAGCGTTACCTGGGAGGCGGTAAGGGCAGCGCCCGGCTCGCGGGATTTCTTCAATGTACTTTCACAATTGATCCACACGGCCGATTACACCCGGTTGTACCCGTATTTCAGCCAGCGTGTGTGGAATGTGGTCGAGGCGGCCGCTGAAGACACGCGGTTGCGCAGCGAATTGTTCCGCACGGCGCGCGTCGCCACCAGTGTCGATGGTTATTCCGCGGTGTTCAGTGAGATGGAAGTCCAGGTTCTGTGTTACCGAGCCACGGTCGCGGCCGGGATCGATGGCGCGCCGCTGGAGCGGCAATTGACGCATTTGCTCAGAGGCTTGTTTCGCCTGCAAACGCTGGAAGAGCGCACCTTGGAAGAGATCAACGCCCGCGCCCAACCGAGTGTCTACGAGCACGCACTCGAATTCAGTCTGGCCTATCGGGTGGGACTGGCGGGACGGCTCGATCTGCCGGGACAGCCAAGGGCGATAAGCAGCCCTTTGAATGTCGAGGTCTCGCAGGTAGAACTGGATCAGGCCAATCAGGCCGTGCTGCGTATTGAAGGGTCTTCGGCGTTTCCCGAATGGTGTATCGGCCAGCGATTCTGGGTCGAATTTCTCGAATCGGCGAATCCCGACGCTTTCGCCCTTGTCTATGTTCGGACCTCGCGGGCCTTGGCGCGTCTGGAGGAGCAGGCGGAGCTGACGCGCGACCAGGCAGCGGTGCAGATGAACGCGATTCACGACAATTTCAGAAATGAACGTCAGGCGCTGATTCGCCAACTCACCGATCAGGCACTCGCGCGCCATCCGGCCAATGAGCTGGCCAGTTCGGATACAGAAGAGGAGGGAAGTACGCCTTGAGCAGGTGCTCAAGGCGTATTCGAGTCAGCGGCGACGGAACAGCGGCAGCGGTTCGTCAGTGGCGGCCTGGTAGGTCACCGAGAAGTCTTTCAGGCTTTCCAGTGCCTCGTACGGGTCCTTGTCGGCGCGCAGGGCGAACGCATCGAAACCGCAACGGTGCATGTAGAACAGCTGATCGCGCAGCACATCGCCAATCGCCCGCAGTTCACCTTTGAAACCATAGCGGTCGCGCAGCAGGCGGGCGTTGGAGTAGTTGCGGCCATCGGTGAAGGCCGGGAAGTTCAGCGCGATGACCTGGAACTGCGCGACGTCGTCACCGATTTCCTCGGCTTCTTCATCGGCGTCCAGCCACACACCCAGCCCGCCGTCGCGGGCCTTGAGCGCGTGAGCATGATCGCGCCACAGGGCCAGCGGCACGATCAGGTCGTCGCAGTTGGAGATACCGTCGAGGGTCGCGTCCTTGGGCAGCAAGTGCCAGGTTTCGTCGACCACCTCGTTGTTCTTAATGATTCGCTGCATAGACGCGTTCCTTGAAGAGGTCGATGCCAATACGCTGGTAGGTGTCGATGAAGCGCTCGTCTTCGGTACGTTGTTCAACGTACACGTCGATCAGCTTCGAGATCACGTCCGGCATGTCGTCCTGGGCGAAGGACGGGCCGAGGATCTTGCCCAGGCTCGCGTCACGGCTGGCGCTGCCACCGAGGGACACCTGGTAGAACTCTTCACCTTTCTTGTCCACCCCGAGGATGCCGATGTGGCCGACGTGGTGGTGACCACAGGCGTTCATGCAACCGGAGATGTTCAGGTCCAGCTCACCGATGTCGAACAGATAGTCCAGGTCGTCGAAACGGCGCTGGATCGATTCGGCGATCGGGATCGACTTGGCGTTGGCCAGCGAGCAGAAATCACCGCCCGGGCAGCAGATGATGTCGGTCAGCAGGCCAATGTTCGGCGTGGCGAAACCACCTTCACGCAGCTCGCCCCAGAGGGTGAACAACTGGCTCTGCTCGACGTCGGCGAGAATGATGTTCTGCTCGTGGGACGTGCGCAGTTGACCGAAACTGTAGCGCTCGGCCAGATCGGCGACGGCGTCGAGCTGCTTGTCGGTGATGTCGCCCGGCGCAACGCCGGTCGGTTTCAGCGACAGGGTCACGGCCACATAACCCGGCTTCTTGTGCGCCAGGGTGTTGCGCGAGCGCCAGCGGGCGAAACCCGGATGCTCTTTGTCGAGTTCGGCAAGAGCAGCCGTCTGGTTCTCCAGCGCCTTGTAGTCCGGATCAACGAAGTGTTTGGCGACGCGATGCAGTTCGGCTTCGGTCAGAGTGGTCTGGCCACCGCGCAGGTGTTCCATCTCGGCATCGACTTTCTGCGCGAACACTTCAGGGGTCAGCGCCTTGACGAGGATCTTGATCCGCGCCTTGTATTTGTTGTCGCGACGGCCATAACGGTTGTACACCCGCAGGATGGCGTCGAGGTAGCTCAACAGGTCCTGCCATGGCAGGAATTCGTTGATGAAGGCGCCGACCACCGGGGTACGGCCCAGGCCACCGCCGACCAGCACACGGAAGCCCAGCTCGCCGGCGGCGTTGTGGACCGGCTCCAGGCCGATGTCGTGGACTTCGATGGCCGCACGGTCAGCGGTCGAACCGTTGACGGCGATCTTGAACTTGCGCGGCAGGTAGGCGAATTCCGGGTGGAATGTAGTCCACTGACGGACGATTTCGCACCATGGGCGTGGGTCGATCACTTCATCGGCAGCGACACCGGCGAACTGGTCGGTGGTGACGTTGCGCAGGCAGTTGCCGCTGGTCTGGATCGCGTGCATCTGCACGGTGGCCAGTTCCGCGAGGATGTCCGGGATGTCTTCCACCGCCGGCCAGTTGAACTGCACGTTCTGCCGGGTACTGATGTGGGCGTAGCCCTTGTCGTAGTCACGGGCAATCTTGGCCATCATGCGCACCTGACGGGAAGTCAGTTGGCCGTAAGGCACCGCCACGCGCAACATCGGCGCAAAACGCTGGATGTAGAGGCCATTTTGCAGGCGCAGGGGGCGGAATTCTTCTTCGCTCAGCTCGCCTGCCAGATAGCGTCGGGTCTGATCACGGAACTGCTTGACGCGGTCCTCGATGATCCGCTGATCGTACTCGTCGTATACGTACATATAAGTCCTGTTCTCAGGCTTTGGGCTACTCGGAAAACGCTGCGTTTTCGCTTGCTGGAGTCCGATGGTGCCTCGGCAATTACGCGCGCACGGCCGCGCACTCCCTAACGGAGCCGGGGCAATATACCCGTTTGCAGTTATGCGCAAAAGTGATGTTTGAGTATATGTAAAGAACCAAATCGCCTAACGAGAATAGTTGTTGATTAACCCACATTTGTCGCGGGGACAATCATCGTCTTAACTGTGATCGAGTCTTTCTGCAATCACCGATAAAACCGACAAGAGGCGATGCAATGAGCAATCCGACCAAGGCAAGAAAAAGCGATAGCAGTGTCGATGCATGGGCCATTCTGTTCCTGATTATTCTGGTAGTAGGGACGGCGGTATTCTGGGTCAGTCATCAGTAAACGACCGATCCGGGTCCGCTTCCGACGATTGTCGGACAAAAAACGGGATCAGGCGTCAATAGCCGCTGATAGGGGGCTATAATGCGCGGCCATTTTTCCTTGGGCCCGGATCATTCATGTTGAAGTTTTTCCACCTCAGCCTTCTGCTGTTCGGTGCGGTTTTCGGCTCTGCGGCCCGGGCCGAGTCGGTGCTGTTCCTCAACCCGGGCTCGACTCAGGAAGCCTTCTGGGTCAGCTACTCACAATTCATGCAGGCGGCCGCCCGTGACCTGGGCGTCGATTTGCAGATTCTCTATTCCCAGCGCCAGCCGGAATTCACCCTGGCTCAGGCCAGAGTTGCCCTGCAGGGACCGAATCGTCCCGACTATCTGGTATTCGTCAACGAGCAGTACGTGGCGCCGCAGATCCTGCGTATGGCGGAGGGCAGCGGGGTCAAGCTGTTCATGGTCAACGCGGTGCTCACCCCCGATCAGCAGGCGCTGATCGGCGAGCGTGCCGATCGCATCGGCAGCCTGGTGCCGAATGACGAGGAGGGCGGCTACCTGATGATGAAGGAACTGATTCGCCTGCATCCGCCGGTGGCGCGGGGCGAACAGATTGAGGTGCTGGCGTTTTCCGGCCTGAAGATCACCCCGTCAGCGCAATTGCGCGAGCAGGGCATGCAACGCGCTCTGGCCGAGCATCCGCAGGTTCGACTGCGGCAACTGGTGTACGGCGGCTGGACCCGGCAACGTGCCTACGAGCAGGCGCGGCAACTGGTCAGCCGTTATCCGAAGGTGTCGCTGGTGTGGGCAGCCAATGATGAAATGGCTTTTGGCGCCATGCATGCGTTTGCCGAAGCCGGCAAAGTCCCGGGCAAAGATGCGCTGTTCAGCGCAGTCAACACCTCGCCCGAGGCGTTGCGGGCGGTGGTCGATGGGCGCTTGAGCGCGCTGGTGGGCGGTCACTTCACTCTCGGCGGGTGGGCGCTGGTGGAGTTGCACGATTATGAGCAGGGCGTCGATCTGGATCGTTATGGCGGACGTGACCGGCAATTGTCGCTGCTGCAACTGATCGACAAGCATCAGGCACAGCAAATGCTGGCCATGGGCGCCGCGCCGGATTACGGCGTGAGTTTTCGCAAGTTGTCGGCCAAGGAGCGTCCCGCGTCTTATCGCTACCCGTTCAGCCTGCAGATCCTGATGCACTGAACCCTGTCAGACCCCGGCGAAATGCAGTACCAGCTTGACGATGACAAACAGCGTCAAAGCGAACACGGCGGTGAAGCCGATCCCCAGGATCACGAAATGGCTGGGCTTGCCATGGGTGAAGTCCCTTGCCCGATTTTTCCCGCTTTGCACGCCGAATGCCGCAGCCATCACGCTGTGCAGCATCTGCCAGAAGCTCGGTGGCTTGTTGTCGACTGGATCGTCCATAAATCCCCCGTCCGAAAGGCTGTCCCGACAGCATAGTCAATCCAGCGGGTTGTGCCGTGGGTCGCACGCGGGTTCCTGACTTGTCCGGTAACACGTCCGCGCCAATACGATAACTATGTACCGCAGATCACCGTGGCGGACATGGTGTCCTGTCCTCCCATTTTTCAGGAGAGACAGGGTGTCCACTCATCCCCCGACATTGCCCCGCGCACCGGTCAGCGCCAGCCTTCACGGCAAGCTGCTGGAGCAGCTGATCCCCGATTGGCTGATCGCCGCTTCACCCGAGCGGCGAGCCGCGATGAAAGTGGCCAGTACCCGGCCAGCGCACGGCTATCACCATTTCCCGAATGATCAGCAACAAGCCTTGAAAGAGCGGGTCACGGCGGCCTTTGTCGCCCAGAGCCGGCTCGACAAGACCATGGCCGGCCTTGAAAGCGTCGATGCATTTGCCCAGGCGCTGCTCGGCAAGGCACTCAAGAACCAGTTCAACGTGACGGTCGATCTCGACAAGACCTTGCTGTGTCTCAGACGGCCCCTCGAACTCGGGGTGCTGGAAGTTGAAGTTTCCACGTTCGAAGTGTTGAAGCTGCCCTTGCTGCAAGCGGCATTGCACAACTTCGAGGCTTCGGAATGTGAAGCAGGTGCCTATCACGCCAGATCCGGTTTCGTGGTCGAGACGGCAACCCCGGGCGAGTTTCAGGCAGTAGACATCGGCATCACGGTCAGGCAGTTTCTGACGCTGTGTCGTTCGCTGGACGTCGGTGCCCGTTATCAGGCACGGATCAAAGCGTTTTTCGAGAAAACCGACACCTTGCGCCGGCACTTCATTGCCAGCCAGAAAACCGCGTTGCGTGCCGCCGCTGAATGGGCGCTGCTGAAACAGGACATCGAGCCCGCCGACTACCGGATGATTCTGTCGGTGGTGGACGGCCAGATCCACCCGCAGCTCGGCGGCAAGGCCGTGTGGTTTCGTGATCTGAGCCTGATGAAGCGGCGGATGACCGGTTGCGTGGTGTTCAGCATCAGCGAGCGCTACCGCTACACCAACGAATTCATCGTCTACATTCCCCATGACCCGCAACACCCGCTCAAGCGCTACACCATGGCGCAGATGCGTGAGGTGTTCAAAGGCAAGTTCACCGCTGCTGACCCTACGGCTTCCGCGCCAGGCCCGACCGCTTACCAGCAGTTTTTCAGTCAGTTCGTGGCTTATGCCGACCGTCCTTACTGTTTCAGTCAGTTCACCCAAAAGGCTGCGGACTCCCCGAGTGACCCGTTGCATTCGATCTGGGTCAAGGTCGCGCAGCTGATACCGCCATTGTCGACCATCGCGCGGATCAAGGAGCTGCCACCCGAAGCCCCCGGCAAGCGCGAGCCGCAGCCTGACCCGTTTCTCGACCCGTTGCCAACCACGCGCAAAGGCGTGGCCGGGATCTGGGCCGACAACACCGATCTGTGGCAATACCTCTACGAACAGCACCGGGCCAAATTCATCGCCGATGCGCGGGCCCACGCCGTCCCCACTGCGGATGTCGATGCCCGGGTACGCGCAGAAAAACTCAGTCATCTGCTCGAGTTCGGCATGATGGCGTTGAACCTGGTGTCGATGTTTGTCCCGGTACTGGGCGAAATCATGATGACCGTGATGGCCGGGCAACTGCTCTATGAATCATTCGAAGGCGCCATCGAATGGTCGGAAGGTGATCGCCAGGCTGCCAAGGCGCATCTGGTCGATGTGGCGCAGAACCTGGCGCTGATTGGCGTGATGGGCGCGGTCGGCAAGGGCGCAGGCCGACTCCAGGCGGCCTACGCCGAGCCGGTGATCGAGCACTTGCAGCCGGTCGAACGGCCTGACGGCTCGGTCCGCCTGTGGAAGCCTGACCTTGATGCATACGTCAGCGATAGTGTCCTGCCGGCGAGTGCCGTGCCTGATGCGCAGGGCGTGTATCGATTCGACGGCAAGACCTTCATTCGCCAGCAAGGCAAGGTCTACCAGACGCACTACGACGAGACCCTGAAAAGCTGGCGCATCCGCCACCCGTATGATCCTGCGGCGTATCAACCGATCCTTGAGCACAATCGACTGGGGGCCTGGCGCCACAACCTGGAGCGACCGCTGAGCTGGGATCGACTGACCCTGCTGCGGCGCATCGGGCATTCGACTGAGGCGTTTTCGGATGCGCAACTGCTCGAAATCGCCGATGTCAGTGGTGTCAGTGATGAGGCGCTGCGTCAGATGCACCTCGATCATCAGCCAGCGCCACTGGCCCTGGCCGACACCCTGCGCCTGTACGAGGCGGATCAGCAGGTCGGGCGGCTGATCGATCAGGTCGAACGAGGAACCACCCTGGATGATTCGTATCTGCTGACGCTGCCAATGCTCACGCAAATGCCGCGCTGGCCGAGCGGAAAGATTCTGCAAGTCTTCGACGGAGCGCAGCTGTCCGGCCCCAGCCGGCTGTTCGGCGTGGAGTCAGGCTCAGTCGAGGGCCAGATGCGCACGCCGATCCAGGTGACCCGCGCCGAAGTGCTCGACGGCCAATTGCCTGAGCGTATTCTGGCCGCGCTGGATGAGCCGCAAACACGTTGGCTGCTGGGCGCCGAGCCAGCGCGCGTGGTCGAATCGCGGCCGCTGGAACTGCGCAAACAGATCGCCGATTACCTGCGCACCCGGCAACCGGCGATGTTCGACAGGCTCTATGACGAGCCCGCGTTGAACGACCGGCGAATCGCCAGGCTACAAGCCGCCACACCGGGGTTGGGTAGCTCGGCGGCAATCCGCGTGCTGCTGGAGGCGAACGCCGAGGAGCTGGCGCGCCTGCAAAGCGGTCAGCGGGTGCCGTTGCGCCTTCTGGAGATCTCCCGTGAGTTTGCCCGGCAGCGCCGCTTCAACCACGCGGTCGCCGGCCTGCACATGGAAAATTCCGGCGGCAGCGAAAGCCAATGGCTGGCATTGCGCGCCCTGGAACGACTGCCGGGCTGGTCGGACGAGGTGCGTCTCGAGGTGCGCGAAAGTAGCCTCGACGGGCCGTTGATTGACAGCGTCGGCAGCGAAAGTGCCGGCCAGACCAAGTATCTGGTCAAGCGCGGGCCGGTCTATCAGGCGTACAACGAGCGCGGCGAAGCGCTCGACAGTGTTCCGCGTCACGGCGACAACTTCCTTGCCTCAATCCTCCATGCGTTGCCCGATCAGTCGCGGCAGGCCCTGGGTTTTACCCAGGTTGCGCGTAGCGCCGGACTGCGTCGGGCACTGATCGGGTATGTGGCCCGACACCGTGCCGAACTGGCTCGACTGGCGAGCAGGCGCCATGGCCACAAGCAACGCTTCAAGGCGCCGGTGCGGGTACGCCAGCACGGGCTGGGTTATTACGCCAGCGGTCGCGGCGAAGGCGTCAATCCGTTGCTGGTGACGCGCGTGCAGGACGTGTATCCGGCGCTTACCGATCAGCAAGCGGGCGGGTTCATCCTCAAACAACTGGCCGCCGGGCGGACTGACGCGCAGATCTACGAGCTGTTGCAAAGGCGCCTGCGTGAATGGCAGGAACTCGGATCGTCGCTGGCGCAATGGGAAGGTGTGCCGGCCCCGGAGCCGACGCTGGAGTCGATGATCGGCGGCCGATCCAGCGTGGTGCGCAGCCTCAAGCAGAGCTGGCTCAATTCGCCGCTGGCCGATAGCCGCGCGAGTGCCGCACGCCTCGATCTGACCTGCGATGATCCGCTGCCGGTGCTGACGGCGGACTTCTCGCATGTACGCGATCTGCGAGTCAGGGGGCGGTGCATCACTGATGCCAACGTCGATGAACTGTTGGGCAGCTTCCCCAGGCTCAAGGCACTGCGCATCAACGCCACCGCAGAAACGTTCACCAACGTGCCGGCAGTGTTGCAGAACTTGCCGGAATTCACTGACCTGACGCTCTACAGCGCAATGCCTTATGCCGCTGACATGCCGGCACGCCTGGCTCAACTGACCCGTCTTGAAGCATTGAGTGTCAGCACCTCGAGCTATCAGCCGCTGGCCTTCGACGTCAGCGGCATGCGTAATCTGCGCACACTGGAAATCGTCGCCTATTCATTGTTCGACTGGCCTGCGGGTGCGCTGGAGTTACCGGCCCTGGAACGTCTGAACCTCAGAGACACGGGGATCAGCACCGTGCCGGCAGCACTGCTGCAGGGCCATGAAAAACTCTGGTCGGGGCTGTCGCTGGACTGGTCAAGATTCTCCCGGGAAAACTTCACTGGCGTGTACGAATACGTCAAGACCCATCCGGAACACCTGATCGATCGAGAGACGATGGTCAGGGATTATTGCCGCGGCGAGTTGCGGCGCCTGGGCGAGGGCGTGAATCAATCGCCCGAGGGGGTGTTCAATCGTTTCTTCGAACAATGGCCGGATGAGCAGCAGCGTTTCACCGCGATCAATGCCTTGAGCGATCAATATGCCGCGCTGGATAGCCAACTCAATCAGTGGCAGCAGCGCGTGGTGGTGTCGGCAGAATCGCTGCGCGAACTTGTCGCGCGATCAAACCTGGCCCATGTCCTGAAAACCAGTTGGCGCAAGGGCATGTTCAAGCGCTATGGCGCGACCATCAGTGCTTCGACCCTGGACTTGTCGGGGCTGATGCTCAGCGAACTGCCGGCGTTACCCGCTGACGCATTTGCGCATGTACGCACGCTGCTGCTCAACGGCCAGCGCGTTGCAGCCGTGCAGATGCGCGGTTTCCTCAGTGCGTTCAGCGAAGTACGAACCCTTGATCTGAGTGACAATGCCTTGCACGAATGGCCGATCGAGTCGCAGAGCCTTTCGCGCCTGGTGCACCTGGATCTGGCCGACAACCAGTTGACCGACGCTTCAGGCCTGGAGCGCGGATTGAGTGAATTGCCTGCGCTCGAACAGTTGAATCTGCGGAACAATCCGCTGAGCGAGATGAACGTTGGCAGCCTGCAGCGCTTGAAGGCCCTCGACCTGCAGGCAACGCACCTGCAACAGTGGCCGACAGGGGCCGAAGGTCTGCCGCAACTGGCGTGGCTGGATCTGCGCGACACCCGTATCAGCACGCTGCCGCCTGCCGTGCTTGAAAGCACCGCACTGCTCAATACCAACCTGACCGGTACGCCGCTGACCGCCGCGGCGTCGGCTGAACTGCGTCTGGCCCAACGGCGGCTCGAAGACACCCTCGGCCTGCCTGCCGGCGCACTGGATGCGTTTGCCCGGCAGCCGGTGCCGGCGACCTTTCCGCCGGCAGAGAACGGTGTATCAGTGGCCCGCCAGTTGCTGCCGCTGACGCAGGCGCCGGTCAGTACCGGGCTGACACGGATGCGCCAGGACCTGCAGCGAGTGCAGCCGGCCCTTAGCGATGAACAAGCCACGCAAATGATCGAGGCGCTGCGCAATGAGGGTGCGACCGAAGTGCAGATCAGCGAGCGGATCACCGGTTGGAGTCAGACCTTTGAAACCCTCGTTCGCCAACTCAATGGCTGGCTGTATACCCGGGAAACCCGTGGCGTCGACTGGGTCATCTCCTCGCAATCACGCAGCCTGGCGGCGTGGCGCATCCTCACCTGCTGGCGCGCACGGTTATCGGTTGCCGGGGGCGATGCGGTTCTGGATCTCAACGGCCTGCAATTGGGTGATCTACCGCCGCTGCCCGAGGACTTCGGGCATGTCAGCAGCTTGAACCTGACGGGCACACGAGTGACGGCCGAAGGCAGCAACGGCTTTCTCAAGTCCTTCACTCACCTGCGCGATCTGACCCTCAGTGGCAATGAACTCACCGCGCTGCCTGATGGCGTCCGGCAAATGCCGCAGCTCGAGCGACTCGAGCTGGCCAGCAACAACTTCACTGACACCGAGCCGCTGTATGCCGCGCTGTCCGGTCTGCAGCATTTGCAAACACTGGACCTGAGCTACAACCATCTCGAGGCGTTCGACGCCAGCTACTTCGAGCATTTGCAAAGTCTGGATCTGCGTAATAACAACCTGGCCGAATGGCCGGCCGGGACGCTGGATGCGCAGCACCTGCGGACACTCAACCTCAGTCGCAACGACATCACCGCCATCCCCGAACAGGCGCTGGACGGTCAGCACGATGAGCTGATGGACGGCACCGACCTGACTGACAACTACAACCTCTCGGAGGAATCCCTTGAAAGGCTCAGAACCTATCAGGCTGCGGGTAACCGCCCGCGAGTGCTCGGTTTTTCCAGTTCCGATCTGGAGGAAATGGCTGACGACGTTGCCGGCGGGCTCAGTGAAACCACCGACAGCATCGAGTCCGACGAAACCCTCCCGGGCGAACAGGCCCATGCGCAACAGAAAGCACCGTGGCTGGCGAATCTGCCGGCGGAGCAGGCGTTGGCACGCGACAAACTCTGGGATCAACTCGCTGCCGAACCGGATAGCGCGGCATTCTTCCATTTGCTTGATCGATTGCAGGACACCCAGGAGTTTCGCGTAGCCAACGCCGATCTGACGCGACGGGTGTGGATGGTCATGGAGGCGGCGGCCGCCAACAGTGAGCTGCGCGAGGTGATTTTCGCCGGCTCGGCCACACACGGGACTTGCGTGGACGGGCGCATCCTTACGTTCAGTGGTCTGGAGAGCAAGGTCTTCACTTACAACGCCTTGATCGATTTACCGGCCGGCCGCCCAGGCATCCGCGGTGAAGCCTTGTTGTCGCTGTCGCGGCAGCTGTTCCGGCTGGACAAGGTCGATGAACTGGCAAAAGCGGCGGCTGCGCGCAGTGGTTTCGACGAAGCCGAAGTTCGCCTCGGTTACCGGATCGGTCTGACCGGGGGCTGGGACGATGGACTGGAGTTGCCCGGGCAGCCGAAAAACATGAAATTTGTCTCCGGTGTCACCCCGCAGCAGTTGGTCAATGCGCGGGCCGAGGTGGTCAGCGCGGAACGCTCCGAGAGATTTCTGGAGGACCTGATCCAGCGCGATTACTGGCTGGACTATCTCAAGGAGCAGCAGCCCGAAGCGTTCAGGCAAATGGATGAAACGCAGTTGCTGGAGGAGGGCGAGGACGAAGCTCTGAGTGCTGACGATCCGCTGTATCTGAGCAGGCTGTTCGATCAGGCGGCGGCGCGAAATGCCAGGCTCATCGAATTGTCGCGACAGGAGATCGAACGGATCGGTTTGTCTGCCGGCAACGCACAACGGCCCGGTACATCCGGGCCATTGTCAGGCGGGTAAAACCCGCTGAACGGTCAGTCCCCGGCAGGTCCGGGGACTGAGCGTTGCGCTTATTCGTCGTAACCGAGGTTCGGCGCCAGCCAGCGCTCGGTCACGCTCAGTTCCTGACCTTTGCGCGAGGTGTAGCTCTGCACCTGATCCTTGTCGACCTTGCCGACGGCGAAGTATTGCGCCTGCGGATGGGCGAAGTACCAGCCGCTGACCGCCGCTGCCGGGAACATCGCGTAGTGTTCAGTGAGGAACACGCCGCTGCGGCCCGCGCGCATTTCGCTGGCTTCAGGATCGAGCAGGGTGAACAGCGTGGCCTTCTCGGTGTGATCCGGGCAGGCCGGATAACCCGGTGCCGGACGGATACCGGAGTACTGCTCTTTGATCAGCGCGTCGTTGTCCAGCGCCTCATCCTTGGCGTAACCCCAGTGCTCTTTGCGCACTTGCTGGTGCAACCATTCCGCGCAGGCCTCGGCCAGACGGTCGGCCAGTGCCTTGACCATGATCGAGTTGTAATCGTCGCCAGCGTCCTGATAGGCCTTGGCGACTTCTTCGGCGCCGATGCCGGCGGTGGTGATGAAACCACCGACGTAGTCGGTCACTTCGCTGTCTTTCGGTGCAACGAAGTCGGCCAGCGAGAAGTTTGGCTTGCCGTCGGTCTTGATGATTTGCTGACGCAGGTGATGCAGGCGCGCCATGGGCTTGCCGTCATCGCCGTACAGTTCGATGTCGTCGTCATGCACCTGATTGGCCGGCCAGAAACCGAACACCGCACGGGCGCTGATCAGCTGCTCGTCGATCAGCTTGGTGAGCATCTCGCGCGCGTCCTTGTACAGCGCGGTGGCGGCTTCACCGACCACTTCGTCTTCGAGGATGCGCGGGAATTTGCCGGCCAGGTCCCAGGAGATGAAGAACGGCGTCCAGTCGATGTACTCGGCCAGAACGTTGAGGTCGATGTTGTCCAGCACGCGGGTGCCGGTGAAGGTCGGTTTGACCGGCGTGTAGCTGGCCCAGTCGAACTGTGGCTTCTTGGCAATCGCCGCCGCGTAGCTCAGTCGCTCGGTACGGGCGCTGCGGTTGGCGGTGCGCTCACGCACATCGACGTATTCCAGACGGGTCTTCTCGACGAAACCGGCCTTGAGTTCCTTGGACAGCAACTGCGTCGCCACACCGACCGCACGCGAGGCGTCGGTGACGTAGACCACCGCATCGTTGCTGTACTTCGGCTCGATCTTCACTGCGGTGTGCGCCTTGGAGGTGGTCGCGCCACCGATCATCAGCGGCAGGTGGAAATCCTGACGCTGCATTTCCCGGGCAACGTGGACCATCTCGTCCAGCGACGGCGTGATCAGGCCGGACAGACCGATGATGTCGCACTTTTCTTCCTTGGCCACCTGGAGGATTTTCTCCGCCGGGACCATCACGCCGAGGTCGACGATGTCGTAGCCGTTGCAACCCAGCACCACGCCGACGATGTTCTTGCCGATGTCGTGCACGTCGCCTTTCACCGTGGCCATCAGGATCTTGCCCTTGGCTTCCGGCTTGTCGCCTTTTTCCAGTTCGATGAAAGGGATCAGATGCGCCACGGCCTGCTTCATTACGCGGGCGGATTTCACCACCTGCGGCAGGAACATTTTGCCGGCGCCGAACAGGTCGCCGACGATGTTCATGCCGGACATCAGCGGGCCTTCGATGACTTCGATCGGCCGCGCGAACGACTGGCGCGACTCTTCGGTGTCTTCGACGATGTGGGTGGTGATGCCCTTGACCAGCGCATGCTCCAGACGCTTGTTGACGTCCCAGCTGCGCCACTCTTCGGTCTCGGCTTCCTTGACGCTGCCGTCGCCCTTGTACTTGTCGGCGATGGCGAGGAGGGCGTCGGTGCCTTCCGGCGTGCGGTTGAGGATCACGTCTTCGACGGCGTCGCGCAGCTCCTGCGGGATCTGGTCGTAGATTTCCAGCTGACCGGCGTTGACGATACCCATGGTCAGGCCGGCGCGGATCGCGTACAGCAGGAACACCGAGTGAATCGCTTCACGCACCGGGTTGTTGCCACGGAACGAGAACGACACGTTGGACACGCCGCCGGAACTCAGCGCATACGGCAGCTCGTCGCGGATGTAGGCACAGGCGTTGATGAAGTCCACAGCGTAGTTGTTGTGTTCTTCGATGCCGGTGGCCACGGCGAAGATGTTCGGATCGAAGATGATGTCTTCCGGCGGGAAGCCGACTTCGTTGACCAGAATGTCGTAGGAGCGTTTGCAGATTTCTTTCTTGCGCGCTTCGGTGTCGGCCTGGCCGGCTTCGTCGAACGCCATCACCACCACCGCCGCGCCGTAGCGTTTGCACAGCTTGGCGTGATGGATGAACTGCTCGACGCCTTCTTTCATGCTGATCGAGTTGACGATGCCCTTGCCCTGAATGCACTTCAGACCGGCTTCGATCACTTCCCATTTCGAGGAGTCGATCATGATCGGCACGCGGGAGATGTCCGGCTCACCGGCGATCAGATTGAGGAAGGTCACCATGGCCTTCTTCGAATCGAGCATGCCTTCGTCCATGTTGATGTCGATCACCTGCGCGCCGGCCTCGACCTGCTGCAGGGCGACTTCCAGGGCTTCGGTGTAGTTGTCTTCACGGATCAGACGGGCGAACTTGGCGGAACCGGTGATGTTGGTGCGCTCGCCGACGTTGACGAACAACGAGCTGCGATCGATGGTGAACGGCTCCAGGCCCGACAGGCGGCAGGCCTTGGGGATGTCCGGAATCTGCCGCGGTGCGTAACCGGCCACGGCCTTGGCGATGGCTTCGATGTGGCCCGGGGTGGTGCCGCAGCAACCGCCGACGATGTTGAGGAAGCCGCTCTGGGCGAATTCTTCGATGACTTTGGCGGTTTGCGCCGGCAACTCGTCGTACTCGCCGAACTCGTTCGGCAAACCGGCGTTCGGGTGCGCGGAAACGTGAGTGCTGGCCTTGTTCGACAGCTCTTCCAGGTAGGGGCGCAGCTCACTGGCGCCGAGCGCGCAGTTGAGGCCGACCGAGATTGGCTTGGCGTGGGCCACCGAGTTCCAGAATGCTTCGGTGGTCTGGCCCGACAGGGTGCGGCCGGACGCATCGGTGATGGTCCCGGAAATCATGATCGGCAGTTCGATGTGCAGCTCTTCGAACACCCCTTGCACGGCGAAGATCGCGGCTTTGGCGTTGAGCGTGTCGAAAATGGTTTCGATCAGGATCAGATCGACGCCGCCCTCGATCAGGCCCTTGGTGGCCTCGGTGTAGTTCTCCACCAGTTCATCGAAGGTGACGTTGCGGTAGCCGGGGTTGTTCACGTCTGGCGACAGCGAGCAGGTACGGCTGGTCGGGCCGAGCACGCCGGCGACGAAACGTGGCTTGTCCGGGTTTTCGGCGGTCTTGGCGTCGGCCACCTTGCGCGCCAGTCGCGCGCCTTCTACGTTTAATTCGTACGCCAGCTCTTCCATGCCGTAGTCGGCCATGGAAATGCGCGTGGCGTTGAAGGTGTTGGTTTCCAGAATGTCGGCGCCGGCATCCAGATAGGCCTTTTCGATGCCGCCGATCACGTCCGGACGGGTGATCACCAGCAGGTCGTTGTTGCCCTTGACGTCACTCGGCCAGTCAGCGAAGCGTTTGCCGCGATAATCCTGCTCTTCGAGCTTGTAGCTCTGGATCATCGTGCCCATGCCGCCGTCGAGAATCAGGATGCGCTCTTTGAGGGCTTGCTTGAGAGCTTGAAGGCGGACGCTGCGATCGGACATTGGGACTACTCGAAAAGACCATGACGAAGGGCCGGGATCATAACAAACCTGTGCGCTTTTGGAGCACGTGCTGCTTTTGCATGAATATCGTTCATGTTGGTGCGAGCGTCATACTGTAGAATCGCGGGCGTTTTTTTCACGATCGGGATCATGGGCATGTCGTACCGCGTCATCAGCATTTTCTTGCTGTTCTTAAGCTGGGGCGCCATTGCGCAGGAACCCGCGATCTCACCTTCTATTTCATATACGCGTGACATCCAGCCAATCTTCACCGAGAAGTGTGTGGCCTGCCACGCCTGCTACGACTCGGCGTGCCAGCTCAATCTGGGCAGCGGCGAAGGCGCAGGGCGGGGCGCGAGCAAGATGCCGGTCTACGACGGCGAACGCACTCAGGCGGCGCCGACCACGCGGCTGTTCTACGACGCCTTCGGCAAACGTGCCTGGCAGCAGAAGGGCTTTTATTCGGTACTCGACGCTCAGGGCAGCCAGGCGGCGCTGATGGCGCGGATGCTGGAACTGGGGCACAAAACCCCGCTGACCCCGAATGCCAAGCTGCCGGAAGACATCGTCCTCGGCCTGCAACGGGAAAACATGTGCGCGATGCCCGCCGAGTTTGACGGCTATGCCGGCGCTCACCCGAAAGAAGGCATGCCGCTGGCGGTGACCGGGCTGACCGATCAGCAATACCAGACCCTGCAACGCTGGCTGGCGTCCGGTGCGCCGATCGACGAGCAAGGCCTGGCGCCGAGCGCCAAGGAAGCGCTGCAAATCGTCCAGTGGGAAAACCTGCTCAATGCGCCGGGGGCGCGGCAGAGTCTGGTTGGGCGCTGGCTGTTCGAACACTGGTTCCTCGCGCATATCTATTTCAAGGACGGTGAGCCGGGGCACTACTTCCAGTGGGTGCGTTCGCGCACGCCGACAGGGCAGCCGATCGACCTGATCGCCACCCGCCGCCCGAATGACGATCCGGGCACTCAGGTGTATTACCGCTTGTGGCCGGTGCAAGGGGTGATCGTGCACAAGACCCACATCACCTATCCGCTGAGTGCGGCGAAGATGGCGCGGGTCAAGAGTCTGTTCTACAGCGGCAACTGGCAGGTCAATGCGCTGCCGGGTTACGGCCCGCAGAGCCGGGCCAACCCGTTCGCCACTTTCGAGGCGATTCCGGCGCAGGCGCGTTATCAGTTCATGCTCGATAACGCTGAATACTTTGTCCGCACCTTTATTCGCGGTCCGGTGTGCCGTGGGCAGATTGCGACGGATGTGATCCGCGATAACTTCTGGGCGCTGTTCCAGGCGCCGGAACACGATCTTTACATCACCGACCCCAACTATCGCGGCCAGGCCACGCCGTTGCTGGCAATGCCTGGGCAGAACGATGACGTCGGCAGTGTGCTGAGCCTGTGGCACAACTACCGCAACAAGCGCAATGAATACGAAGCTCTGCGCCGCGACAGCTACGCCGAACTGCCGGCTCCGAGCTGGTCAACCCTGTGGGCCGGCAACGACAACGCGCTGCTGAGCATTTTCCGCCACTTCGACAGTGCGTCGGTGACCAAAGGCCTGATCGGCGAAGTGCCACAGACCATGTGGCTGTTCGACTATCCACTGCTGGAGCGCACCTATTATCAGTTGGCGGTCAATTTCGATGTGTTCGGCAACGTCTCCCATCAGGCGCAAACCCGCCTGTATTTCGACCTGATCCGCAACGGCGCCGAGCAGAACTTCCTGCGCCTGATGCCGGCCGATTCCCGCGAGGACTACCTCGACGATTGGTACCAAAGCAGCGGCCAGTTCAAGATGTGGCTCGACTATGAGGCGATCGACGACGACAAACCGACCGCGCTGAAACTCGATCCGAAGGACCCGAAATACGACTTCGCCATGCAGTTGCTGGCGCGTTACGGCGACCTGAATGCGCGGCCGGATCCGATCAATCGCTGTGACGGCGCCTATTGCTCGCGACCGAATATCGACCCGGCGCTACAGAACGCCGAGCAGGCGCTGAGTCGCCTGACCTCGCGTCCGGCCGGCGGTTTGAAGGTGATCGACCAATTGCCGGAAGCAACCATGCTGCGCATCGAATCTCGCAGCGGCAAACGCGAGGTGTACAGCCTGCTGCGCAATCGCGCGCACAGCAACGTGGCGTTCCTGTTGGGCGAGTCGCTGCGCTATCAGCCAGGGCTGGACACCTTGACCATTTACCCGGGCGTGCTCAGCAGCTATCCGAACTTCATCTTCAACATTCCGGCCGAGCAAGTATCGGAATTTGTCGATGCCATGGAGAATGCCAAGGATGCCGATCGTTTCGAGAAAATCGTCGAACGCTGGGGGATCCGTCGCAGTCATCCGCAATTCTGGTTCTATTTCCACGACCTGAGCCAATACCTCCACGAAACTGACCCGGTGGAAGAGGGCGTGCTGGACATGAACCGCTACGAGAATCTTTGATCGTTTACTACAGGCCGACTGTCACAGCTTCAGGTAACACACAAATCCCCTGTGGGAGCGAGCCTGCTCGCGAAGGCGGAGTGTCAGGCACCGAATAAGTTGAATGTGCCGTCGCTTTCGCGAGCAGGCTCGCTCCCACAGGGTGAAGTGGTGTTTTTGCAATTGTGATCGGGAGCGGCCGATGTTGATTTCAGTGCAGGCCCTGCGGGCGCTTGCCGCGTGGACGGTGGTCTGTCACCACTTCATGCAGATTTTCTTCGACTTCAAGGCGCGCGGCCCGGTCGGGCAGTTCTTCATCGACAAAGGCGCAGTCGGCGTCGATGTTTTCTTCGTCATCAGTGGTCTGGTGATTTTCCTCTCCACCGAAAGCAAAGCACTGCCGCCCGCGCGCTTCCTGCTGTACCGACTTTTTCGCATCGTCCCGGCGTACTGGCTGTACACGCTGTTGATGGCGTTGCTGGTGCTGTTCGCCCGGCCAATGTTGCCGGATCAGACGGTGGACTGGGCGCATTTCCTCGCGTCGCTGTTATTCATTCCTGCGCAAAACCCCGGCGGCTACGGGATTTATCCGACGCTGAATGTCGGCTGGACGCTCAACTACGAAATGCTCTTCTATGTGTTGTTTGCATGCGCGCTGGTGTTCCGCTGGCAGGTGCGCTTGCTGGTGGTCGCCGCGTTGCTGTTTTCGGTGTGTCAGGCGTTCGGCTGGCTCAACGAGTTTTACCGTTCCGACATCGTCTACGAGTTTCTGCTGGGGATCGGCATTGGCGTGCTCTATCGCCGGGGCTGGATTGGCGCCGGCCTGTGGCTGCCGCTGTTGGCGATGAGCGCTGCGATGATGGCGATCTATCACTTGGCACCGGCGCCAAGGTTATTGAACTGGGGCGTGCCGAGCGCGGTGCTGGTGATGGCTTGCATGGCGCTGGAGCGCTACGTCGAGCGCAATCGGGTGATGAAATGGCTCGGTGACTGTTCCTATTCGGTGTATCTGATGCACGTGTTGGTGTTGTCGGTTGGTGGTTTTATCGCGCGACGCTACGGAATCAACCCGTATCTGATGTTCATCGTCTGCGCTCTGGCGATTGGTGTGGGGTCATGGTTGAGCTACGAATGGGTGGAAAAACGCAGCTATCAGTGGCTTAAAGCGCGGATCGAGGGCGAACCGATGCGCGCACCTGTCGAGAATCTTTCCCGACAAAAATACTAGGACTTTGTCCGGCGCAATGATTGGCGTAAACTGCGCCCAAGCCTGCGAGGAGTTTCCATGACCGCTATTACCATTACCGACGCCGCCCACGATTACCTGGCCGATCTGCTCTCCAAGCAGAACACTCCAGGCATCGGCATCCGCGTCTTCATCACCCAGCCTGGCACCCAGTACGCCGAAACCTGCATTGCCTACTGCAAGCCGGGCGAAGAAAAACCTGAAGATACCGCGCTGGGGCTGAAAAGCTTCACCGCCTATATCGATTCGTTCAGCGAAGCGTTCCTTGACGACGCCGTCGTCGATTACGCCACCGACCGCATGGGCGGCCAACTGACCATCAAGGCGCCAAACGCCAAAGTCCCGATGGTCAATGCCGACAGCCCGGTCAACGAGCGCATCAACTACTACCTGCAAACCGAAATCAACCCGGGGCTGGCCAGCCACGGCGGTCAGGTCAGCCTGATCGATGTGGTCGAGGACGGCATCGCCGTGTTGCAGTTCGGTGGTGGTTGCCAAGGCTGCGGCCAGGCCGATGTGACCCTGAAGGAAGGCATCGAGCGCACCTTGCTCGAACGTATTCCAGAGCTCAAAGGTGTGCGCGACGTGACCGACCACACGCAGAAAGAAAATGCCTACTACTGAGTAAGGTGTTCACTGCGAACATGAAAATGGCGCTGTGGCGAGGGAGCTTGCTCCCGCATGACTGCGAAGCAGTCACAAACCGGACAATGCATTTACCCGTGATGAATGGATTGTCTGGTTTTGGGATCGCTCCGCGATCCGGCGGGAGCAAGCTCCCTCGCCACAATTGCTTCAGGGCCTGTAGAGATGCGCATGCCCCGCACGATACAGCGACGATTCGCTAAACACCTCACTGCCCAACACCCGCCCGACCAGAATCAACGCCGTGCGCCGAAACCCCTTGGCCTCCACCTTCTCGGCAATATCCTCCAGCGTCCCCACCACCCAATCCTGATCCGGCCACGTCGCCCGGTGAATCACCGCAATCGGGCAATCCGCGCCGTAATGCGGCAGCAGTTCGGCGATGATTTTCTGCAGATGATTGACCCCCAGATGAATCGCCATGGTCGCGCCATGCTGCGCCAGACTGCTCAACTCCTCACCCGCCGGCATTGCGGTCTTGTCCGCGTAGCGGGTCAGAATCACGCTCTGCGAAACGTCCGGCAGTGTCAGTTCCGCGCCTAGCAAGGCTGCACACGCTGCGGTCGCGGTGACGCCGGGAATGATCTCGAACGGAATATTCAGCTCGCGCAGATAACGAATCTGCTCGCCAATCGCGCCATACAGACTCGGATCACCCGAATGCACCCGCGCCACGTCCTGGCCCTTGGCATGGGCGGATTTGATCAGTTCAATGATCTGCTCCAGATGCAATTCGGCGCTGTTGACCACGGTTTCAGCCTGATGCCCCTCCAGCACAGCGGCAGGTACCAGCGAGCCTGCGTAGATGATCACCGGGCAACTGCGGATCAGCCGCTGGCCTTTGACGGTGATCAGTTCCGGGTCGCCGGGGCCGGCGCCGATGAAGTAGACGGTCATGAAGAAATCCTGTGAAAAACGGGGCAGGGCAACGCTTCAGATGAAGATTGCTCATGATCAAACGGGGGGATTATCGGGAATTTACGCAGCGCCGGCCAATGCCAAGGTTGCCTGAGCGTATTTTTGCCGGGAAATCAGCAGTTTTGCCGGTGCCTGAATCAACTGTTCGGCAAGGGCCAGGGCGGCACTTTCCGCCACGCCGTAGCAACCGGTACGCTCGTAGGCGATCTGCGAATGGTGGCTCAGACGTTGCTGATAATTGGCCAGTTCGTCGCTGCTGAAATACAACAGCGGCAACGCCAGTTGGCTGGCCAGTTCCTGCAGGCCGGGTTCATCGCGTTTAAGGTCGATGCTGGCCAAGGCCTTGACCGCTTCAAGTTCTATACGATGCGCCTGCAACGCCTGATCGAGTAACGCGCGCAGCGTGCTGACCGGGCAGCCGCGCTGGCAGCCCAGGCCGACCACAAAGGTCGGCGCTGCGCGGTCATCGGTCATGCGTGGTATTGACCATCGCTTTTGCGGCGGAACAACCAGGCGCTGATCAGGCCCAGGGCCAGCCAGAACGCCACGTTGGTCAACTGCGAAGCGATTTTGAACTGAGTTTCCAGCGCCTCCGGGGCGAGCATCGAATGCACTTCCGGTTGCGGCGCGCCGATCACGTGCGGCACGGCGAGGATCGCCACGCCGAGCAGCTTCATCAACCAGTGGCGGCTGAACACAATCAACGCCAGGCCAACAGCGGTGGAAGCGGCGGTGCCGATCCACCAGGTTTGCCGCGACGCCAGATCGGCTGCAGCGGTGCCCGGCAGTTCAGGCGGCAGGCCCAGGGTCGGTGCGAGCACGAAGGTCGCGTAACCGGCCAGGCCCCAGAGCAGGCCTTGCGAGGTTTTGGTCGGTGCACGCAGGGTGTACAGGCCAGCGAGCATCAGGGCGAACCCGACCGCCACCACCAGATTGCCGCCGGTGGTCGAGACCACGCGTTGCCAGCCGTCTTCCGGCTCCCAGGCTTCGGCGTCATGGGTGTGTGCGGCCGTGCCGGCGGCGTGTTCGTGAACGGCCACCGGTTCGGACTTCTCGAAGGTTTCGGCCTGCAGAATCAGCGGCGAGACCCAGAAGCTTTGCAGCAACGTCAGCAGCAGGGCGGCCAGCAGGCCGGTGAAGCCTGCGGTTTGCGCGATACGCTTGATCATGTCGGCAGGTCTCAGTGGCACGGGAACGCGGCGCTGTGGCGGGTATCGTGAGCGGCGTTGTGCACCGCTTCGATGTGCGAGAAACCGGCGAAGTACACAAGGCTGGCACCCAGAATCGACGCGAAGATCGCGGCGGTCAGGCGTTGGCTCAAGGTGGCGGTGCTGGAGATTTTGTCGGTGTTGCTGCCGGTGCTGCTGATGATCGACATGGCGCTTCCCTCTGGAGTGTCAGCGGGTGATATAGAGCGCATGAAAACCCCTGCGAGTCGGGCACGCAGAGGTTCGAACAGCGCCCGCCCACCGCGGGTTTGTTATGTTCAGCGACGCAAACTGCGCACTGTGTGTTGCGGGCCGGTCTCCGGGCTCACGAGGGGTTGGCGTCTGGCCGACCTGCAAGCGTCACCTTCCCATGCCGCGTTGGCACAGTGGATCTGACGCTTCGCTCGCTTACCGTTGCGGGGGCAGCACCGGACTGACATGGCTTTGAGTAAAGCACATGATTCACCGGTTTCCCGTTTCACCCTGTGAAGGGCACCCGTAACAAGTTGTGTAGGAGACCATGAGGGGAGGATTTGAGTCAATTGGGATTGGGGGCATATCCGTTGCTGCGGTAACGGCCACTTAGGGTTCCGCCCTTACGGCGGGTCACTTTTGGCAAACGCCCCAAAAGTAACCAAAAGGTCTTTGCCCTGACGTTCGGCCCTCGCCTAGGCTCGGGTTCCTTCGCTCCGGGATTCATCCGGGGGCAGCGCCTACGGTTTGCTTCGCTGCACCTCCTCTCGCT